>JBPYDO010000200.1:0-5997 GCA_051985755.1 Reyranella sp. | reverse complement strand
CGGCAAGAACGGCAGCGCCGGAGTCCTGGCCTGGCGCACCCTCTATTCCCTTGGCCTGGCTGCGGTCCTGGCCATGGGCGCCTTCGTGCTGTCGAGCGTCACCGATACGGGCAAGGCGGTCGGCGAGATCAAGGTGCAGCTCGGCGCCTTCACCTCGGCCACCACGGTGAAGCTCGAGGACCACGAGCGGCGCGTCGGCAACCTCGAGACCGATGTCTACCGCCGGCCGGCGCGGGAGAAGCCGTGATGTTGCATCTCCTCGCCCGGCACATCTTCGTCGGCGAGCCCGGCTGGAGCTGGCGCCGGCGCATCACCTTGAGCGCCGCCGCGGCCTTCCTGACCGGCATCGTGAACTCGATCTTCGTCGACCACGACCTCGCGCACGCTTCAATGGTCATGAGCAACTGCAGCACGGGTCTGGTCGGCACGCTCGCCACTTTCGGCACCATGGCGGTGGTCGACGATCATCTCAGGCGCAAGACCGAAGGCCCCACCGTCCCAGGACACGATCCATGATCGACCCCAAATCCACGCGCGGCTTCCTCAACAACAATCCCGGCAATCTCGATCGCAGCGACCCGCCGTGGAACGGCGAGATCCGCGATGTCGCTGAGTGCGCCAACGACATCCAGCGGATCGAGCTGACGCATGGCCGCTTCTGCGTCTTCGCCGACGCCGTGCACGGCTTCCGTGCCTTGGCCAAGAACCTGCAGGCCTATCGCGACCGGCTGGGGCTCTTGACCATCGACCGCATCATCGACCGCCACGCGCCGCCCAACGAGAACAACACCGCCGCCTACAAGCAGGCGGTGATGCTGGAGACCGGGATCGGCCTCGAGGAGCAGATCAGCGACGGACAGTGGCCCGTGGCGCGGCCTTCGCTCATGGGCGCCATCACGCGCGTCGAGCTTGGCGGCTTTCCCTATGAGAACGGCGAGCTGGAGCAAGGCAATGCGTTGGCTGGCTAGGCTTGGGCGCTATCTCGCCTCCAGGAAGGAACTGGAGGAGGACCGCGGAGAGAAGGGGCCGCTGCCGCCGGCACCCAAGGTCGTTTCTCTCAGGCCCAAATCGAAACCCAAGCCGAAAGGACGCAAGCATCATGGATCAGATTGAACTCGACCCCGCGGCCGTGAAGAGCGGGGCACTGAACTGGCTCGGTGCCAACAAGTGGTGGCTGGCGGCGATCGGCGCGGCGTTCCTGCTCGGCGTAGTGGTCTGATGCCCATCCTCGGCTGGACCAGCATCGGGCTCGGCGTGCTGCTGGCGCTCTCCTTGGCGTTCGGCTTCTACGAGCGCTCGGGCTGGCAATCGGAGATCGCCGCGCGCGCGGCCGATGTCGCCGCGGCGGAGAAGGCGCTCAACGATGCGAAGGCAGCCGACGCCGCGAAGACCCGCGCGCTGGAGGATCAGCGCGCCGCCGAAATCGCCAACCTGAAGGAGCAGACGAATGCACGCGACGCAGCGATCGCGAGCGCGCCGGACAGCCAGGCCTGCGCCGGCAGCGCTCCTATGCGCGCTCTGTTTGACCAGTTGCGCGCTGGCGGCTTGCGCGCCCCCGCCGGAGCGGCCGGTGCTGGTCAACCGGGAGGTGCCGGCCGAGCTCGTGCGGCCGTGCCCTGACGAGCCCGTGCTACCCGCGGTGTTCATGGACGACCGCGAGCAGGCCAAGTGGATATCGGATGCGGTCGATGCCGGGGCCGAATGCCGGGCGGCGCACCGCAGGCTCGCCGAGTGGGCGAGTGCGGCGCCGAATGGACCCTAGTATCCCGCTAGTGCGGGAGGTGGCGCGGGCGGGCCGTCGGCAAAGCCGTTGAGCCGCGGCAGATCGATCAGGCCCGTCGTGCCGCCGCTCGCCAGGTGCACGCGCAGCGTGCCGGTTGCGTCGGCGTGCAGGCGCTGCAGGAGGGCTGCCGAGTCGGCGGGCGGCAGGCGGCAGGCGTCGTCCCGGCAAAGATCGAAGATGAAGCGCCGGCCGTCGTTGAACGTCACCGCCGCGCCCAAGGGACGATGAAGATCCGTGACGACGCGGGCGTCAGTGGCTGAAGTGTAGACGAGGCCCACCCAGTGGCCCGCGCCGGCGCCATCCTCGGCGATCGTCGTGAGCTCGCAGCGCTCGCCGCAGGCCAGCCGCCACTCGGCCGCCCGTGCACCGTGCGGCATCGCCGTCGGCCGCGACGAAGCGGCAAGCGTCGCACCCACCGCCAGGGCCGCCGCGCCGACGATTGCCGCGGTCAGCACCGAGCGCAGGTCCTCGCCCAGCGTCTTGTCAGAAAGCGTAGAAATGCGAACCCCCCAGGTGAAGAGTGCACTCGGTGTGACATTCCGACAATGTGCGAGAGCGCATATTTATGGACCAAAACGGTGCAAATCGGGTGAAGAAAGCCCGGACAGAGTGCGGATAGAAACCGCGCGGTCAGGGAACGGCCATTTCAGTGAAATGCGGGCATCACCTGCTCGCCGAAGCGACGCATCGAGGCGAGGTTCTGGGCGTGGTCCATGGCGCCGAAGCCGGTCTGGCACAGGAGGTGCCGCACGCCCGCGTCCCTGAGCTCGGCGACCTGCTCGCGCACCCGTGCCGGGGATCCGTAGAGCGAGCCGGTCGACAGCACGAAGGGGATCGCGACGTCGTGCTTCACTTTGGGGTCGGTCCACGGATTGAGGTGCGCAGGATCGGGCGCGAAGCTGGGCGGGTTCAGGGTCTCGCGCACATGCATCATGTGATCGCGCGTCTCGATCAGGAGCGCCGCCAGTTCGTCCTCGGCCTGGGCGTTCGATTCCGCGACATAGACATTGCGCCACAGCGCCGAGCGCGCCAGCAGGTCGCTGCGCGTTGCCTCGTCGTGGCCGCCGGCCAGAAGGCCTTTTTCGTAGATCGCCCAGCGCTCCTTGATGCGCGGCACCGGCAGACGCGCCGTCAGGATGGGAATGCCGAGCCGGCCGCACTCCTCGAAGGAGCCGGGTGAGATGACCGAGCGCCACAACGGCGGTCGCGCCTGCACCGGCTTGGGGCGCAAGGCCGGCACGTCGACCTGGTGGAAGCGGCCGTCGTAGCGAAAGGGCTTTCCGGACCAGGCGCGCTCGATGATGGCGACCGCCTCGTCCATGCGCTCGCGGGCGTCGGCGCTGGTGAGGCCGTGGCCGACGAATTCGTACTCGTTGTAGACCGTGCCGCGGCCGATGCCGACGTCGATGCGGCCGCGGCTGAGATTGTCCAGGAGCGCCATCTGCACGGCGAGACGCACCGGCGGATGGAACGGCATCTGCACCACTGCGAAGCCCAACCGGATGCGGCTGGTACGCATGGCGAGCGCGGCGGCAAACATCAGCGAGTCCGAGTAGACGCTCTCGCCGGTGAAATAGTGCTCGGTCAGCCAGACGTCGGAGAAGCCCAGCATCTCGGCGAAGCAGACCTGCTCGATCTGCTGCTCGATGCGCGCCGCATCCTCCTCGGGCGAGGGCGACAGTTGCAGGGTCAGCCAGCCGAACTGCATGCGATCAGGCTGGCAGCTCGTAGCCGACCTTCGACTCGGCCTCGATCGTGCGCTTGACGGCCGGCCGCGCCATCATGCGGTCGTAGTGGGCGTAGAGGCGGGGGAACTCGGCGCGTTCGGGCTTGATCGAGCCGACGAGACGCCACCACAGGCGGAAGAGATGGATGTCGGCGATCGAATAGCGGCCGAGCACCCATTCATTGTTGCCCAGCCACTGCTCGGCGATGCGCCAGACCTGCTTCACGTGCTCGAGTCCCTGGCGGCGCGCCGGATGCAACGTCGAGGCGATGAAGGACATCCACGACACGGCGCGCGCCTCGGCCTCGGCGCCTTCCGGCAGGAGCTTCGCCGCGGGATGGGTCCTGGCGAGATAGTACAGGCAGGCCGCCACTTCGGTGAGCGGCTGGCCGTCGATCAGCAGCGTGGGCACCTTGCCCTCGAGGTTGAGCTTGCGGAACGCCTCGCTCTTCAAGTCGCCGCTCTTGAACGACATCGGCCGGCCTTCGAAGGCAGCGCCGACCTCGAACAGCGCGATATGCACCGCCATCGAGCTGGCGCCCGGCGCGAAGTAGAGGACGAGCGACGTCATAGATTGCGGGGACCGCCGCCGTAAGGCTTGGTGATCATCTCCATGAGATGACCGTTGGGGTCCTCGAAATAGACGCCGCGGCCGCCGTCGTGATGGTTGATCTTGCCGGGCCCCTCCTTGTGCGGGCTGGCCCAGATCTTGATGCCGTCCTTCTTGAGCTTGGCTAGGCCGGCGTCGAACTCCTTGTCGTCGACCAGGAAGGCGTAGTGCTGGGTGCGCACGTCCTTCGAATCGACGAAGTCGAGGGTGACGCCGTTGGCGGTCTGCAGCGGGATGAACGGGCCCCATTGCTTGTCCGGCTTCACGCCCAGGATGCTGCCCAGGAACTTCGCCGAAGCGTTCTTGTCGTGCGCCGGGATGATGATGTGGTTCAGCTCAGCCATGATTGCCTCCAAAATCGGAGTTTCAGCAGGCTAGCGCCCCGAGAGCGGCTTGGACGGCGGCCCGTCGGGTATCCGCAATAGCTCGCTCTCTGGCACTCCGGACTCGTAGTCGGCGAGCATCTTGTCGGGATCGAAGGCGACGCCGATCGGGTTCTTGGCGAAGGAGCCGGTGCTGAAGTAGCCAGCGGCTTCCGCCTTGGTCTTGAAGGCGTCGACCTGCAATTCGACGTAATTGCCGTCGGGATCGGCGTAGTAGAGCGAGACCGTGGGGCCGTGGTTGATCGGCCGCATCGGCACGATGCCGAGACCCTTCAGGCGGCGGTAGCTCGAGAGCAGCTCGCCGAGGTCGCGGAAGGAGTAGGCGACGTGGCTCAGGCCCCAAGTGTCGTCGCCGGCCTTCTTCAGACCGGGCAGGTTGATGAAGGCGACGCGATGGTGCTCGTCGTCGTAGGTGATGAAGGAGATGAACTCGTTCTCGAACACCAGCCGTGCGTTCAGCACCTTGCGGTACCAATCGACCATGGCGGTCCGGTTGGAGGTCTTGAGCGCGAAGTGCGCGAACAGCGAGGGCGACACCGGCTTGGCGTCGAGGGGACGGCGAGCTTTGTCGGCGTGCGAGTCCATGAAGCCCTCCTCAGTGGGAGTTCTTCGGCTCGCCTACCTGGCGTGGCAGGAGAGCCGTCAACAGGCCCAAGCATAGCAGGAACGGGGTTGCCTGGTAGACCGTCTCGATGCTGGTCCAGTCGGCGATCTTGCCCAGCGCCGCCGCGCCGAGGCCACCCAAGCCGAACGAGAAGCCGAAGAACATGCCGGCCACCAGTCCGACGCGGCCGGGCAGCAGCTCCTGCGCATAGACGATGATCGCCGGGAACGCCGAGGCCATGATCATCGCCACGCCCACCGCCAGCACGCCGGTCCAGAACAGATTGGCGTGCGGCAGGATGAGCGCAAAAGGCAGCGCGCCCAGGATCGAGAACCACATGATGGGAATGCGGCCGACCTTGTCGCCGACCCAGCCGCCCCCCAGCGTGCCCAGCACGATGCCGATCGAGAAGGCGACCAGGTAGAACTGCGCCGTCTGCACCGGCAGATGGAACTTCTCGATGAGATAGAAGGTGTAATACGAGCCGAGGCTCGCCTGGTAGACGTTCTTGGAGAACAGCAGCACCACCAGGATCACCACGGCGAACAATACGCGCCCCTTGGTGAGCCCATGCGCGGCGACCGCCGCTTTGGCGCGCGCCGCAGCCCTCGCTGTCGCGGCGCGGCGAGCGCGATACCAGTTACCGATCTGGAACAGCACGGTCATGGCGACCAGCGCCGCGGCGGAGAACCAGGCGATGCTCGACTGGCCGCGCTGCACGACGATGAAGGCGGCGAGCAGCGGGCCCGACGCCTGGCCGAGATTGCCGCCGACCTGGAACAGCGACTGCGCCAGACCGTAGCGACCGCCGGCGGCCATGCGCGCCACGCGTGAGGCCTCGGGATGGAACACCGACGATCCCATGCCGATCAGCGCCGCTGAAACCAGGAT
>JBPYDO010000199.1:0-2502 GCA_051985755.1 Reyranella sp. | reverse complement strand
CGCTCGCGGAGCCAAGCCAAACCAACAAGAGGAAGCCCATGGTCGAAGCTGTAATCGTCTCTACCGCCCGCACTCCAATCGGCAAGGCCGTGCGCGGGGCGTTCAATCTCACCCACGGCGCCGAGCTGGGTGGCCACGTCGTCCAGCAGGCGGTGAAACGTGCCGGGCTCGATCCCCTGGAGGTCGAGGACGTGGTGCTGGGGTGTGCCAATCCGGAGGGCGCCACGGGCGGCAACATTGCCCGCCAGGCGGCGCTCCGCGCCGGACTTTCCGTCACGACCGCCGGCCAGACCGTCAACCGCTTTTGCTCCTCGGGACTGCAGGCGATCGCGACGGCGGCGCACAGCATCGTCAGCGAGGGCGTGCCGGTGGCGGTGGCGGGTGGGCTTGAATCGATCAGCCTCGTGCAGATGAACCTGAACACCAAGTTCTACCGCAATGAGTGGATCCTCGAGCACAAGGGGGCGCTCTATTTGCCGATGATCGAGACCGCCGACATCGTCGCGAAGCGCTACAACGTCGGCCGGCAGGAGCAGGATGCCTACGCCCTGCTCAGCCAGCAGCGCACGGCGGCCGCCCAGAAGGCCGGGCGGTTCAATGCGGAGATCGTGCCGCTGACGAGCGTGATGGCGGTCGAGAACAAGGAGACGAAGGAGGTCTCGAAGCGGACGGTCACGCTCGAGCGTGACGAAGGCAATCGCGCCGATACCACCATGGAGGGCCTGGCCAAGCTCAAACCGGTGCGCGGCGACGACCAGTTCATCACCGCCGGCAACGCCAGTCAGCTTTCCGATGGGGCGAGCGCCTGCGTGTTGATGTCGGACCGGGAGGCGGCCAGGCGCAATGCGAAGGTCATGGGCGTGTTTCGCGGCTTCCAGGTGGCTGGCTGCGAGCCCGACGAGATGGGCATCGGTCCGGTGTTCGCCGTGCCGCGGTTGCTGCAGCGCACCGGCCTGAAGATGGAGGACATCGGTCTATGGGAGCTCAACGAAGCGTTCGCCGTGCAGGTCATCTACTGTCGTGACCGGCTCGGCATTCCCGAGGAGCGGCTCAATGTCGACGGCGGTTCCATCGCCATCGGCCATCCCTATGGCATGAGCGGTGCGCGCATGACCGGACACGCCCTGATCGAGGGCAAGCGCCGCGGCCTCAAGTATGTGGTCGTCACCATGTGCATCGGCGGCGGCCAGGGCGCCGCCGGACTGTTCGAAATCGTCTGAGGGGACCGGCCATGGACCTGCGCTTCAGCCCGGAAGAGAACGCCTTCCGCGAGACCATGCGCCAGTTCTTCCGCACGGAAGTGCCGCCGGCAATTCGCAAAAAAGTGGCCGAAGGTCGGCATCTGGACAAGGCCGAGCTGGTCGCCACGCACAAGGTGCTGCACAAGAGCGGCTATGCCGTGCCGCATTGGCCAAAGCAGTGGGGCGGAGCCGAGTGGACGCCGGTGCAGCACTACATCTATACCGAGGAACTGCAGTTCAACTGCGTGCCCCCGCCCCTGGCGTTCAACGTGTCGATGTGCGGGCCGGTGATCATTGCGTTCGGCACGGAAGAGCAGAAAAAGCGCTTCCTGCCGCGCATGGCCGCGCTCGACGACTGGTGGTGTCAGGGTTTCTCCGAACCCGGCGCCGGTTCCGATCTCGCCGGGCTCAAGACCAGCGCGGTGCGGCAGGGTGATAACTACATCATCAACGGCCAGAAGACCTGGACCACATTGGCCCAGTACGCGGACTGGATCTTCTGCCTGTGCCGCACAGATCCCGGTGCAAAGAAGAAGCAGCTGGGCATCTCCTTCATTCTGATCGACATGCAAAGCCCCGGCGTCACCGTGCGCCCAATCGTCACCATGGACGGCGGTCGCGAGGTCAACGAGGTATTCTTCGACGACGTCAAGGTGCCGGTCGCAAACCTCGTCGGTCAGGAACACCGCGGCTGGGACTGCGCCAAGTTCCTGCTCGGCAACGAGCGCACCGGCATCGCTCGGGTCGGCTACTCCAAACAGCGGATTGGGCGCATCAAGGAGCTGGCGGCGCGTGTCCAGGTCGGCGACCGGCCGCTGATCGAAGATGAGCGCTTTCGCGAGAAGGTCGCCGCAGTTGAGGTTGAGCTCAAGGCGCTGGAGATGACGCAGATGCGCGTGCTCGCCGAGGACCGGCAAAGGACCGACAACTTGCCGAATCCGAAATCCTCAATCCTCAAGATCAAGGGCAGTGAGATCCAACAGGCGACGACCGAGCTGCTGCTGCAGATCGCCGGACCGCTGGCGCTGCCGTTCCAAGCCGAGCCCGACGATCCCGACTTCGGCTCCAACGAGAACCTGCCCGGGTCGGATTGGGCGGCGCCCGCCGCGCCCGGCTATTTCAACTATCGCAAGGTGTCGATCTACGGCGGGTCCAACGAGATTCAACGCAACATCATCGCCAAGGCGGTGCTGGGGTTCTAGCGCCGCTCGGCGGAAGTCGGCCGCCGAGCCTGCGAGCAGCGATCGATCGCAGCGCGCGT
>JBPYDO010000198.1:0-4233 GCA_051985755.1 Reyranella sp. | reverse complement strand
CAGGGCTTTACCGTGCTGGTGAAATCCAACTCCTCGACATGACACCGGAAGAATGGACGGCGGTACGGCTCAGCCTCCTGGTCGCCGTCACCGCGATGGCGACCAGCCTGCCGCCCGGCATCGCCATCGCCTGGCTGCTGGCGCGCCGGCAGTTCTGGGGCAAGGCGCTGCTCGACACGATCGTGCACCTGCCGCTCATCCTGCCGCCGGTGGTGACGGGCTACCTGCTGCTGATCCTGTTCGGCCGCAAGGGGCCGCTGGGCGAGTTCCTGGCTGATGCCTTCGGCATCGTCTTCGCCTTCCGCTGGACCGGGGCGGCGCTCGCCTGCGCCGTCATGGGCTTTCCCCTGATGGTGCGCGCCATCCGCCTTTCCATCGAAGCCGTCGATCCAAGGCTGGAGAGCGCCGCCAGCACGCTCGGCGCCCATCCGCTCCTGGTGTTTGCCACGGTCACCCTGCCGCTCGCCGCGCCCGGCGTGATTGCAGGCGCCATCCTGAGCTTCGCCAAGTCGATGGGCGAGTTCGGCGCCACCATCACCTTCGTGTCGAACATTCCCGGCGAGACACAGACGCTGCCGACCGCGATCTACACCTTGACGCAAGTGCCGGGCGGCGACGCGGGCGCGCTTCGCCTGACCCTGGTGTCGGTCGTGATCTCGATGGCCGCCTTGCTCGGCTCGGAGCTGTTGGCGCGCCGCATTGGCGCGCGGCGCATCGCGACATGAGCCTCGATCTCGATATCGAGCACGAGCGCGGCACCTTCCACCTCAGCGCCCGCTTCGCCTCGCAGCCCGGCGTGACGGCGCTGTTCGGCCGCTCGGGTTCGGGCAAGACCACGCTGATCAATATCGTGGCCGGCCTGATCCGGCCACGCTCGGGCCGTGTGATGGTCGACGGCCAGACCCTGGTCGACACCGAGCGCGGCGTGTTCGTGCCGGCGCACCGCCGGCGCGTCGGCTACGTCTTCCAGGACAGCCGGCTGTTTCCCCATCTCAGCGTGCGCCAGAACCTGCTCTATGGCCGCTGGTTCGCGAAGGGCGGCGACGGCGCGGCCGGCGACTTCGACCAGGTGCTGCAGCTCCTCGGCATCGACCGGCTGATAGACCGCGATCCCCGGACGCTGTCGGGCGGCGAGGGGCAACGGGTCGCGATCGGCCGCGCCCTGCTCGCCCGGCCGCGCGTCCTGCTGATGGACGAGCCGCTTGCTTCGCTCGACGAGGCGCGACGGGCCGAGATCATGCCCTACCTCGAGCGGCTGCGCGATGAGGCCGGCGTGCCGATCCTCTATGTCAGCCACTCGGTCGCCGAAGTGGCACGGCTCGCCACGACCGTGGTGGTCCTGGGCGATGGCAAGGTGACGGCAGTCGGGCCGGTGCTCGACATCCTGCCGATGGCCGACGCCAGCGACGCAGGCAGCGTGCTCGATGCGGTCGTGGCGCGACACGACGAGGCCTTCCACCTCACCGTCCTCGCTTCGCCGGCCGGCGACCTGCAGGTGCCGTTGCTCGCAGCGCCGGTAGGGGCGCATGTCCGCGCCTATATCCGCTCGCGCGACGTCATGCTGTCGCTCAGGCCGCCCGAGGAGATCAGCGCCCTTAACGTGCTGGCCGGCAAGGTCGCCCGAATCGCCGAAAGCGGCGCACAGTCCGACATCCGTCTCGACTGCAACGGCGTCAACCTGCTGGCGCGGTTGACGGCCAAGTCGGTGCAGCGGCTGGCGCTCGCGCCGGGCCGCCCGGTCTACGCCGTGATCAAGAGCGTCTCCTTCGAACGGAGTTAGGAGCTGCCATGCCCCATCTCAGCATACGCATCGATTTCGACCATGAGGGCCGGCTGGGTCCGGGCAAGGTGGCCCTGCTCGAGCGCATCGCCCGCGAAGGCTCGATCTCGGCCGCCGGCCGGTCGATGAACATGTCCTACAAGCGCGCCTGGGAACTGGTGTCGGAGATCAACCACAGCTTCGAGGAACCGCTGGTCAGCGCCCAGACCGGCGGCAAGGCGGGCGGCGGCGCGGTTCTCACGGCGCGCGGCCGTGAACTGATCCGCCACTACCGCGCCATCGAGCGCAAGGCGCTGTCGGCCACTCGCCCACATTTGAGGGCCCTGCAGGCGATTTCCCGCAGCCCGCGTCCCAGGTAGGCGATATCCTCCCGGGCAAGGGAGGAACCACAAATGACGAAAGTCAGGGTCCGCAAGGGCATGCCGAGCGTCGCCCTCACCAAGGCGGAGTTCTCGCGGCGGATTCGCGAACGCTTCTACGATCCAACCTTCGACGGCCTGCAAGGCGAGATCGGCAAGATCGTCGAGGCGGCCTGGCGGAATTACCACGAGTATCACAAGTCGCCGCGCACCAGGCCTGCCGGCCCGCGCTATGCCGACCCGGACTTCCCGCTTGCCGTGGAATGGCTCGCGGCGCGCGATGCCATCGCCCGCGCCGAACGCCGCCAGAAATCGCCGTCTTCCAAGTCGCGCATCCTCTTGATCAACGGCTCGTCGCGCAATGACCAGACCTGTCCCGGCGAGATGTCCAAGACGTGGCGCCTGGTCGAGATCGCCAAGCATGTGATCGAGCGCGAGCGCGGCTTCGAAGTCGAGGTGCTGAACCTCAGCCTCCTGACGGCGCAGTACGGCCGGCAGATCCTGCCCTGCAAGGCCTGCGTCTCGACGGCCCAGCCGCTCTGCCATTGGCCGTGCTCCTGCTATCCCAACCACGCGATGGGGCAGGTCAACGACTGGATGGCGGAGATCTATCCGATGTGGGTGGCGGCGCACGGCGTCATGATTGTGACACCCGTCAACTGGTATCAGGCGCCGGCCGGCCTCAAGGCGATGATCGACCGGCTGGTCTGCGCCGACGGCGGCAATCCCGACCCGACATCGACCGGCGGCAAGGACCCGCAGAGGGCCAAGGATCTGGAGATGAAGGGCTGGAACTATCCGCGTCACCTGGCTGGCCGCGTCTTTTCCGTCGTCGTGCATGGCGACGCCGCCGGCGCCGAGACCCTGCGACGGATCCTCGGCGACTGGCTGCAGGACATGCACCTGGTCCCGGCCGGCCACCTGTCGCAGATCGACCGCTACGTCGGCTATTACGAGCCCTACGCCACCAGCCACGACGCGCTGGATCGTGCGCGCGATTTTCAGGAAGAAACGCGCCTCGCCGCTAGCTGCCTGATCGAAGCGGTGAAGCTCATGCGCCGCGGAAAGCTGCCGCAACCCGACGTGCGCCTGCACGAGACCCGCCCCAAGTAGGAAAGTCACAGCGACCGCCCGAGGATCCGATGTCGACCGTGCCCCTGCCGCTCCAGCCGCGCTTCCTCACCCTCACGCTCGCGATCGTGGCGCTGGTCGTCTTCGCGGCGGCGTGGGTGCTGATGCCCTATTCGCTGTGGCTCATCATCGGCTTCGGGGTGGCGGCTTTCCTGGTCGCGGTCGGCATCCACGATCTCATCCAGAAGAACCATTCGATCCTGCGCAACTACCCGATCGCGGCGCACCTGCGCTTCATCTTCGAGGAGATCCGGCCCGAGCTCAGGCAGTATTTCTTCGAGGGCGACAAGGACGGCACGCCGTTCAGCCGCGACCGCCGCGCCGTCGTCTACCAGCGCGCCAAGATGCAGCTCGACGTGCGCCCGTTCGGCACCCAGTACGACGTCTACAGCGACGGCTACGAATGGATGGCGCATTCGATCGCGCCCGCGCCCGTCAGCAAGGAGCCGTTCCGGATCATGGTCGGGGGCGCGCAGTGCACCACGCCCTACTCGGCCTCGGTGTTCAACATCTCGGCCATGAGCTTCGGCGCGCTCTCGGCCAATGCCATCCGCGCGCTCAATGGCGGCGCCAAGCGCGGCGGCTTCGCGCACGACACCGGCGAGGGCGGCTACAGCCCCTACCACCGGGAGTGCGGCGGCGACATCATCTGGGAGATCGGCTCGGGCTATTTCGGCTGTCGCAACCCCGACGACACCTTCAGTGCCGAGAAGTTCGCCGCAGCCGCGACCAACGAGCAGATCAAGATGGTCGAGCTGAAGCTCAGCCAAGGCGCCAAGCCCGGCCATGGCGGCGTGCTGCCCGCGCCCAAGGTGAGCAAGGAGATCTCGCTCACCCGCGGCGTGCCGGTGGGCGAGGACTGCATCTCGCCATCGGCCCATTCCGCCTTCACCACGCCCGTGGAGCTGATGAAGTTCATCGGCGAGATGCGCCGGCTGTCGGGCGGCAAGCCCGCCGGCTTCA
>JBPYDO010000197.1:0-13305 GCA_051985755.1 Reyranella sp. | reverse complement strand
AGGGCTTGATGCCATCCTGCGGCGGATACTTGGTCTCGCCGGCCAGCGCCGACTTGTAGGCCGCCTCGATCGCGTGCTTGGGCGACATGAAATCGGGCTCGCCGGAAGAGAGGCCGACGATCTTCACCCCTTGGGCGCGCAGCTCGCGCACCTTGCGGGTCATCGCGGCGGACGCGGACACTTTTACGTTCTTCAGGCGCTCGGCAATCTCGAACATGAAATCCTTCTCATCAGCTCTTCATTCTCCTCGCTCCCGTAGGGGAGAGGCTGGGAGAGGGGGCCGCGCACACGCCTGTAACCCCCTCTCCTAACCTCTCCCCCTAGCGGGGGAGAGGAATCAATCAAGTCGGCGCCTTAATAAAGGAAAGCTCAGCCGTGGGCCAACCCCGCTGCCTCGATTCCGGCCATGCAGACCGCCTCGTCCTCTTCGCCGGTGCCGCCGCTGGCACCGGCCGCGCCGATCACCTTGCCTTGCTTGTCCTTGATGACCACGGCCCCGGTCTGCGGAATGAACTTGCCCTGGGCGGTAGCCGCGAGCGCGCCGAAGAACTGCGGGTTGCCCTTGGCGCGCTCGAGCAGGGTGCGGCTCGCCACGCCCATGCCGACCGCCGCCCACGCCTTGCCGATCGCCACCTCGTTGCGCAGCATGCTGGCGTCGTCCTGGCGCTGCAGGCTCTTCACGTTGCCCGACTCATCGAGCACCGCGACCGCAAGCGGCTTGATCTTCATCTCGCGCGCCTTGGCGAACGCCACCTCGATGATCTTGTTGGCCTGGGCAAGGGTAAGGCTGGACATCGGCATCTCCCGTGAAAATTCCGCCCCCTGCCTAGCACGACTCCGCTTGACAGCCGATTATCTTGATCATAAAGATAATGCACTTCACACTCTAGCGAGCGAGGAACATGCTGGTTGTTGTCGCAGTCGCGACCGCGCTGGCGCTGGCAAGCGTCGGCGGCGGTCTTTACGAATTCCTGGTGGTCGATGCCTCATGGCCCAAGCGCCCTGACCTGATCCAGCCGGGGCGCGGTGGCGTGTCCCGCCGTCGGTTCTGGATCCCGGTGCATGTCGCCTTCGAGCTCATGCTGATCGCGGCCTTGGTGCTGGCCTGGACCCGGCCTGAAGTCCGCATGGCGCTCCTGGTGGCGTTCGCCAGCCATGCCGTCATGCGCATTTGGTCAGCTTTCGATTTCATTCCCAAGGCCTTGCAGTTCGAGCGCGCCGATCCCGCGAGCGTCACCGAGCAGGTGGCGCGCCGCTGGACCCGCCGCAGCATGGGTCGCTTGCCGCTCGACCTGGTGACGTGCGGCGCCATGCTGACGGCCTTCGCGGCGGCGGCACGGCTCGTCTGACATGGTGGTGGCGCGCAAGCGGGCCCTGATCGAGCGGCTTGGCCAGGAGGTGCGCCAGGTCGGCGCGCAGAGCGCGCTGGTCAGCGAAACCGTGGCCGCGCGCTTCGGCCTGCATCCGACCGACCTCGAATGTCTCGACGTGATCTTCCTGCGCGGCCAGGCGAGCGCCGGCGAGCTGGCGGAGGCCACCGGCCTCACATCCGGCGCCGCGACCGCACTGATCGATCGCCTGGAGCGCGCCGGATATGTCCAGCGGACCCGCGACCCCGGCGACGGTCGGCGCGTCGTCGTGCGGGCCCGCCCGCACGCCATCGCGCCGATTGCCGCCGTCTACGCTCCGCTGCAGGAGCGCATGTTCGCCCTGTGGTCGAGCTACAGCGAGCGCGAGCTCGAGGTCATTGCCGATTTTCTGCGGCGCAGCCGCGCAAAATCGGTCGAGTGGGTTGCCGAGCTGAAACGTGGCAAGCCGCGCCGTGTCGCTCGGCTGCCTTGACCCGGCGCGCTGGCGTCCCAGCCTGGGGAGTTTGGGGCGGGAAGTATGGGTTGACGGGGGCGGTTGCGGTCCCTATTTTCCGCGCGCTTTCGAAATTCACCCCGGCGCGGCCGGGGCTTTTTGTTGGACTTAAGGTCATGAAAATCCGCCATTCGCTGAAATCGGTGAAGCTGCGCCACAAGGACTGCCGCATCGTGCGCCGCAAGGGCCGCGTCTACGTCATCAACAAGACCAACCCGCGCTACAAGGCCCGCCAAGGGTAGCTACCTAGCTGATATCGGCGTCTTGGGACGTCCACGAGCGGCGGAGCCTCCGGCTTTCGCCGCTTTTTCATTGGGAGTAAGCATCTGGCATGCAGATGCCGGCTCTCGACCCCGGAATCCTCTCGCGCCGCGCCGAGATCGTGGCGGCGCTAAAGGCGATCGTGCCGGGGGAGGGCGTGATCGATGATCTCGACGGCATGCGGCCTTTCGAGTGCGATGCGCTGTCGGCCTACCGCCAGATGCCACTGGTCGTGGTGCTGCCCGAGACCGTCGCACAGGTCTCAGCGATCCTGCGCTACTGCCAGGACAAGAACGTCAAGGTGGTGCCGCGCGGCGCCGGCACCTCGCTGTCGGGCGGCGCCATGCCGGTCGGCGACGCGATCCTTTTGGGGCTCGGCAAGTTCAACAAGGTGCTGGAGATCGACTACGCCAACCGCTGTGCCCGCGTGCAGCCCGGCGTCACCAATCTCGGCGTCACCAAGGCGGTCGAGCGCGAAGGCTTCTATTACGCACCCGATCCCAGTTCGCAGATCGCCTGCTCGATCGGCGGCAATGTTGCCGAGAATTCCGGCGGCATCCATTGCCTGAAGTACGGCCTCACGACCAACAACCTTCTCGGCATCGAGATGGTGCTGATGAACGGCGAGGTGGTGCGGCTGGGCGGCAAGCATCTCGATGCCGGTGGCTACGACCTCCTGGGCCTGATGACCGGCTCGGAAGGACTGTTGGGCGTCGTGACCGAAGTCACGGTGCGGCTGTTGCGCAAGCCCACGACGGCGCGCGCGGTGCTGCTGGGCTTCCCGACCGAAGCGGGCGCCGCCGAATGCGTCGCGGCCGTCATCGCCGCCGGTATCATCCCGGGCGGCATGGAGATGATGGACAAGGACGCCGCCCAATGCGCCGAGAACTATGTCGGCGCGGGCTACCCGCTCGATGCCGAGGGTCTGCTGATCGTCGAGCTCGACGGTCCGCCGGTCGAGGTCGACCATCTGGTCGAGCGTGTCGCCGAGATCGCGCGCGAACGCGGCGCCACCACGGTGCGTGTCAGCCGCGACGAGCAGGAGCGCGTGCTGTTTTGGGCCGGCCGCAAGGCCGCCTTCCCGGCGGTCGGCCAAATCACGCCCGACTATATGTGTCTCGACGGCTCGGTGCCGCGCGGCAAGCTGGTCAAGGTGCTGGCCGAGATGCGGCAGATGTCGAACACACATCGCCTGCGCGTGGTCAACGTCTTCCATGCCGGCGACGGCAACCTGCATCCGCTGATCCTGTTCGACGCCAACGACCCCGACCAGCTCGCACGCGCCGAGGCGTTCGGCGCCGACATCCTGCGGCTCTGCGTCAGGGTGGGGGGCGCGCTGACCGGCGAGCACGGCGTGGGCATCGAAAAGCGCGACCTGATGGGCGAGCAGTTCACCGAAGTCGATCTCGACCAGCAGATGCGCGTGAAGTGCGCCTTCGACCCCGACCACCTGCTGAATCCCGGCAAGGTGTTCCCCAAGCTGCGCCGCTGCGTCGAACTCGGCCGCGTCGTGGTGCACCAGGGCAAGGTGCCGTTCCCCGACATCCCGCGATTCTAAGAGGCATCATGAGCGCCCGTGGACGCGCGCGGTCCAAAGATCGCGCCACTGGAGTGGCGCGCTCCAGCACAGCGCCTCCTGCATGATGTACCTGACCCACAAAGGATTTTTGAGCAAACGACCAGAATCGTCGATTCGGTTGAGTTAGGCTTATGATGCCGGGGCCATGGTTGTGTTGCTCGATGTCCTGGAAATCTTCCGTCGGTCGCTTGACCGTTTAGACCGTTTACGACGGTTTTCGGAGAGGCGCATTTCCTTACCGATCAAGGGCTTGAGCTCGATCGCCGCAGCGCACCGTCTAAAACGGCGAAAACCGCATAGGCTCCGTCGATGCGCGACGTGGGGAAACATGCGCCCGGTTGCGGGCAAAAATTCGATCCGCTTATTTTTCCGTTATTTTAAGCGTTACGCGGCCGTAACCAGCAGGCGAGCCGCGGCCGCATGAGCGCAACGATCACGCCACGCGATGCCAAGGACCTGCAGCAGGCGGTCGAATGGGCGCTGAACGAGAGCGTCACGCTCGACGTGCGCGGGCAGGGCAGCAAGCTTTCTCTCGGCAAGCCGATGACCTGCCGTCACGTGCTCGATCTCGCAGGGCTGAGCGGCGTCGTCGACTATGCGCCCGAGGAGCTGGTGGTGACGGTGCGCGCCGGCACGCCGATGCGCGATGTCGAGGCGCTGCTGGCGCAGCGCAACCAGATGCTGGCCTTCGAGCCGCCCGATCTCGGACCGCTGCTCGGCCAGGCGGCAGGCGAGGGGACGCTCGTCGGCACATTGATGGGCAACTTCGCGGGCCCGCGGCGGCTCTCGGCCGGCGCGGCGCGCGACCACCTGCTGGGCTTTTCCGGCGTAAACGGCCGCGGCGAGGCGATAAAGTCGGGCGGCCGGGTGATGAAGAACGTCACCGGTTACGATCTCTCCAAGTTGCTGGCCGGCTCGTGGGGAACGCTCGCCGTGCTCGACCAGGTCTCGGTCAAGGTGCTGCCGGCGCCCGACCAGACGCGCACGCTGATGCTGCTGCGCCTCGATGACGCGACGGCGGTGAAGGCGATGTGCGCCGCCATGGGCAGCCCGCACGAAGTCTCGGGTGCGGCGCACCTCTCGGGCCAGACGGCGTTGCGCCTCGAAGGCGTGGCGCCCTCCGTCGAAGCGCGGCTGAAGGCGTTGCGCGAGCTGCTGGCGGACACCGGCGCCAAGATGGAAGAGCTCGGCACGCTCGAAAGTCGCACCTTCTGGCGCGAGGTGCGCGATGGCGCGCCGCTCGAGGCGGGCCGCGAGTCGATCGTGTGGCGCATTTCCTGCCCGCCGACCGAAGGGCCCGGCATCGTCGCACGCATCCGTCATGGACGGCCTGAGGCCAGCGCCTACTACGATTGGTCCGGCGGATTGATCTGGCTCGGCCTGCCGTCAACTCGCGACGCCGACTATTTGATCGTCCGCGGCGCGCTTGGCGATGGCGGCGGCCACGCCACCCTGATCCGCGCGCCGGCCACGGTGCGCGCCCTGGTTCCGGTCTTCCAGCCGCAGCCCCCGGCGCTCGCCGAGCTGTCGCGCCGCGTGAAGGAGAGCTTCGATCCCAAGCGCCTCTTCAATCCGGGCCGCATGGGCTAGCCATGCAGACCAATTTCACCCTGGCGCAGTTGGCCGATCCCGAGACAGCGCGCAGCGAGCAGATCCTGCGCAAGTGCGTACACTGCGGCTTCTGCACCGCCACCTGTCCCACCTATGTGCTGCTGGGCGACGAGCGCGACAGCCCGCGCGGGCGCATCTACTTCATCAAGGCGATGATCGAGGCCGATCGCGCACCGACCGCGCAGGAGGTGCGCCATGTCGATCGCTGTCTCTCCTGTCTTGCCTGTATGACGACCTGTCCGTCGGGCGTGAACTACATGCACCTGGTCGATCACGGCCGGCATCACATCGAGCAGCGCTACAAGCGCCCGCTGCCCGACCGCTTCTTGCGCGGATTGCTCGCCGTCCTGATGCCGCGGCCGAGGCTGTTCCGTTTGGCCGCGATGCTGGGCCGGCTCGCCAAGCCGATGACGCCGCTGCTGCCAAGCACCAGCCGCGATGCCGGCGGGGCGACTTTCCCGCGGCGGCTCAGGGCGATGATCGAGGCCATTCCCGACCGCCTCGCGCCGCCATCCGCGGTCGACCGCCCGCAGACCTTCGCCGCGGTGGGGTCGCGAGCCAAGCGTGTCGCCCTGATGCCGGGCTGCGGCCAGCAGGTGCTGGCGCCGGAGGTCAATGAAGCGACCGTGCGGCTCCTGACGCGGCATGGTGTCGAAGTCGTGAACGCGGCGGGCTCGGGCTGTTGCGGCTCTGCGGTCCAGCATATCGGCCGCAACGACGAAGCCTTGCGCCTGGCCAAGCGCAACATCGAAGCGTGGCTGCGCGAGGCGGATGGCGCCGGGCTCAACGCGATCGTGATCAACGCCTCGGGCTGCGGCACGACAGTGAAGGACTATGGCGACATGTTCGCCAAAGATCCCGAATGGAAGGAACGCGCGCGCAGGGTCGCGGCGCTGGCGAGCGACGTCAGCGAAGTCATGGGCGAGCTCGGTCTCATAAACGTGACAGCGCCCAGGCTCAGCGTTGCCTACCATTCCGCCTGTTCCATGCAGCACGGCCAGAAGGTGAGCGAACAGCCGAAGAAGCTTCTCCGCGACGCGGGCTTCGTCGTGCGCGACGTGCCCGACGGCCATCTCTGCTGCGGCTGGGCCGGCACCTACCAGGTCCTGCAGCCCGAGCTGTCGCGCCGGCTGCGCGATCTCAAGGTGGCGAACATCGAGAGCCTGCAGCCCGACGTGATCGCCGCCGGCAATTTCGGCTGCATCGGCAACCTCGCTGCCGGCACCGAGATTCCCGTCGTGCACACCGTCGAGCTGCTGGACTGGGCGACGGGCGGGCCGATGCCGGCGGCGTTGGAGTAGACTGGCCAATGCACCCTGTTCGCTCTTGCCTCGCCGCCTTGCTTGGCGTGATGCTGGCGGCCCATGTCATGGCGCAGCAGAAAGGGAGCAGCACCATGCTCGACACCCTCTTTGCCAAGCTGCAGGCCGCCACCGATCCGATGGCCATCCAGAGCCTGGAGGCGGCGATCTGGGAGCAGTGGACGATGGTGCCCGACCCGGCGCAGCGGCAGCTGATGCTGAAGGGCATCTTCGAGATGCAGCAGGAGGAGCTGGAGAAGGCGGTCGCCACCTTCAGCAAGCTGATCGAGATCGCGCCCGACCTGTCCGAAGCCTGGAACAAGCGGGCTACCGTCTATTGGCTGCTGGGCGACTTCCCGCACTCGCTGTCGGACATCTGCGAGACGGTGAAGCGCGAGCCGCGCCATTTCGGCGCCTACTCGGGATTGGGCATGATCCGTGCGCAAATGGGCGAGCCGGCGCGCGCCGCGGCCGCCTTCGAACTCGCCAAGAAATACAATCCGCACATTGCCGGCATCGATGCGGAGATTGCGCGCCTGCGCGCCGAGCCGGGTGGCAATGTCGCAGCCGACCCGTTGGGTTGCACGGCGCGCACCGCCGAACGATAGTGCGGCCGTTCGGAGGGATCGCCAGATGACAACGTTGTATGTCGGGGGCCGCGTATTCGACGGCGAGAAGGTGCTGGATGGCCACGCCGTTCTCGAGGACGGCGGCAAGGTCAAGAAGGTGGCGCCGGCCGGTGAGTTCGCGGGCTTCGCCGGCGAGAAGGTCGATACGGCGGGCGGCACGCTGATCCCCGGCCTGATCGACTGCCACGTCCATTCGCTGTCGGGCGCCGAAGGCAATCCCGGCGCGGTACAGGACCGCATGAGCGCCGCGCAAATCGCCGTGCGTGGCATGGAGTTCATGCGCAACACCCTGCAGGGCGGCATCACCGCCGTGCGCGACTGCGGCGGCAAGGACTATATCGAGTTCGCCATCCGCGACGCCTACAACTCGGGTCGCTTCCTGGGGCCGACCATGCGCTGCGCCGGCCGCATGATCTGCATGACCGGCGGGCACGGCAACCGCAACGGCCGGGTCGCCGACGGACCGGACGAGGTCGTCAAGGCGGTGCGCGAGCAGATCCATGCCGGCTCCGACCTGGTCAAGATCATGGCGACCGGCGGCGTGATGACGCCCGGCGTCAACCCCGAGGACGCGCATTATTCGCCCGAGGAGCTCAAGGCCGGCATCACCGAGGCGCACCGCTTCCACAAATGCTGCGCCAGCCACGCCCAGGGCGCGCTCGGGATCCTGAACGCGGTGAAGGGCGGCATCGATTCGATCGAGCACGGCATCTTCATGACCGACGAGTGCATCCGCGAGATGAAGGAGGGCGGCGTCTGGCTGGTGCCGACACTCGCCGCTGTGAAGAACATCCTGAAGGGCCACGACGAGGGCGACCGCTCGATCCCCGACTACGTGATCGAAAAGGCGCGCCGCGTGTTCGAGCGCCATATCGCCTCGATCAAGATGTACTACAAGGCGGGCGGCAAGATCGCCATGGGCACCGACGCCGGCACGCCGCACAACCGCCACGGCGAGAATGCGCGCGAGCTCGAATATATGTGCGACATCGGCATCTCGAGCCGCGATTCGCTGTTCTTCTCGACGGCGAGCGCCGCCGACCTGATGCGCCTTGCCGGCCAGGGCCGCATCAAGGCGGGCAACGCCGCCGACTTCGTGCTGTGCGACGGCGATGCGGTGGCCGACATCAAGCGGGCAGCGCGCAAGGAGAACCATCGCCTGGTGGTAAAGCTAGGCAAGGTCGCGCGCGACAACCGCGCGGCCTTCGCGGGCCAGGCGGCGCGAGTCGCGGCGGAGTGAAGGAGCTGTTCCCCGAGCTCCGCTATTCCCTCGATCACCTGCGCGTCCTGCAGCTCGAGCGGCTGAAGGAGGCGCTGGCACACGCCTACGCCAACCAGGCGCCGTATCGCGCCAAGTGCCGGGCGGCCGGCGTGCATCCCGACGATCTGCGCCAGCTCGAGGACGTGAGGCGCTTTCCCTTCACCGAGAAGGCCGACCTGCGCGAGGCCTATCCGTTCGGCATGTTCGCCATCCCGCGCGAGAAGTGCGTGCGCATCCACGCCTCGAGCGGCACGACCGGCCGGCCGACGGTGGTCGGCTACTCGGCGCGCGACATCGCGACCTGGTCCGAGCTGATGGCGCGCTCGCTCTATGCCGGCGGGGCGCGGCCGGGCGACATCCTGCACAACGCCTTTGGCTATGGGCTGTTCACCGGCGGCCTTGGCTTCCACTACGGCGGCGAGCGGCTCGGCTGCACGGTGGTGCCGATGTCGGGCGGTTTCGGCGAGCGCCAGGTCCAGCTGATCCGCGAGCTCGGCGCCGATGTCGTGGCTATGACGCCGTCCTACATGATGGCGATCGCCGATGAGTTCGATCGGCTGGGCATCGATTCGCAGAGCACGTCCTTGCGGCTGGGCTTCTTCGGCGCCGAACCCTGGACCGAGGGCATGCGCAGCGAGATCGAGCGGCGAATGGATATCGACGCCGTCGATCTCTATGGCCTGAGCGAGGTCATGGGCCCCGGCGTGGCCTGCGAGTTCGTCGAGAGCAAGGACGGGCCCGCCATCTGGGAGGACCACTTCTTTCCCGAGATCGTCGATCCGGCGACCGGCGCGCCCATGGCCGACGGCGAGGCGGGCGAGCTGGTCCTCACCTCGCTCACCAAGGAAGCGATGCCGGTGATCCGTTACCGCACGCGCGACCTCACGCGCCTCTCAGCGGGCTCGGTGTCGGCGATGCGGCGCATGGCCAAGATCACCGGCCGCAGCGACGACATGCTGATCGTGCGCGGCGTCAACTTGTTCCCGAGCCAGGTCGAGGAGCAGATCCTGCGCGATCCGGCGCTGAGCGGCCACTACGTGATCGAGCTCACGCGCACCGGCGCGCTGGACGAGCTGAA
The DNA here is from genome assembly GCA_051985755.1 of Reyranella sp. Classification (GTDB taxonomy): domain Bacteria; phylum Pseudomonadota; class Alphaproteobacteria; order Reyranellales; family Reyranellaceae; genus Reyranella. The sequence continues at coordinate 3,722 of JBPYDO010000197.1, read as the reverse complement.
GGTCCGGGTCGAAGGGCGGGCGGGACTAGGCAGCGCGGCCGCCGCCAGTTCGAGCGAAGAACTCGTGCGGCGACTCAAGGGAATGTGCGGGCTGTCGGCCGAGATCGAGATCGTGGCGCCCGGCGCCGTCGAACGGTCGATGGGCAAGGCCCGCCGGGTGATCGACAAGCGGCCGAAGGGCTAGAGCACTTCAGCAATTCCGGCGGGTGCCGGTCAAATCCCGCCCATCGCCAGCCCAATTCTTGCCTTAATCAGCCCGGCATCCGTGGGCAGCTGGCTCACCTGGACGGGCAGCTCCGAGGCGTTGATCAAGTTGACCCGGGGCTGGGCGCGCGCGGTGTGCGGATTGTTGGTGGCAAGGACAGCGAGGAACGTGAGGATGGTGGCGCCGATCACCAGATAGTCGACCCAGTAGAGGGCCGCACGCCGGGGACGGTAGGCGGCTTTCGCCGAGCTTACAGAGGAGTGGTTGTACTGGCTGGCCACGATCGCCTCACGTTTGCTTCTGAAAAGTCTTACGGCGAAGGGTTGCGGCCCATCCCCGATTTTTTTCAAGCTAGACGTAGGCGATCCGAATCACGTTGGTGGCGCCCGGGGTGCCGAAGGGCACGCCGGCGGTGATCACCAATCGGTCACCGGCTTTGGCAAGCTTCTCATGGCGTGCCACGCGGGCCGCCCGCCGCACCATGTCGCCGAAACTATGCGCGTCCTCGCCGTGCACCGGATGCACGCCCCATGCAAGCGTGAGCCGGCGGGCCGTGTTGAGGTTGGGGGTGAGGCAGAGGATGCGCACGTCCGGCCGCTCACGCGCCGCCCTGAGCGTGGTCGAGCCGGTGTTGGTGTAGGTGACGATCGCGGCCGCCCCCAGCGTGTGGGCGCACTGCCGGGCGGCAGCGCTGATCGCGTCGGCCGTGGTGGCTTCGGGCTCGCGGCGGCTCGCATCCATCAGCCCGCGATAGAGCGGATCGGCTTCGACGCTCTTCAGGATGCGATCCATGATGGTGACCGCCTCGACCGGATAGTCGCCGGAGGCGGATTCGGCCGACAGCATGACCGCATCGGCGCCGTCATAGACCGCGGTCGCCACGTCCGAGGCCTCGGCGCGGGTCGGGGTCGGCGAATGGACCATCGAATCGAGCATCTGCGTCGCCACGATGGCCGGCCGTCCGGCGACCCGGCAGGCGGCCAGGATGCGCTTCTGCAGGGGCGGCACGACCTCGGGCGGCATCTCCACGCCGAGGTCGCCGCGCGCCACCATGATGCCGTCGCTCTGCTCGATGATCTCCTCGAGATGCTCGATCGCCGCCGGCTTCTCGAGCTTGGCCATGACGGCGGCGCGGCCGGCCACCAGCTTCTTCAGGTCGGCGATGTCGTGCGCACGCTGCACGAAGGAGAGCGCCACCCAGTCGACGCCGAGCGACAGGCCATAGTCGAGGTCCCGCTGGTCCTTGGGCGTCATCGGCGACAACGGCACCACGAGGTTGGGCAGGTTCACTCCCTTGCGGTCGCTGATCGGGCCCGCCACCTCGACCACCGTGTCGATCGCGGTCTCGCTATGGCTGGTGATGCGCAGCCGCACCTTGCCGTCGTCGATCAGCAGCACGCCGTCGGCCCGCGCCGCCTGGAAGATCTCGGGATGGGGCAGCGGCACGCGCTTGGCCGAGCCGGGCGCCGGATCCATGTCGAGGCGCAGCTTGTGACCCTTCTTCAGTTCGAGCGGCCCCTTGGCCATCATGCCGAGGCGGAGCTTGGGGCCCTGCAGGTCCATCAGGATCGCGATCGGATGCTCGTACTGCTTCTCCAGCGCGCGCAGCAGCTCGACGCGCTGGCGATGGTCGTCGTGCGTGCCGTGGCTAAAGTTCAGGCGGAAGACGTCGGCACCGGCCTCGAACAGGGCACGCAAGCGCTCGGGGGTCGACGACGCCGGGCCGAGGGTGGCCACGATCTTGGTGAAACGCTCGCGACGCATGCCCGGCACTCTAACGCCGGGGCGACGACACTTTGAAGTCTCCGGCCTGCTCGTAGACCTTGACGATCGAAGCGTCGTCGAGCTTGCCCCAGCCGGCGCCCGCGGCAGCGAGGAAGAGCTGATGCGCGGCTGCGGCCAAGGGTAGCGGCAACCGGAGCTCATGCCCGGTGTTCAGCACCAGCCCGAGATCCTTGACGAAGATCTCGGTGGCCGAGGCCGGCGTGAAGTCGCCGTCCAGCATGTGCGGCACCCGATTGCCGAACATCCACGAATTGCCGGCGCTGGCCGAGATCACGTCGAACACGGCGCGCGTGTCGGCGCCGGCCTTGGCGGCGAGCGCCATGGCCTCGGCCGCCGCCGCGATATGCACGCCGGCCAGCAGCTGATTCACCGTCTTGACCAGCGAGCCGATGCCGGGCGCGTCGCCCAGGCGAAACACCTTGGCAGACGTCGCGGAAAGAATGCTCTCGGTCGCGGCGAAGGCCGCGGCGCTGCCCGAGGCCATGAAGGTGAGCTCGCCCGATTCGGCGCGGGCACGGCCGCCGGACATCGGCGCGTCGAGCAGGATATGTCCGGACCGGGCAAGCCGCTCGCCGAGCGTGCGAGCGAAGGTGGCCGGTACGGTGGCGCTCTGCATGACCACGCCGCCCTTGCGCAAAGTGCTGGCCGCGCCGCCTTCGCCGAACAGCACGGTCTCGACCTGCGGCGCATTCACCACCGCGATCGCCACGACGTCGGCGCCCGCCGCCGCCTCGGCCGGCGTGGCGGCGATGCCGCCGCCCGCCGCTTTGAAGGCGTCGCGCGCCGGCCCGCTGGGATCGACGCCGATCACCTTGTGGCCGTGCTTCAGGAGGTTCTTCGCCATGCCCAGCCCCATCGAGCCCAGGCCGATGAAGGCGACGACCGGAGTGTTCTTGTCGGTCATGAGCTAGGCCTTGATGCCGTACTTCGCCGCCCAGCCGAGGCCAGCCGCGGTCGTGGTTTTGGGCTTGTATTCCAGGCCGACATGGCCCTGGTCACCCAGGCGGTCGAGCACATCGAGGAGATAGAGGTGATTGGCCTCGCCGATGTCGGGCTCGTTGCGGTCGGGGTTGCCGGCGATCTGCACATGGGCGGTGATCGGGAACAGCCGTTCGGTGCGCTTCTGCAGGTCGCCCTCCGTCACCTGCAGGTGATAGAGGTCGAGCTGCAGGCGCAGATGGGGCGCGCCGACCTCGGCCATGATCTTCTCGACCTGGCTCGTGGTGTTGGTGAAGTAGCCCGGAATGTCGCGATGATTGATCGGCTCCAGCACCAGCGTGAGCCCGCTCTTGGCGGTGCGGTCGCAGGCCTTCTTGAGGTTGGCGACGAAGGTGCGGTGCATGGCCGCCGTATCGGCGCCCGGCGCGATCATGCCGGACATCACATGGAGTGTGCGGCATTCCAGGATCTGCGCGTAGTCGAGCGCCTTGTCGAGGGCCGCCGCGAAGTCGGCTTCGCGGCCGGGCAGGGCGGCGAAGCCGCGCTCGCCCTTGCTCGCATCGCCGGCCGGCAGGTTGAACAGGGCCTGCGTCAGCCGGTGCTTCTTGAGCTCGGCCGCGATGTCGCGCGCCGGCGCTTCATAGGGGAACAGGGCCTCGACAGCCTTGAAGCCGTGCTGCGCTGCGGCGCCGAAGCGCTGCAGGAAGGGCACTTCCTGATAGATCCAGGAGAGATTGGCGGCAAGCTTGGGCATGATGTTGTCCGTTCAGGAGGGAAAGGCTTCCTCGACCTC
>JBPYDO010000196.1:0-4536 GCA_051985755.1 Reyranella sp. | reverse complement strand
GCCTCGGCGGCCGAGGCGATCAGCATGATCGCGTCGTAGCTCTGCGCGCCGTAGTAGGACGGGTAGACCTTGTACTTTTTCTTGAAGTCGGCGACGTAGCGCTTGTTCTGCTCGTTCGGCAGGTCGTTGACCCATTCCTGCGCGCCGAGCGTGCCCAGCGCCATCTCGCCCTGCTGCGGCAGCGTGATCGCGTCGATCGAGAACACCTGGTAGAGCGGAATCGTCTTGTTGAGGCCGGCCTGCACGTACTGCTTCAGGAACTGCACGCCGTGCGCGCCGGGATAGAAGATGAAGATGCCCTCGGGCTTCACCTGGGCGATCTTCGCGAGCTCGGCCGAGAAGTCGAGCTGGTCGGGCCACTTGGTGAAGTCGACGCCCGCGATCTTGCCCTTGTAGGTGCGCTGCACGCCCGCCAGCATGTCCTTGCCGGCGGCATAGTTGGGACCCATCAGGTAGAGGCTCTTCACGCCCTTGCTGTTGAGGTACTCGCCCATCGCCATCGGCGTCTGGTCGTTCTGCCACGAAGTCGAGAAGAAGTTCTTGTTGCACTTTTCGCCGGCGATCTGCGAGGGCCCGGCATTGGAGCCGACCAGGATCGTGTCGCCCTCGTCGACCACGGTGGCGAGCGAGGCGAGCAGCACGTTGGACCAAATGTAGCCCGACACGAAGTTGACCTTGTCCTGCTGCACCAGCTTCTCCGACTTCTGCTTGCCGACGTCGGGCTTGAACTGGTCGTCCTCGTAGATGATCTCGATGGGTTTGCCGGCCATCTTGCCGCCGAGGTGCTCCTTGGCGAGCTCGACCGAGCGCCGCATGTCCTCGCCGATCGCCGCCTGCGGACCTGAGAAGGTGCTGATGAAGCCGATCTTGACGCTCTGCTGCGCCGACGCCGGTTGCAGAGCGAACACCAGCGCCGCGATTGTCGCGGTCGCAAACAATTTGCCTGTCATGACCCCCTCTCCCTGTTCTAATTGACCTATTAGAAGCGGAAAAGCTCTCCAGTGTCATCCCGAACGAAGTGAGGGATCCTTCGCCAATCAAAGATCCCTCGCTGCGCTCGGGATGACACTATCCTCTTAATTTGTAGCGCTGGATTTTGCCGGTCGCGGTCTTGGGCAGTTCGCTCACGTACTCGACCCAGCGCGGGTATTTGTAGGGCGCCAGCGTCTTCTTGCAGAGCGCCATAAGCTCGTCGGTAAGGGTAGCGTTGCCTTCACCCGCCTGCTTCAGCACGACGAAGGCCTTGGGCTTGATCAGCTGGTTCTCGTCGCCGTGGCCGACCACGGCTGCCTCGAGCACGGCGGGGTGGCCGATCAGGCAGTTCTCGACCTCGACCGGCGAGCACCAGATGCCGCCCACCTTCAGCATGTCGTCGCTGCGGCCGTCATAGATGAAATAGCCGTCCTCGTCCTGGCGATAGGTGTCGCCGGTATTGAGCCAGCCATCGACCATGGTCTCGGCGGTCTTCTCCGGCTTGTTCCAGTAGTATTTGGCGGCCGACTCCGAGCGGATCCACAAGCGCCCGCTCTCGCCCTTGGCCACCGGCTTGCCGTTCTCGTCGACGATCTTGACGTCGTAGCCCGGCGTCGGCTTGCCCGACGTGCCGGGCCGGTAGTCGCCAAGCGTATTGCCGATGAAGATATGCAGGCATTCGGTCGAGCCGATGCCGTCCAGGATCAACGTGCCGGTCTTGTCCTTCCAGCGGCGGAAGATCTCGCCCGGCAGCGCCTCGGCGGCCGAGACGCAGGCGCGCAGGCTCGAGACATTGCGCGGCTTGGCGTCGAACACCGCGAGCTGTGCCGCATACATCGTGGGCGCGCTGTAGTAGAGCGTCGGCCGCAGCTTCTCGATGGTCTCGAACACCGCCTCCGGCGTCGGCCGGCGCTCGTCCAGTACGGCGGTGCTGCCGGTCCACAACGGGAAGGTCATGGCATTGCCGAGGCCATAGGCGAAGTAGAGCTTGCCGACGGAGTAGCCCACGTCGTCTTCGCGGACGCCGAGCGCCTGCACGCCGTAGAGCTCGCTGGTCACCACCATGGCGCGCTGCGTATGCACCGCGCCCTTCGGCCGGCCGGTCGAGCCGGAGGAATAGAGCCAGAAGCAGTCGTCGGTCGGCGCGGCGAGGCGCGCCTCGAGTGTCGTCGCGGCCTTGGCGAGTTCGGCAAGGAAGGCGTCGCCGGTCATGATCTTGGGTTGCTTGTCGCCCAGCTGCTTCAGCCCGGCCTCGACTTCGGCCGCGAATTCGCTCGAATAGACGACCAACCGGCAGCCGGAGTCCTCGATGATGTAGGCGTAGTCGGCCGCGCGCAGCATGGTGTTGAGCGGGATCGGCACGATGCCCGCATTGATGGCACCCCAGAAGAGATAGAAGAACGCCGGGCAGTCCTTCACGACCATCAGGACGCGGTCGCCGGGCTTGAGGCCCTGGGCCAGCAGCGCATGGCCGCCGCGGTTCACGCGCTCGGCCAGCTCGGCATAGGTCACGGTCTCCTGCGCGGTGTGGATTGCGGCTTTGGCGCCGCGTCCTTCGCCGACATGCCGGTCGACGAACGGCACCGCCACGTTGAAGCGCTCGGGCAGACGGACCTTGTTGTCGGGGCCAAAGGAAATGCCGGTTGGAAGAGCCATGAGAGTGCCTGCTTAGGTAGAGCTCGTGTAGCGCACGCCGCTGACGCGTGTCATATCAGCGAAACGTGACGCGGGAAGGGCGGGGGAGAAGGCATGGATAGCGCGCGCTGGGTGCCCGGCCTGGCGATGCTCAGGAGCTACAAGGCGTCGTTCCTGCCGCACGATCTCGCGGCCGGCCTGACCTTGGGCGCGGTGATGGTGCCGGTCGGGCTGGCTTACGGAGAGCTGGCCGGCCTGCCGTTCGCGGGTCTCTACGGCAGCATGCTGCCGTTGCTCGCCTACGCCCTGTTCGGCAGCTCGCGGCGCGTCGTGGTCGGGCCTGACTCGGCGATGGCAGCCATCGTCGCCGCTGTGGTGGCGCCGCTGGCGTCGGGAGATTCCGGCCGGCTTGCCCTGCTGGCGGCCATTCTCTGCGTCATGGTCGGCGGCTTCTGCCTGCTGGCCGGCGCCCTGCGGCTGGGCTTCATCGCCAACTTCCTGTCCAAGCCGGTGATCGTCGGCTTCATGCATGGGCTCGCCCTGGTGATCGTGGCGGCGCAATTGCCCAAGGTGCTGGGCGTCAAGTCGGGCGGCGAGACAACGCTCGAGCAATTCGCGAATATCGTGCATCGCCTTGCCGACACCAACCGGTGGGCGTTCGCCATCGGCGCGGCGTGTTTCGCCGTCATCCTGCTGTGTCGCCGCTTGGCGCCGCGCATCCCGGGCGCGGTCGTGGCGCTGGTGGCGTCGGCGCTGGCGGTCCCATTCTTCGGGCTCGATCGCCTGGGTGTCGCGGTGATCGGGGCCATCCCGACCGGCCTGCCTGGCCTGTCGCTGCCCACCGTGTCGCTCTCCGACTTCGAGCTGTTGCTGCCGATCGCGCTGGTGACGGCGCTCCTGTCGTTTTCCGACACCATGATCGCGGCGCGCGCCTTCGCCGCGCGCAACCGCGAGCGGATCGACGCCAACCAGGAATTGATCGGACTGGGCGTCGCCAATCTCGCATCGGGGCTGAGCCACGGGCTGCCGATCAGTGCCAGCGATTCGCGCACCGCCGTCGCCGAGGCGGCTGGCGCGCGCACGCAGGTGACGTCGGTCATTGCCGCGCTGGTGATCGCCGCCGTCATGCTGTGGCTCGCCGGCCTCCTTTACTATCTGCCGACCGCGGCGCTGGGCGGCGTGCTGATGGCCGCGGCGTGGGGCTTGTGCGACTTCGGCGAGTTCGCTCGGCTCTGGCGCTTCCGCAGCGTCGACCTCGCGGGGGCGCTGGTGACGTTGGCCGGCGTGCTCGTGCTGGGCGTTATGGAAGGTATCCTGATCGGCGTCGTCTTCTCGCTGGTGCTGCTGCTCCGCGCCTTCGCCTTTCCGCCCGATGCCGTGCTCGGCCGCACGCCGGGCGGCAGCTGGCACGATCCCGCGCATCGGCCGGACGCCGAGCCGCTGCCCGGGCTGCTGGTCTATCGCTTCTCGGCGCCGCTCTTCTTTGCCAATGCCAGCCTCTTCCGCGAGCGCGTCGAGGCATTGGTCGCGGCGGCGCCGGCGCCGGTGCCGGTGCAGGCGATCGTGGTCGATTGTGGCGCCATCCACGACGTCGACCTGATGGCCTGCGAGATGCTGGTCGAGCTCGACGACGAGCTGCGTCGGCGCGGCATCCAGTTGGCGTTCGGCAACCTGCGCGATCGCGTCAAGCGCGACATCGAGCGCGGCCTGCAGATCGCGCCGGGTGGTCCCGACCCGACTTACCCCAGTGTCGCCGATGCCGCGCATGCCCTGATGCCGCTCTAGGCGAACCGCACGTACTGGAAGTCCATCGGCTGGTTGTTGATGCCGCGCGCCGGCGGCGCGATCCAGTTGGCGAACTTGCCGGGCTCGATCACCGCCGGACCCATCAGCGAGGTGACGAAGGCGCGATCCTCCGCGATCGGCAGC
>JBPYDO010000195.1:0-5082 GCA_051985755.1 Reyranella sp. | reverse complement strand
TGCCGCCGCCGGCGTGATGACCGCCGACGAAATCATCGCCCATCTCGGCCTCGAACCGCATCCCGAGGGCGGCCACTACCGGCAGGTGTTCCACGCGCCCCCTGGATCCGCGCCCCCCGGATCCAATGGGCAGCCACGCGGCGCCAGCACGGCGATCTACTTCCTGCTGAAAGCGGGAGAGCGCTCGCACTGGCACAAGGTCGATGCCGACGAGCTCTGGCACCACTATGCCGGCGCAGCCCTGGAACTGTCGCTGAGCGACGACGGCAAGCGCGTGCGCCATCTGAGGCTCGGCAGCGATTTCAGGTTGGGCGAGCAGCCGCAAGCCGTGGTGCCGCGCGGCGTGTGGCAGGCCGCCCGCGCGCTCGGCCACTGGACCCTGGTCGGCTGCACCGTGGCACCCGCCTTCCAATGGCAAGGCTTCGAGATGGCCCCGCCCGGCTGGGAGCCGAAGTAGCGCGCGCGAACACCGGCTACTTCTTCCAGAGTTCGCGTGATGCCAGAAACGCGCCCGCGGTGACCAGCAGCGCCGCCAGCAGGAGCGCGCTCGTCGCCTGGGCGCGGCCGCCCAGGATCAGAAGCACGGTCGAGAGAATGGGCGTGGCGTAGCTGAGGGCGCCAAGGGCGCGGATGTCGCCCTTCTTCACGGCATGGTCCCAGAGATAGAAGGCGGTGCCGGTCGGGCCCAAGCCCAGCGCCAGCACGGCGAGCCAGGCGGTCGTGCTCGTCGGCCACGCGGTTTGCTCGAACAGGAGATGGCAGACCAGCGACAGCAGCGAGGCGGCGGCGCAGAACGAGGCGATGGCGTCGGTCGGCGTCTCGCCGAAGCGCCGCGACAGCACCGAATAGAGCGACCAGGCGAAGGCGCAGCCGAGCGCCAGCGCGTAGCCCAGCGCATATTGGCCGGCGAAGTGGGCGCCGCGCGACAGCGCCAGCAGCACGACGCCGCCGAGCCCGAGCAGCACGCCGGCAAGATGCGGCCAGCCCAGCCGCTCGCCGGCGAGCGGCGCCGAGAGCAGCACGATCAAGAGCGGCCACAGATAGTTCACGAGATTGGCTTCGGCTGGCGGCGCAAGTTGCAGAGCGGCGAAATAAAGTGCGTGGTAACCGAACAAACCTCCCACACCGAGCAGCCAGACCCGGCGCGGCCATGCGAGCAGATCGGGCAAGCCGAGGCCGCGTCTCCGCGCACGGGCGATGCCGATCGCCGCACCCACGGCGAACGTCATGGCAACCATCTGGAAGGGCGGCACTGGTCCCGCAACGACGGTGAGCAGCGCCAGCGCGCCCCACAGCGCGATGGCGCCCAGGCCCGCCGCCATGGCGCGTCGATGGCGCGACAGAGCTTCGCGGTTGTGGTCCCTGTCGACGAAAGACATCGGCCACGGTTACCATAACGTGACAGCGAGGACGGCATGCTGTTTCGACGGACCAATCCGGTGAGCCACCGCCTCGCGCGGCTTGCCTTCTATATGGCGTGCGCGGCGGCGTTGGTCGTCGCGGCGGCGGCCCCGCTTTACCGCTATCTCAACCTCGACTTCGCCATGGTGCTGATCCTGCTGCGCTACGGCTTCTACCTGGCGGCGGCGGCGGTGGCGCTCGGCCTCGCCACCATCGTGCCGACCCGGCCGGGCGAGCGGCGGCGCGGCTTCCTCTCGGCGGTGATGGCGCTGGTGATCGGCGCGGCGGCGGCGTGGCTGCCGGCTAGCCTGTTCCTGCGCGCCCGCGAAGTGCCGCCGATCACCGACATCAGCACCGACACCAGCAATCCGCCGCCGCTGGTCGTCACGGCGAAGATGCGCCAGGGCGCGCTCACCTCGGCCAAGTATCCCGGCGAGAGCGCGGCCGAGCAGCAGCACGCCGCCTATCCCGACATCAAGCCGATGACGCTCGCCGTGCCGCCGGCCGAGGCCTTCAAGAAGGTCGACCAGGTGGCGATGGCGATGGGCTGGGACGTGGTGGCGCGCGCGCCGGGCGACGGGCGCATCGAAGCGGTCGCCGAGGACAGCTGGTTCGGGCTCAAGGACGACATCGTGGTACGCATCCGCGCCGATGGCGATGGCAGCCGCGTCGACATCCGATCCAAGAGCCGCGCCGGCAGCACCGATCTCGGCGCCAACGCCCAGCGCATCCGCCAATTCTGCCAAAAGCTGAAGACGACGGAGTAACTAACCGTCGTCGAGCGGCAGGGTGAAGCGGAAGGTGGTGCCGAACGGGCCGGTCTCGGCCATGGCGATGTCGCCGCCGTGCACGCGCACCAGGTCGCGGGCGATGGCGAGGCCCAGCCCGGCGCCGCCGGCCCGCACGCCCTTGGTGAACGGCCGGAACAGCTGCTGGGCGACCTCGGGCGGCACGCCCTGGCCGTTGTCGCAGACGTCGACCGTGAGTTCCGGCCCCTTGTGCTCGGCGCGCACCGTCACCGTGCTGGCGCCGGCGTCGAAGGCGTTGCGGCCGAGATTGACGAACACGCGGTAGAGCAGGTCGCGGTCGGCGCTGAGATGCAGGTCGGGCGCCACCGTGTTGCGCCAGTTGCGCAAGGTGTTGGGATTCTGGTCCTCGCCCTGCTCCTGCAGCGCCACGCCGACCTCGGCCACCAGGTCGGCGAGCTCGAAGCTGGCGAGGTGCGGCGTCGGCCGGTCGCCGACATACTCGATCGCCTCGCTGGCGAGCCGCGTGGCGCGGTCGATGGTGCCGAGGATCATCGGCGCGAACTTGCGCGTGCGCTCATCGTCGCTGCGCGCCAGGCGGTCCGAGAGGAGCCGCGCCGTCGACAGCATGTTGCGCAGGTCGTGGTTGATCTTGTTCGAGGCGGCACCGACTTCGGCCAGGCGCGACTTCTGGCGCAGCGAGGTGCGGATCTCGCGCTGCAGGTTCTGGAACTCGCGGTCGACCACGCCGATCTCGTCGTCGCGGCCCTCGGCCGGCCGCTCGCGCTCGCGGCCGGGCGGCTCCTCGGGCGCCTGGCGGAAGGCCACCATGTCCGCCGAGAGCTTCTGCAACGGGCGGATCACCAGCCAGCGTAGCGCGAGATAGAGCAGCGAGGCGGTAAAGACGGCGACGATCAGCGACAGCACCAGCATGCGGCCGGCATAGCCGTACATGGCGATGCGCATCGGCAGCTCGTCGACCACGATCCACACCATGGCGTGCGGCAGGCGCATCGATTCGCCGCCGACCCGCGCGTAGTAGGAGCCGTCGCGCGTCATGGCGGCCAGCGCATCCCAGATCAGGCCGAGCGCGCCGCGCTCCATGAGGTTGAAGGACGGCATGTCGGGCCGCGGCGGGATGTTGAGCAGCGCCTTCTTGGGCTTGTTGGGCTCGACCAGCACCACGGCATCGACGCGCGCATTGTTCAGGAGCGCGCGCTTCACCTCTTCGGTCACCATGTTGTCGGGTGTGGCATCGAGCGCCAGGGCGGCCAGCGTGCCGCTTTCGATCAGCTGCTCGAGATAGACCATGCGGAAGCGGGCGATCGAGGGCAGGAACAGCAGCACCTCGGAGATCATCACGCCGGCCACGACCAGTCCCAGGATGCGCCACGACAGCCCGAACGTCGGCAGACGGCGGATGCGGCCGAGGCTTCCAGCCCGAACGGTGATGTCGGCGGCCATGACGACCCAATCTATCGAAGCGGCGCGGCCAATCCTAGGCAGCGCGCGCAAACGTGATTCGGACTTATTTCATGTAGTCGAGCAGCACCTGGCCGGCCGGCAGGGTGAGGTCGGCGATGAAATGCCGGCCGCCCAGCACTTTCAGCACCGGCAGATCGGCCACCGGGGCGTTGGCGTGCGGCACCAGATGCAGGCGCGCGGGCCCCGCCCACGAGCCCTTGACCGTGATCTCGGTAAGTTGAACGCCGACCAGTTGGGCGATCTTGGCCTTGCCGTCGACGTCCGGGATGATCTTCAGCAAGCACTGCAATTTCCTGAGAGACGCCGCGGTCTTGGCCGGATGGCGCGACAGGTTCTCGTGCTTGTAGGTCATGGTGCCGGTAGCGACGCGCTGGCCGGCATAGTCGAGCGTGCCAGTGAGCGTGTCCCTGACCAGCTCGAGCTTGGGTTCGGCGGCCTTCTTGGGAAAGCCCCAGATCTCGCGGCCGCCGGCAATCGGCGGATCGTCGTCGAGATACATCTGCGCCACGAAGTTGGCCGCCTGGCCCTCGTAGTGACAGGGAATGGCGATGCCCGATTCGGTGTAGTCGCCGAAGCCGGACGAATCGGGCATGCGGATGAATTCGTAGAAGACCTGATGCGAGGCATCGGGCACCAGGGGCTCGGGCAGCGCGGCACGGATCGCGTCGGGGTCGCTCTCGTAGACCACGACCATGTACTCGCGATCGACGAAGCGGAAGGGCGGCAGCGGATAGCTGGGGCTGGCCGCCGGCATCGAGGACAGGGCGACGATTTGCGCACGGTTCACGAGACTTCCTCCCTGGTATCGATCCTCCGACGCCGATAGCATCGCGGCGACCGGCAGGCCAGGTAAACGATTATTGAGGCTGGTTCTGTAGCACCTGCTTCAGAATTATGATTGGTTCGCGACAAATCCATTGAAGTGAGGCGAGGTAGCGCCATGCTCAAGGCAATTGCTGCGGCTCTTCTGGCCTTCGGCGTGCTGGCTCAACCGGCCGCCGCCGAGGATCTCGGTCCGCCGGTCGGGACCAAGGCGCCCGACATCGGCACGCCGCTCGATCAAACCGGCAAGCCGCGGTCCTTCGCCTCCCTGATGGGCGACAAGGGAGTCGTGCTGTTCTTCTTCCGCTCCACTGTCTGGTGACCCTTCTGCCAAAGGCAGCTGGTCCAGCTGCAAAGAGGAAATGCCGATATCGAGAAGCGCGGCTATCACCTCGCCGGCCTGTGCTATGAGCGGCCTGACCTTCTCGCCTCCTTCACCGCCAAGCGGTCGATCACCTACACGCTCTTGTCCGATCCCAAATCCGAGGTCATCGATCGCTACAAGCTGCGCGACCCGCAGTATCCGCCGCTCAATCTCGCCTATGGCGTGCCACGGCCGATCATCTTCGTGATCGACCGCCAGGAGATCATCAAGGCCAAGCTGTACGAGGAGACCTTCACCAAGCGT
>JBPYDO010000194.1:0-4715 GCA_051985755.1 Reyranella sp. | reverse complement strand
CATCCTCGAGCAGAGGAACGAAGTCGGCTACCACTCGATCGCCGTGCCTGGCCAGGTCGCTGGCCTCGGCAAGGCGCGCGAGCGCTTCGGCAACATGGCGTGGAAGGACCTGCTGGCGCCCGGCATCGCGCTCGCCGAGCGCGGCATGGAGCTCGACTGGTACATGCAGCTGATGATCGCCAACGGCGCTGAGCATCTCGCGATGTTCCCCGCGTCAAAGGCCGCCTACCTGCCCGACGCCGGTCGCGTGCCGAAGAACGACTGGCAGGGTACCAAGCGCTACCTCAAGCTCGGCAATCTCGCTGAGACCATGAAGCGGCTGGCCGCAGGCGGCCCGCGCGAATTCTACGAAGGCAGTCTTGCCCGCGACATTGCTGCCGACCTGCAGGCCGGCGGTTCGGCGATCACCTACGACGATCTCAAAGCCTACCAGGCGCGCCTGGTCGAGCCGCTCGCCTTCGAGCATCACGGCGCCACGATCAACGTTGCCGGCGGACTGACCGCCGGCCCCACCTTGAAGCGCACGCTCGGGCTCACCGCCCAGCACACCAAGGGCGGCGGCATCCCCGACCCCGCCTTCTACACCGCGATCGCGCTCAGCATGCATCAGGCCTACGAGGAGCGGCTGAAGACGCTGGGCGAGAAGCCCACCGACTCCTGCACGACGCATTTCTGCGCCGCCGACGCGCAAGGCAACATGGTGGCACTGACACAGACCCTGATGTCGCTGTTCGGTTCGAGCGTGATGCTGCCCAGGACGGGCATCACCATGAACAACGGCATGCTGTGGTTCGATCCCGAGCCCAACCGACCGAACTCGATCGCCCCCGGCAAGCGTCCCTTGTGCAACATCTGCCCGGTTGTCGTGGCGAAGGACGGCAAGCCGTGGTTCTGCATCGGCGCCTCGGGCGGGCGGCGCATCGTGCCGGCCGTGAGCCAGCTCGCCCTGATGCTGATCGACCGCGGCCTCGACGTCGAAACCGCCTTCCATCAGCCGCGCATCGACGTGTCGGGCGTGGGCCCGATCCGCGTCAACCGCGACCTGCCCGACGCCGTCAAGCAGGCGATTTCGGCCAAGCTGCCGATTGTCGAGGTCGCCAACCAGATCGTGCCGCTCGGCTTCGCCAACCCCTCCTGCATCGTGCGCGATCCGGTGACCGGCGAGCTCACCGGCATGAACGAGGTCATGTCGCCCTGGGCCGGCGGCGCCGTCCAATAGGTGGGCGCTCTTTCCCCAGCGCCACACAATCGCCGCGCTGCACTGACAGGCAACGGCGGCGTAGAATGAGGCGGGCAAGCGAAGGAGCGGGGCGATGAAAGGCAAGGCAGCCGGCGTGTTGTTCGTGGCGATGTATCTCGGTCTGGGCGGCCTCTGGTTGCTGGCCGCCGGTCCGGTCATCGCCCAGGCGCCGGGCGAGCAGGGTTTCCGCGATCCCAAGTCCGGCAAGATCTGGACGCCCGAAAATGTCGGCGAGGACGGCAAGCCGGTGGCGCCCGAGGACCGCGCCTTCGACCCCAGCGGCCAGGCCGTGGTCTCGTCGAGCTCGGTCGAGCGCAACGTGCGGACCGAGAGCATCGGCAGGGTGCCGGTCAGCGCCGGCCCGACGGTGCCCCTGGTCGACGCCAACGACATCAAGCTCCGCGTGAGGGCCGGCGGTTACTGGACGCTCGATCTCCATATCGCCAACAACTCCGCGGTCACCCAGTCGCCCGTCGTGCGCTGCGAATTCCACAATGGCGGCCGCACCGTGCACACCACGACGGCGAATCTCCTGCCGGTGGCGTCGGGCGAACAGGTGGCGATCAGCCTGCGCGGCCCGCGCGCCCAGACCTTCGTCGACACCGCACAATGCTTCGTCGAACGCCCCTAGCATCGCCATTCAGGCGAGCCCCGCGCCGCTAGAGACGTCCCGCTCCACTGGCCCATGGCCGTCACGACCACCGCTCCGGCAGTCAGCGACTTCACCAAGCGCCTGCTGCCGTGGCTGGTCGCGGTGGCCTTTTTCATGCAGTCGCTCGACACCACCATCCTGAACACGGCGGTGCCGACCATCGCCAATGCGATGGGTGTGACGCCGCTCAACATGAAGTCGGTGCTGGCGAGCTATACGCTGAGCCTCGCGGTCTTCATCCCGATCAGCGGCTGGATGGCCGACCGCTTCGGCACGCGCCGCGTCTTCGCCGCCGCGATCGGCCTGTTCTCGCTGGGCTCGCTGCTGTGCGGTCTCTCGACCGACCTCGCCATGCTGGTCGCGTGCCGCGTCCTGCAGGGTGTCGGCGGCGCCATGATGGTGCCGGTCGGGCGCATGACCATGGTGCGCGCATTCCCCAAGTCCGAGCTGATCCGCGCCATGAGCTTCGTCGCCATCCCGAGCACGATCGGCCCGATCACCGGGCCTCTGATCGGCGGCGTGATCGTGCACTACCTGCACTGGGGCTACGTGTTCTTCGTCAACCTGCCGGTCGGGGTGCTGGGCCTCTGGCTGGTCTACCGCTTCCTCCCCGACTACCGCGAGAGCGACCGCCATCCGCTCGATGTGATCGGGCTCGTCCTGTTCGGCGCCGGCGTGGCGCTCCTGTCCTACGTGCTGGAGGTGTTCGGCGAGCATCGGCTGACCGACCTCGAGATCGTGCTCCTGCTGGTGCTCTCGGCTGCGCTGCTGGCGGGCTATGGCGTGAAGGCGGCGCACACGCGCCATCCCCTGCTGCTGCTCGGCCTGTTCCGCCTGCGCACTTTCCGTGCCGCCGTCGCCGGCAGCTTCCTGAGCCGGCTGGGCTTGGGCGGTATCCCCTTCCTGTTCCCGTTGCTCTACCAGATCGGGCTCGGCTTCACGCCAATCGAATCGGGCCTGCTGGTGATGCCGCAGGCCATCGCCGCCATGGGCCTGAAGATGGTCGTGCCGAAGATCCTGGCGCGGCTCGGCTATCGCACGGTGCTGATCGGCAACACGCTGATCGTCGGGTTCTTGATCACGCTGTTCGCCACCATCGACGTCGGCACGCCGGCCTGGCGCATCGTGCTGCAGGCCTTCGTGCTGGGCTTCTTCACCTCGACGCAATACACGGCCATGAACACGCTGGTCTATGCCGACGTGACGGGGCCCCAGACCAGCGGCGCCAGCACCATCGCAAGCTGCGGCCAGCAGATGTCGATCAGCTTCGGCGTCGCCTCGGCCTCGCTGATCGCCGCCCTGTTCGTCCCGGCAGACCTGCGTTCCGATCCCACGGCGCTGATCCATGGCGTGCACCAGGCCTTCATCGTGCTCGGCCTCATGACCATGGCCTCCTCGGCGATCTTCATGGAACTCCACCGCAACGACGGCGGCGCCGTCAGCCGCCACCACGCGAAGCAGAAGGCCCAGGGGTAGGCCAGCGCCGTCAGGAGAGCAGGCTCGCGCCGACGTTGATCGTCAGGGCCACGATCGCGGTGTTGAAGGCGAAGGCGACGACGCCGTGGATCAGGGTCATGCGGCGCATCTCCGGCGATATGGTGTTCACATCGGCAGTCTGTGTCGCGCAGCCGATCACGAACGCATAGTAGAGGAAGTCGCGATAGTCGGGGGCGCGCCGGCCGGGGAACTGCAGCCCACCCGGCGGCTCGCCCTGCTCACCGGCATCCTCCGGCCGGTAGTACATGTTGGCGTAGTGCATCGTGAAGATGAGATGCGTGAACACCCACGACAGCACGACAGTGGCGACGATGATCGAGAGGTGAAGCCAGGCCGTGCCCGGCGCCGTCTTGGCGGCAGCGGTCTCGAACAACACGGCCACGAAGCTTGCGGCGGCGCTCAGCACCACCAGGCTCATGATGATCCAGTCGGCGCCCTCGTCGTACAGCGCAGCCCGCGCATGGCAGGTCTCGAGTGAGGAGCGCGCGATCATCACCAGCCCCGCCACGACATAGATCGCGGTCGTCAGGTCCCAGGCGAGCAGGCCGCGCGTCGTGAGCCTGAGCGTCGCCGGCAACGCGACGAACAGGATCAGGCCGGCGGCGACCGAGATCATCAGTCGCCGGCGGGCGATCAGCAGGCGGACGATGCGGGCTTCGCGCGGGGATTTGCGGCTCATTCCGTCAGTCCTTTTAGACAACTAACATTTTACGCACCCGCGAATGGGCCCGACATGCCCTTGCCGGTCCTGTGGATGAACGCTAAACACGCGCCTGTCATATTGTCGCAAGCGCGGCGGGGGAAGCAGCATGGCGACGACCAAGAAGGCCACGGCGCCGGCTCCGGCGCCAGGCTTAAAAACGGTCGCTAGCAAGTTGAATGGCAAGGCTATTTCGGCCAGGGCCACGGGCACGCCGCAAGCCCGCGAGACGGCGCGCCTATTGCTCGAGATCGAGGCCATCCACTGCCGGCCGGACAACCCGTACATCTTCACCTCGGGCCGCGCGAGCCCGGTCTACATCGATTGCCGGCGGCTGATCTCCTATCCCGAGGCGCGCGCCAAGATCATGAGCCACGCGCTCAAGGCCGTTCAGAAGGAGATCGGCTGGAACAAGATCGACGTCGTGGCCGGCGGCGAGACGGCGGGTATTCCCTTCGCCGCGTTCCTGGCGGCGCTCGCCAAGAAGCCGATGGTCTACGTGCGCAAGCAGCCCAAGGGCTTCGGCCGCATGGCGCAGATCGAGGGCGACCTCAAGCCCGGCAAGCGCGTGCTGCTGGTCGAGGACCTCGCCACCGACGGCGGCAGCAAGCTCGTCTTCATCGACG
>JBPYDO010000193.1:0-3245 GCA_051985755.1 Reyranella sp. | reverse complement strand
TTGTCCTCGCCGATCAAGGGCACGATCGGCTCGAGGTACTTGTCCTGCTGGTAGGTGACGTAGCCCTGCCGGCGGAAATAGTCGCTGGGCCGCATCTTGAAGCCCAGGCTTCTGGCGCGGTCGTGGTACTCGGTGTCGAGGCGGTCGAACACGTAAGGCAGCCAGGTGACGCCCGATTCGCCCAGCACGAAATTGAAATCGGGATACTTCTCGCAGGCGCCCGAAGCCAGCAGCGAGACCAGTACCTCCATGGTGTCGAGCTGGAACAGCGCCGAGCGCACCAGCCGGTACTGGGTCATATACTGCTTCTCCATCTCCGGCGTGTCCGGCGCACGCAGCGCTTTGAAGCCGGTCGAATGGAAAGAGATCGGGAACTTGCACTCGGCCGAGGCCTGCCAGAGCTGGAACCAGTCGCCGTGCCACAGCGGCAGGCTCATGCGCTTAAAGGCGAGGTCGCCGCCCTTCAGACCCATGCGGGCGCAGCGCCGCACCTCGGCCGCGGCGGTGGCGGGATCGGTGTTGGGAATGATGGCGAGTGGAAAGACCCGGCTGGAGTCGGCGCGCTTGGCGAAGTCGGCCGCCCAGTCGTTATAGCGGGCGTTGGTCCAGGCGCGCAGGTCGGCGTCATCGATCAGGTCGTTGACCATCAGGCAGCCGTAGATGATCTCCTTCTCGAGCCCGTCGCGGTCGAGATCGGCCAGGCGCAGCTCGGGCGTGGTCGGGCGAGGCTTGGCGCCGGGGTAACTATCCCAGACGAAGCCCAACTCCTTCATTTCATCGATGTGGCCGAACGAGCCCTTGGTGTAGGGCAGGAAGCCCGGGCCGACGCCGTTCCACATGCCGCGGTCCTTGTCGTCGACGAACCAATGCTGGCCGTCGTTGCGCTCCTCGACGCGCGGCGCGTTCTTCTTCCACTTGGCCGGCGCCTGCGACGACCAGAGGTCGGCCGGGCAATAGGTGAGATCGATGTGGTTGTCGCCGGAAATGAGCTTGTGCTGCATGGCGCCTTCCCTGGGTGGCCGCGGGATACGACATCATCGCTCAGGCGTCGCGCCACCGCCAGCCTCTGCCTCTGGTGTCGAGGAGGAAGTTGGGGTTCAGTACCCGCATGGCAAAACGGCCTCATCACACCGTCATCCGCGGCGGCAAGCTTGTGGACGTCTCCGGCCGCAAGGCAGTGCCGGTCGACATCCTGATCAAGGGCGACACCATCGCTGAGATTAGCCGGCCCGGCCTGAAGGCGCCGGCCGATGCGACGGTGATCGATGCCCGGAACAGGCTGCTGCAGCCGGGGCTGGTCAACGCCCACACGCACGGTCACGGCAATCTCGCCAAGGGACTGAACGATCGCTGGACGCTGGAGTTGCTGCTGACCGGCAGCCAGTGGGTCGGCACCGGCCGCAATCTCGAGGACAAGTATCTCTCCTCCCTGATCGGCGCCGCCGAGATGGTGCTGAAGGGCTGCACAGCGGCCTACGACCTCGCGGCGGAGTTCCCGCTGCCTTCGGTCGAGGGACTGTCGGCGATGGCCAAGGCCTACGAGGACGTGGGCATGCGTGTGGTGCTGGCACCCATGGTGGCCGACATCACGTTCTTCGAGGCCATCCCCGGCCTGATGGCGCGCCTGCCGCCGACGCTTCAGAAGGAGGTCGAGAGCTTTCGTCTCGCGCCCTGGAAGGCGACGGCGCGGCAGATGAAGAAGGCCCTTAACAAGTGGCCGTTCGAGAAGGTGCGGCTCGCCGTGGCGCCCACCATTCCGCACCACTGCAGCGATGAATTCCTGGTGTCCTGTCGCGACCTCGCCAAGGAGTACGACGTCGGCCTGCACAGCCACGTGGCCGAATCCAAGGTGCAGGTGATTGCGGGCTACCAGCGCTACGGCACTTCGCTCGCGCGCCACATGGACGAGCTCGGCCTCGTGAACGAGCGCTTCACGGTGGCGCACGGCGTATGGCTCGACGACGACGACATGAAGCGGCTGGGCGACCGCGGCGCGTCAGTGGCGCACAATCCCGGCTCCAACATGCGGCTGGGCAACGGGCTCGCCGATGCGCGCGCCATGCTCGTGCGCCGGATCAACCTCGGGATCGGCACCGACGGCGCCAACTGCTCGGACAATCTCAACATGTACGAGGCGATGCGGCTCGCCTCCTTCACCTCCAAGGTGCAGGGTCCCGACCTCGAGCGCTGGCTCACCACCGAGGAAGCGCTGCGTGCGGCGACAGAAGGCAGCGCGCGGGCGCTGGGCATGGACAAGGAGATCGGCCGCATCGCACCCGGCTACAAGGCCGACATCGTCTTTCTCGACCAGAACCACATCAACTGGATCCCGACCAACGATCCGGTGAACCAGCTGGTGCATGCCGAGGACGGCTCGGGCGTGCATTCGGTCATGATCGGCGGCCGCATGGTGGTCGAGAACCACAAGCTTCTGACAGTCGATCTGCCAAAACTCGCCAAGCAGGCGGCGGCTTCACAGGCGCGCCGTGCTGAGCTGACCGGCCAGGCGAAGAAGCTCTATCACCGGCTAGAGAAGGTTGTCGGCGCCTTCTGCCCGGGCCTCGCCAAGGCGCCGCTGCACATCCACCGATTCGGCGCGAGCCACCACCACTGAGAGCGTGCCGCGGGTTGCCCGGCGCGCCCGCCCGGACCACACTGTTGTCTGCTCAACTAAGGAGGATGGCATGGCGCTGCGCCGATTCATGATCGAACGCGACATCCCGAAGGTCGGTACCTTCGAGCGAGAGCAGCTGCGGCAGGCGGCTGGCAAGTCCAACCAAGTGCTGCACCAGCTCGGCCCCGACATCCAGTGGGTCGAAAGCTATGTTGCGGGCGACAAGACGTTCTGCGTCTACCTCGCCAAGGACGAGGCCATCATCCGCAAGCACGCCGAGATCAGCGGCTTCCCGGCGACCAAGATCACGGAGATTTCCAAGACCATCGACCCCACGACCGAGCGGGCCGCCTGAGTCCGAGCTACGCCGCGCCCAACAGGGACAGGATCGCCGCCTCGAGCTCCCGCACGTCGGTGACGACGACGTCGGGCTTCTCTTGCGCCGAACGCGGCCGCTGCTTTCGATGGCGGCCGCTGCGAAACAGGATCGCCGCCATGCCCAAAGCCTTGGCGGGCACGATGTCGATGTCGATGCGGTCACCAACCATGATGCACTCGACCGGACTGACGCCGAGTGCATCCGCCGCCGTCTGAAGCGCCTTCGGATCGGGTTTGCGCAGGCCCGTGATAC
>JBPYDO010000192.1:0-7233 GCA_051985755.1 Reyranella sp. | reverse complement strand
AGCGCGCCACTCCAGTGGCGCTCTTCTCGGCGCTTCAAAGCCCCATGAGCGCGACTGGAGTCGCGCGCTCCCAGCGCATCACCTCTCGCGTCACCGCTTCGACGGTTTAGGGCTCCGCGTGAATCGTTGCCGATCAACGCCTTGGTCTTGCTCTCCGCGTTGTCCGTTTTAAACGGTGAAAACCGTAGTTCCTCAGTTTCCCGGCGATGCGCTGGGGGCGCGCCACTCCAGTGGCGCGGGGCCCGAAGCGGAGCGGAGGGCCTTTCGCCTCGGCAACCAACACGTCGAGTGGAAAAAAACGCGCCACTGGAGTGGCGCGGCCCCAGCACACCTCGTCCTGCATCGAGAGCTTCGCCCTCGTTAAATTCCCGTTATTTTAACGGGACGGCCTCAGGTCCCCAGCCGCTCCAGGGCGACGCTCAGCCGGGCGCGCGTCGCTACGGCCTGGGCGCGGCGCTCGCGCTGCTCCTCGACCACTTCTTCCGGCGCGCGGGCCATGAAGTTGGCGTTGCCGAGCTTGGCGTCGATCTTGCCGACTTCGTCGCCGAGCTTCCTGATCTCCTTCTGCAGGCGCGCGCCCTCGGCCTTGAGGTCGATGACGTCGCCCACAGGCAGGGCATAGGTCGCCTCGCCGACCACGATCTGCAGCGCGGCCTTGGGCGCAGTGGCCGCGCTTTCCGTTCCTTCGATGCGCGCGAGCCGTTCGATCGCGCCGCAGTGGGTCGACAGACGCCGCTGCGTCGTGCCGTCAGCACCGACCACCAGGAGCTTGAGCCTGGCGCCCGCCGGCACGTTCAGCTCGGAGCGCGCCGAGCGGATGTCGGAGATCAGCGTCACCAGCCAGTTCATCTCGGCATCGGCGGCCGGATCGATCGCGCCGGCGGCCGGCCAGGGCTGGCCGATCAGCGCGCCATGCCGGGCGCGATGGCCGGTCTTGTCCCAGATCTCCTCGGTGATGAAGGGCATCACGGGATGCAGCAGCTTGGCGGTCTCGCGGATGACGTAGGCCGTGACGGCGCGCGTCTCGTCCTTGTCGGCACCGTCAGGGCCCTGCAGGGACGGCTTGGTGAACTCGACGTACCAGTCGCACAGGATGCCCCAGATGAACTCGTAGAGCGTGGCGGCGGCGTCGTTCAGCCGGAACTCGGCGAGCGCCGTGTCGATCGCGGCATTGGCCCGCGAAAGCTCGCCCAGCATCCACTTGTTGACGGTGAGCTTGGCGGACGCCGGTGCGAAGTCCGCCGGCAGCGCCGCGCCGTTCATCTCGGCAAAGCGCGTGGCGTTCCAGAACTTGGTGGCGAAGTTGCGCGAACCTTCGACGCGCGCCGGCGAGAGCCTGAGCCGTCCGGCGTTGTTGGCGGCCTGCGATGCCATGGTGAAGCGCAGCGCATCGGCACCGTACCTGTCGATCAGCTCCAGCGGGTCCATGGCGTTGCCCTTGGACTTCGACATCTTCTGGCCCTTCTCGTCGGTGATCAGGCCGTGCAGGTAGACGGTGCGGAACGGCACGTCCTGCATGAACTGCATGCCCATCATCATCATGCGGGCGACCCAGAAGAACAGGATGTCCCAGCCGGTGACCAGCGTGTCGGTCGGGTAGTACTTGGCGAGCTCGCGCGTGCTGTCCGGCCAGCCCAGCGTGGAGAACGGCCACAGCGCCGAACTGAACCAGGTGTCGAGCACGTCGGGATCGCGCTCGAGCTCGGTGTCCTTGCCGTAGTGCCGGCGCGCCTCTGCCCTGGCCTCCCCCTCCGAAAGCGCTACGAAGATCTTGCGGTCGGGGCCGTACCAGGCCGGGATCTGATGGCCCCACCACAGCTGGCGCGAGATGCACCAGGGCTGGATGTTCTCCATCCAACGGAAGAAATCGTCGCGGCCGCGCTCGGGCACGAAGCGCACGCGGCCGTCGCGCGCTGCCGCAATCGGCGCCTCGGCGAGCTTCTTGGCGTCGGCATACCACTGCTCGGTGAGGAAAGGCTCGAGCGGCACGCCGCCGCGATCGCCGTAGGGCACGGTATGGGTGTGCTGCTCGACCTTCTCGACCAGGCCCTGGGCTTCGAGATCGGCGACGATCTTCTTGCGCGCCTCGAAGCGGTCGAGGCCGCGGTAAGGTGCCGGCGCGTTGTCGTTCAGCCGCGCGAACTTGTCGAAGATGTTGATGCTCTCCAGCCTGTGGCGACGGCCGATCTCGAAGTCGTTGAAGTCGTGCGCCGGCGTGATCTTGACCGCGCCCGAGCCCTTCTCGGGGTCGGAATAGTCGTCGCCGATGATCGGCAGGCGCCGGCCGACCAGCGGCAGGACGGCATGCTTGCCAATCAGATGTTTCCACTTGGCGTCGTCGGGATGGACCGCCACGGCGGTGTCGCCCAGCATCGTCTCGGGCCGCGTCGTGGCCACGACGATGTGCTGGTCCCTGCCTTCGATCGGATATTTGAGGAACCAGAGCTGGCCCCTGACTTCGCGCGATTCGACCTCGAGGTCGGAGATCGCGGTCAGCATCTTGGGGTCCCAGTTGACCAGCCGGTTGTCCTTGTAGATCAGGCCCGCCCGATAGAGGTCGACGAACACCTTGAGCACGGCCTTGCTCAGGCCCTCGTCCATGGTGAAGCGCTCGCGGCTCCAGTCGCACGAGGCGCCCAGCCGGCGCAGCTGACGCGTGATCGTGCCGCCCGAGAAGGCCTTCCATTCCCAGACCTTCTCGAGGAACTGCTCGCGATTGAGGAGCTTGCGGTTGCCGTCCGCCTTCGCGCCTTCGACGGCAAGGCCGATGCCCTCCTGCTCGAGGTTGCGCACCACGACCATCTGCGTCGCGATGCCGGCATGGTCGGTGCCGGGCTGCCACAGCACGTCGTCGCCCTTCATGCGTCGCCAGCGGATCAGGATGTCCTGCAGGGTGTTGTCGAGCGCGTGGCCCATATGCAGGCTGCCGGTCACGTTGGGCGGCGGGATGACGATGCAGTAGCCGGGCTTGCTCGACTCGGGGTGCGCCTTGAACGCGCCAGACTGCTCCCACTCGGGATAGCGGCGGGCTTCGATCTCCTTGGGGTCGTAGGTCTTGTCGAGCATGGTTCAGTATCTACGGGGCCTTATAGCGAAAAACACGCACCAAAAGAAAAACGCCACGGGCCGAGGCGCCGTGGCGTTGGTTTCGGAGGGCGCTTCCCGGGTCAGCGGCGGGTCAGCCGGACGATTTCCCGCTCGACGAACCGTTCGACCATCGGCGGCAGGTTGCGGTCGAGCCATTCCTTGAGCATCGGCTTCAGCATCTCCTTGACGACGTCTTCCAGGGTCTTGCCGCCCGACATGGTCGGGCCGGGATCGGAAGCGGACGGCGGCGGCACGCTGTCCTGCACCGCCTGGCTCAAACGGTCGAAGGCCGAGCTCGCGGCACCGGCCACGGTGGCGCCGACCAGGGTCTGGTCCGCGGACGAAGTGGACTCATTGGATGGGGGCATGGCGGGGGCGCTCACTGGATCGGTGCGAGGTGGAGGGTCAGGCTCGGGGGCCCGAGCCACAACGGGTGTCGCGACAGGCGGTTGCACGGACGCCGGACGAGGCGGCGGCGACTTGGGCTCTTCGACCAGATCGGTGAGCAGCAGCACATCGTCGCGCCGGGTGATGTCGGCCAGGCGGCTCTCGACGGCCGCGGCCGCCGCCGAGATCGGCGTCACGTTGTCGGTGCCACCGGTCTTGGGCGCGGCCGACGACGATCCCGCCGATCCGCCGCCGACCTGGGCACGTGCCTCATCGTCGGAGATGATCTTGCGGATCGAAGCCAGGATGTCGTCCATCGACGGGTCGTTATTCCCGCTTCTGGCGTCGCTCATTTGCTGCTCCTAAAAGAGCTCCCATCGCCGATCCAGCGTGAGCCAACGTCCTTATAGTACCTCTCTTCGTCGTAATACTCGACAGGCAATCCCAGCTTGCGGGCGGTCAGGCGGCCGATCCCGGCCAGCACGCCGTAGTAGTTCACCTGCGTGTCGTGGCGCGCCTGCAGGACGTTGACCTGCGAATTCAGCAGCTCCTGCTCGGCGTTCAGCACGTCCAGGGTGGTGCGCGAGCCGACATTGGCCTCCTCGCGAACGCCGTTCAGGGCGACCTGGTTGGCGCGTGCCTGGGACTCGAAGGAGATGGTCCGCGACCGCGCCGAATCGAGGTTGCGCCAGGCGCGGATGACGTTTTCCGCCGCGGCGCGACGGGCGCTGTCGAGCTCGGCGCGGCGCTGGCCGACCAGCTCCTTGGCCTGGCGGACCGCCGACCATTCGCTGCCATTCTGGTAGATCGGCACCGTTGCCTGGAGGCGCACGCCGTACTGGTAGTTCTGGTCCCCGGGGAACAGCTGGTCCCGAATGTTCTGGATGAAGCCGATCAAGTTCACCTGGGGCAGCAGCGCGGCGTTGGCACTGTTCACGCCGTAGCTCGCCGCCACGATGCGGTGCTGGGCGCTGATCGACAGCGGATTGGAATCCATGGCGAGCGCCACGCACTCTTCCTCGGACGCCGGCAATGCGCCGATCAACGGCAGGTCGCCGAGCTTGCCCGGCCGCATGCCGATCTGATGAAGAAAGGCGGCTTCGTCGATACGCACCTGCGCCTGCGCCTGGACCAGATCGGCCTTGGCCTGCTCGAGCCGCGCCTCGGCCTGCGACACGTCGGTGATAGTGAGCTCGCCGACCCGGAAGCGCTGGCGCGTCGCGTCGAGCTGCTCGACCAGCACGCGCACGTTGTTCTGGCGAACCGCGACGATGCCGGTGTCCTGCACGAGGTCGGCATAGGCCTGCACCGAGTTCAGCAGGACCGTCTGCTCGGTGTTCGCCATCGCGGCGCGCTGCGCCTGGATATTGGCCTGCGCCGTCTTGGTGTCGGCCACCGTCTTGCCGCCACGGAACAACGGCTGCGTCACCTGCAGGAGGGTGACCTGTCCGTTCAATGCCCGCGTGAAGAACGGCGTGCCCGGCGGGCTGATGCCATCGAACTCGATCTTGTTGTACTCGACCGACAGCGAGACCTTGGGCTTCCAGTTGGCCAGGGCCTGGCTCAGACCCTCGTCGGTCTGCCGCAGGACGGCGCGGGCGGCCAGGAGATCGGGATTGCTGTTGTAGGTCGAGGACAGCGCTTCGATCAGGCTTTGTGCCGAACAATCGCCCGCGGCTGCCAGGCCGGCCGCAAACGCGACAGCGGCCGCGCAGGTCCTCCGCCTCAGCCGGGACCGGATACGCATCGAACTACTTTCATGGCTGAGCCGGAGCCTATCACCTGCCGGACGCTCAATGATAGCCCCTCGGCCGGCCGGCCATTTCGGGGAGCGCCGTCAAAAAGTGAAGCGCGACGGCGGGGCAAAACCCGGCAGCGGCGGCGTCCCGGCATCGAAGATCGGACGCCCCGAGGCGACCCCGCCCTGCTTCACAACGAGTTGAGCCACGCCTGGGCCGGCTTGGCCTGCCAGGGTCACGGTGGCGAGCCGGCCGCCTTCGGCGAGTTGGTCGAGGATCGCCTGAGGCAGCTGTCGCACCGCGCCCTCGATCAGGATCACATCGTAGGGCGCGGCGGCCGGCGCCCCGTCTTCGAGCTTGCCCAGGACAAACTGCACATTGTTGATGCCCAGGCTCTTGACGGTCTGCTCGGCCTGACCGGCGAGTGCCGGCTCGCATTCGAGCGCCACGACGGTCTTGGCCAGCCGCGACAGGAGGGCCGCGCCGTAGCCCGGGCCACTCGCCACCACCAGCGCCTTTTCTTCGGTCTGCGGCTGCAGGTTTTGGATCAGCCGCCCCAGCACCATGGGCTCGATGAGGTAGCGTCCGCCGCCCAACGGAACATCGCCGTCGGCATAGGCGATCGCACTCAGCTTGTCGGGAAGGAAGCGCTCGCGCGGCAGCTCGGCCACCGCCGCCAGGAGCGGCGCGCTGGTCACGCGATTGGGCCTGAGCTGCCCGTCGATCATGTTGCGCCGCGCCAGCGCGAAATCCGTCATGCCCCTCACCCCGACGCTTACCCCGATTCCGGGCGCCAACTTCGCGGGCCCCGACAGTGCCTCGACTTGGGGACCCGCAATTTGTGGCCTGTATATAGGCGGCCACCCTCAATAGGGTCAAAGGCTGCCCTGTCGCGGGCTGCTTGACCCGCTTTCGGCGGCGTGGCTATAGCAGCGCCGTTTCCTGCGCCGGCCTGGTGGCAGAGTGGCTATGTAGCGGACTGCAAATCCGTCAATGCCGGTTCGATTCCGGCCCAGGCCTCCACGCAGCGCGCCCTTGCGTGAGCCAAAGGCCTCTGCCAAAACACCGCGCCTTCGCGGAAGCCGCTACCGCCGCCGCGACCACAAATCCTTTCCGGAGTAGCTCAGCGGTAGAGCAGGCGACTGTTAATCGCCGGGTCGCAGGTTCGATCCCTGCCTCCGGAGCCAATCGCTACGGCGCGCCCCTTTCGGCGCGCCGTAGTCATAATGGAGTAGCACGATGGTCGATCCCGCGGCCGCGCAGGGCTTGCGCAACGAGACGGTAGAGCTGGTCAGAAGCGAAGTGGCCTTCGAAGGCTACTTCAAGGTCGTGCGCTACTTCCTCCGTCATGGCCTGCACCAGGGCGGCAAGAGCGGCACCATCAGCCGCGAAGTCTTCGAACGCGGCCAGGCCGGCGCTGTGCTGCCCTACGATCCACGGCGCGACGAAGTGGTGCTGATCCGCCAGTTCCGCGCCGGCTCCTACGCCGCCGGCCGCCATGCCTGGACCTGGGAGACGGTGGCCGGGATCATCGAGCCGGGCGAAACCGCCGACGTCATGGTGCGGCGCGAGGCGATCGAGGAAGCCGGCCTCGCCATCACCGACATGCTGCCAATCCGCAGCATGATGCTGACGCCCGGCGCCTGCTCCGAGGCCTGCCAGATCTTCCTCGGCCGCGCCGACACGACCAACGCCGGCGGCATCTTCGGCCTGCCGTCGGAAGACGAGAACATCCTGGTCAAGGTGCTGCCCTTCCGAGAGGCCTTCTCCATGATGGAGCGCGACGAGATCGACAATGCCGTCGGCATAGTGGCGCTGCAGTGGCTGGCCTTGCATCGCGACGAGGTGCGCAGACGCTGGTCGTGAGCAGTTGCCTGCGAGCGCCGCGCTGTCTACCGTCCGGCCGGGAGCGACCGCAGGGCTTTGAAGGCGAGACACTATGCAGGTCCGGAAGGGTTTCATCGATAGCATCGGCCATACGCCGCTGATCAAGTTGCGCGCCGCCTCGGCGGTGACAGGC
>JBPYDO010000191.1:0-6716 GCA_051985755.1 Reyranella sp. | reverse complement strand
AGCACGAAATGCTCGCCGGGAAGCTTGTCGACCACGGCGCGGATGGAGACGCCCACCGCGCCGTTGCCGGTATCCCATGCAACCTTCAGCTTGCGTCCCGGCTTCACGTCCTTCAGCAGGCGCCCGGCATAGTCGGCGAGGATCTCCCGCTTCTCGACCTTGCCCGCGCCACTCTCGACGTCACCCTTCGCCGCCATCTTGCCGAGCTTGGCGATGTCGGTGCCGTAGAACGACTTCTTGCCCATCATCAGCTTGAAGCCGTTGAAGTCGGGCGGATTGTGCGAACCGGTGATCTGGATGCCGCCGTCGGCCTCGAAGTGCCAGACGGCGAAATAGAGCATCGGCGTCGCGACCATGCCGATATTGACCACGTCGACACCGGCGGCGGTTAGGCCCTCGATGCAGGCCGCGGCCAAAGCGGGCGAGCTCAGCCTGCCGTCATAGCCCACCGCGACGCGCTTGCTGCCGGTCTTCGCGTCGCCCTGGCGCCGCACCATGCTGCCGAAGGTGCGGCCGATGGCGCGCGCGTCGGCTTCGTGCAGCGTGGTGCCGACGACGCCGCGAATGTCGTATTCGCGCAGGATCGTCGGATCGAACTTGTGGGCCGCCTGGCTCATCAACGAGAACTCCCGCCTTGGGGCCGGCCGACCCCTTCGTAGGCAAAACCCAGCCCGCGCATCTCCTCCGGATCGAAGATGTTGCGCAGGTCAACGATGCGCGCCTGGCGCATCGCCTGTTTGATACGCCGGGGATCGAGGCCGCGGAACTCGTGCCACTCAGTGATCACAACCAGCGCGTCGGCGCCCGCCGCCGCCTCGTAGGCGGTCTTGGCGAAGGTGACGCCGCCCAGCAGCCGGCCGGCCTCGGCCATGCCCTCGGGATCGAAGGCGACGATCTGCGCGCCGGCCTTCTGCAGGGCCGGCACGATGGCGAGCGACGGCGCCTCGCGCATATCGTCGGTATTGGGCTTGAAGGTGAGGCCAAGGACGCCGATCCTGAGCCCCGCTACCGAGCCGCCGCAGAAGTCGATGACCTTCTGCGCCATCCGCTTTTTGCGCGCATCGTTGATCGCAATCACCTGCTCGACGATGGTCTGCGGCGCCAGGACCTTGCGCGCAGTGTGGGCCAGCGCCTGCGTGTCCTTGGGAAAGCACGAGCCGCCGAAGCCGGGGCCCGGATGCAGGAACTTGCGACCGATGCGGCCGTCGAGCCCGATGCCGCGGGCAACGTCGTGCACATCGGCGCCGACCTTCTCGCAAAGGTCGGCGATCTCGTTGATGAAGGTGATCTTGGTCGCGAGAAAGGCGTTGCCGGCGTACTTGGTGACCTCCGCCGTCTCGATGCTGGTGAACACCATCGGCACCTGAATGAGGTTGAGCGGGCGGTAGACCGCCGCCATCACGTCGCGCGCCCGCTCGCTCTCGACGCCGATCACCACGCGGTCGGGCTTCATGAAATCCTCGATGGCTGCGCCCTCGCGCAGGAATTCCGGATTGGAGGCGACGTCGAACTCCGCGGTCGGCCGCTTGGCGCGGATGATGCGCGCCACCTCGCGTCCGGTGCCGACCGGGACCGTCGACTTGGTGACGACCACCGCATAGCCCTTGAGCGCCGCGGCGATCTCGGCCGCCGCGGCATAGACATAGGTGAGGTCGGCGTGGCCGTCGCCGCGCCGCGCCGGTGTGCCGACGGCGATGAACACCGCGTCGGCCTTGGCGACCGCGTCCTCGAGGTTGGTGCCGAACTGCAGCCGGCCCGCCCGCAGGTTGTCGGCGACCATGCGGTCGAGCCCCGGCTCGTAGATCGGTATTTCGCCGTTCTTGAGACGCGCAATCTTGTCGGCCTCCTTGTCGACGCAGGCGACGTCGTGGCCGAACTGCGCAAAGCAGGCGCCCGACACCAGGCCCACGTAGCCCGAGCCGATCATGGCGATGCGCATGTCAGCCCTTCAGCAGGCGCTGCAGCAGCGCCCGCGTCTCGGCGGCGGTATCTGAGCGGCTCAGCGCCACGCCGACATTGGCTTCGAGAAAGCCGATGCGGCTGCCGCAGTCGTAGCGCTGCCCGCGATAGGTGAGTGCATGGAACGGCTTCTTGCCGATCATCTTGGCCATGGCGTCGGTGAGCTGGATCTCGCCGCCGGCGCCTGTCTGGTGCTTGCCGAGATGCTCGAACACCTCCGGCAGCACCACGCAGCGTCCGATCCAGGCGAGCGTCGAGGGCGCCTCTTCCGGCCGGGGCTTCTCGACGATGCCGGTCATCTCGGCAAGCCCGTCCTTCTCGCCCTTCACCGCCACGATGCCGTAGCTCTTTGTCTGCTCGCGCGGCACGTTCATGACGGCGACGACGTTGCCGCCGGTTTTCTCATGGGCGGCGACCAGCTGCGCGGTGCAGCTCGGCGAGCCGATCATGAGCTCGTCCGGCAGGAGGACGGCGAATGGCTCGTCGCCGATCCAGTCGCGCGCGCACCACACGGCGTGGCCGAGGCCGAGCGGCCGCTGCTGGCGGGTGAAGATGGCGTTGCCCGGCTTCAGCGTCGCCTCTTGCGTCTGCTTGAGCTCGGCCGACTTTCGCCGCTCGACCAGCGTGGCTTCGAGTTCGTAGGCGGCGTCGAAATGGTCCTCCAACGCGCTCTTGTTGCGCCCGGTGACGAACACGAATTCCTCGATGCCGGCCGACAGGCACTCCTCGACGGCGTACTGGATCAGCGGCCGGTCGACGACGGTCAGCATCTCTTTCGGCATCGCCTTGGTGGCGGGCAGGAAGCGCGTGCCCAGCCCGGCTACCGGCAGAACGGCTTTACGGACACGCTGCGCCATACTTCGTCGACCTCGTCCTGCGGAAGAGTATTGTGGTGATGGATCAACGGTTTGACTGGCCACGGCGGAGCCGGACAGCGGCGGTTGATGCCATAGGCGGGGCCCTCGGGCAAGGTCATACACCCAACAGCACGTCCTTGGCCCGATTGATGCGGGCGGCAAGGTCGGCGCTGCCGCCCACATCGGGATGGACGCGCTGGATCAGCCGGCGGTGCGCCGAGCGTATCTCGTCGGGCGTGGCGTTCTCGCCCAGCCCCAGCACCGCGAGGGCCTCTTCGCGCGTCATGTCGACGCGCGGTCCGCGCGGCGGCGCTTGCTGTCCGCCGCGGCGCCAGTCGGAACCCAGGCGGCGGTCGAGATAGGCTTCGAGCACTTTCAGCGAATCGGCATCGCCGGCGCATTCGCCGTGCAGCGCGCGTAGCTCCTCTTCGGCCAAACTGTCGAACGTGCGTCCGGCGAAGCGACCGCTCAACACCGAGCCGCCGACATCGCCGCTGCCGTGGTCGATCCAGGCCTGGAGAAACGCCGTGCGCAATTCGGTGCGTCCACCGGTGCCCGGCGCGCTGAAACCCGGCGACGGCCGGTTGCGCACCCAGCGCACGATCAAGGCCGTCGCCACGACACCCGCCAGACCGAACAGCTCGGGCAACAGCCCGGGCACGAATTCCACGGCAAGCAGCAGCAGTCCGCCAATCGCCAGCGCGCCGCCCACGAACAGGATGGGTCGGGCGAGGCGGGCGACGGTGGAAGGATTCGCCCGCAGGAACCAGAAGATGCCGAGCGCCACCGCCGCCAGTATGGCAAGCGCGATGACAGCAGGCATGGCTCAGCGCCTTGCCGGCAGCGGCGCCGGCGACGCCTGCTGCAGCTGGCGCTGACGCTGGATCTCTTTCCAGCGTTCGACATTGCGATTGTGCTCGGCGACGGTTCTGGCGAATACGTGGCCACCCTGCCCGTCAGCGACGAAATAGAGCGAGCGATCGCGCGCCGGCTGGGTCACTGCCAGGATGGAGGCGCGGCCAGGATTGCAGATGGGACCCGGTGGCAGCCTCGGCACGACGTAGGTGTTGTACGGCGAGGCCGACTCGATATCGGCCTTGCTGAGGTCGCGGTTCAGCGGCTTGCCGCCCGTCAGCCCGTAGATCGTTGTCGGATCGCTCTCCAGCTTCATCTTGAGCCGCAAGCGGTTCAGGTATACCGCCGCTATCCTCGGCCGTTCGGCGGCGAGCGCAGTCTCCTTCTCGACGATCGACGCCAGGATCAGCGCCTCGCGGCGATTGGTGAGCGGCAGCCCGGCCGACCGCTTGCGCCAGGCATCATCCAGGGTCTTCTCCATCGCCTCCTTCATGCGGCCAAGCAGCCCATCGCGGGAGTCGTCACGCGAATAGAAATAGGTCTCCGGCAAAAGGTCGCCCTCGTTGAGGTCGAGTGTGATCTCGCCGGAGAGCGCCTCGGTCTTGCGCACCATCTCGATCACGTCGGCCGTCGTCGTGCCCTCCGGGACGGTCAGGCGCCGCTGCACCAGCTTGCCGGACTGCAGCAGGTCGACCACAGACGCCATGGAGGCGTGCGCCGGTATCTCGTATTCCCCCGCCTTGATCGGCTTGGGGTTGGGCTCGACCATCAGCGACAGGCGGAACAGCAGCGGATAGGAAAGGACGCCCTCGTCCTTCAGCACCTTCGCCATGGTCACCGGCCCCGCTCCGTGCGGGATGAGGACGCGCTTGGTGTTCTCGAGCGGGCCCTGGGCTGCGACCATCGCATGACCGATGACCAGCGCGCCGCCCGTCACGGTCACCAGCAAGGCGATGAAGAAGAGGACCCAACGAAAAAAGCTGAGCACGCCTCAGCCCCGGCGATCAGATGGGGCCGACGATCAACGACGCGTTGGTGCCGCCAAACCCGAAGGAATTGCTGAGTGCGTAGCGCACCTTGCGCTGCTTGGCCTGCTTGGCCACGAGGTCAATGTCGCAGCCGTCGTCGGGATCGTCGAGATTGAGCGTCGGCGGGACTGCCTGATCGGTCACCGACTTGATGGCGTAGATCGCCTCGA
The DNA here is from genome assembly GCA_051985755.1 of Reyranella sp. GTDB lineage: Bacteria > Pseudomonadota > Alphaproteobacteria > Reyranellales > Reyranellaceae > Reyranella. Next base: position 1,847 of record JBPYDO010000191.1, on the reverse strand, counting down.
TCGCGCCGGCGGCCCCGAGCAGATGGCCGGTCGCCGACTTTGTCGACGACATCGAGAGCTTGTAGGCGTCCTGGCCGAACGTCCGCTTGACGGCGCCAAGTTCGATAACGTCGGCCATGGTCGAGGTGCCGTGCGCGTTGATGTAGTCGATCTGGTCGGTGGCGAGATTGGCACGCTTCAGTGCCGCCTTCATGGCGCGCTGCGCGCCGTCGCCGTTTTCCGCCGGCGCCGTGATGTGAAAGGCGTCGCCTGACAGGCCGTAGCCGATGATTTCGGCGTAGATCCGCGCGCCGCGCTTCTTGGCGTGCTCATAATCTTCCAGCACCACGCAGCCCGCGCCCTCGCCCATGACGAAGCCGTCTCGCCGCCTGTCCCAGGGTCGCGACGCCGCCGTCGGGGTGTCGTTGAAATCGGTGGAGAGCGCCTTGCAGGCATTGAAGCCCGCGATGCCCAGGCGGCAGATTGCGGCCTCGGCACCGCCCGCCACCATGACATCGGCGTCCTCGAGCTGGATCAGCCGCGCGGCGTCGCCGATTGCATGCGCGCCGGTAGCGCACGCGGTCACCACTGAATGGTTGGGGCCCTTGAAGCCGAATTCGATCGAGACCTGGCCGGAGGCGAGATTGATCAGGGCCGAGGGAATGAAGAACGGGCTGACCCGGCGCGGCCCCCGCTCCTTGAGCGTGATCGACGTCTCGTAGATGGTCTGCAGCCCGCCGATGCCGGCGCCGATCATGACGCCGGTGCGGCTGCGGCCTTCGTCGTCCTGCGGCTTCCAGCCCGAGTCCTCGACGGCCTGCTTGGCGGCGGCCATGCCGAAGATGATGAACTTGTCGACCTTGCGCTGATCTTTCGCCGACATGTAGAGGTCGGCATTGAAGTGGCCGTTGGCCTTGTCGCCCACCGGCACTTCGCCGGCAATCTTGGTCGCGAGATCAGAAGTATCGAAGGCCTGGATCGCGCGAATTCCCGATTCGGAGGCCATCAGCCGTCGCCAGTTTGTATCGACGCCGTCTCCCAACGGCGTCACCATGCCCATGCCGGTTACGACGACTCGCCTCATTGCCTGCCTCGCGCTGCGCAGGAACGGCGTGGATCAGGATTTGGCGTTGCTCTTGATGAATCCGATGGCGTCGCCGACCGTCTGGATCTTCTCGGCGGCGTCGTCGGGAATCTCGATGCCGAATTCTTCCTCGAACGCCATCACCAGTTCCACGGTGTCGAGGCTGTCGGCGCCCAAATCGTCGATGAACTTCGCATCTTCCTTGACCTGCGCCGCTTCCACTCCGAGATGCTCGACGACGATTTTTTTGACGCGCTCGGCAATATCGCTCATTTTCCTTGTCCTTCCCGTATCTTCGAATTCGATTTCGCCTCGGGGGTACGGCGATTGCGGCTCTCCTAACATAGCTCCCTGGCCATGGCCAGAGCGGGAAAGCCCACAGAATCAGGCACTTGCCGGTCAGATCATCGCCATGCCGCCATTCACATGCAGGGTCTGGCCGGTGACGTAGCCCGCCTCGTCGCTGGCCAGGAACACCACCGCCGCCGCCACTTCATCAGGCGTGCCCAGCCGGTCGGCCGGCACGCGGGCGAGAATACCCTTCTTCTGATCCTCGTTCAGCACGTCAGTCATCGGCGTCGCGATGAAGCCCGGCGCCACGCAATTGACGGTGATGCCGCGCGAGGCGAGTTCCTGCGCGAGCGACTTCGACATGCCGATCAGGCCGGCCTTGGCGGCGGCGTAGTTGGCCTGGCCGGGATTGCCGGTGATTCCCACGATCGAGGTGATGTTGATCACCCGGCCGAAGCGGCGGCGCATCATGCCGCGCATGGCCGCGCGCGTC
>JBPYDO010000190.1:0-19059 GCA_051985755.1 Reyranella sp. | reverse complement strand
GCCACATCATCGCCTATGTCGGCGAGGAGCCGGTGGGTGCGGTGCGCGTACGCTGGTTCCAGTCCTTTGCCATGCCCGAGCGGCTGGCCGTGATCCAGCGCTTCCGCGGCCACAAGATCGGCGAGCTGCTGCTCGAGCACGCGCGATCCCTGGCGCAGAGCCGGGGCTGCAGCATGCTCTATGTCCAGGCGCCGCCGGCCGCCGCTAAGTACTTGGAAAAGCAAGGCTGGCGCCGACTGCCGCCGGCCGTTGAGACCCTGGCGGGAAGGCCCGAGGTCGGCTTGGCGCGGCCAACCGACCCAACCAAGACTGCCGCCTATTTCTTCACTGACACTGCGTCAATTGCGTCTACCGACCCCTCCGCCGACAAACGATTGGTGTACGCTCTCCAAAGTTAATCCTATGGTAACAGGATAGGATGTAACTCTTTGACGTTGAACAGCTTCGCCGTTCACGTCGAGGATGAGCCGCCGGGGGGTGGCTCGGAGGAGCGAGGGGGAAATTATGGATATCTTTGAAACATTGCGCCTTGGCGCGCCCGGAAATCAGGAAGTCGACGCGCCGCTCACCGCCGAACAGAAATCAACAATGATCGACGCGGCGAGCCAGAAGGTCGCAGAACTACTCGACATCCTGCGCATCGATCACCGTAGCGACCCCAACACCTTCGACACGCCGCGCCGCGTGGCGCGCATGTACGTGAATGAGCTCCTGGCCGGCCGGTACTCCGAGCCGCCCTGCATCACCGAATTCGATGGCGGCGAAGCCTCCGACCACCTCATGGTTACCGGACCGATCGAGTTGCGCTCGACGTGCGCCCATCATCTGATGCCGATCTACGGGACGGCGATCATCGGCGTTGTCCCCAACGCCGATGGCCGCATCATCGGTCTCTCCAAGTATGACCGCGTGGTCCATCATTTCGCGGCGCGCTTCCAGGTTCAGGAGGACCTGACCCGGCAAATCGGCGAGTACCTCGTGGAGATGACCGCGCCGCGTGGCCTCGCCGTGCGGCTGCGCGCCGTCCACATGTGCAAGACCCATCGTGGCGTTCTGGCGTCGCACCAGTCCCAGATGATCAGCAGCGCCTACTACGGCGAGTTGAAGACGGACCTGCGGCTGCGCGAGGAGTTTCTGCAGGAGTGCCGCAGCCTTGACCGGAGTACGCAGCCATGACCGCGCTCTACGACAAGGCCCGCCTCGCGCCGGTACCGCGGCCGCCGCGCCATGACGTCCTGTACCGCTCGACCAAGACCTACGACCACAATGAGGGCCTGTCCTGCTGCTTCCGACAGTGGCGGGCCACGCATTCGCACTGCCAGCTGATCCACGGCTATGCCCTGGCGTTCCGTTTCGTGTTCGCCACGCGCTCGCTCGACGAGCACAACTGGTGCCTAGATTTCGGCGGCCTGAAGAAGGTCCGTGCCTGGCTGCACGAGGTGTTCGATCACACCGTCCTGGCGGCGGCCGACGATCCCCATCTCGGCGAATTCGAGCGGCTTGCGGCGCTCGGCCTGATGAACCTGCGCGTGCTGCCCGCCGTCGGCTGCGAGGCCGTGGCGCGCTACGCTTTCCGGCAGGTCGGGAATATGGTCAGCGCCGACACCAACGGCCGCGTCTGGGTGGAGTCCGTCGAAGTGCGCGAGCACAGCGGCAACTCGGCGATCTATCAGGAAGAGTACTAGGACCCCGGCGTCTGAGGCGGTCCTGCAAGAAGAAGCCGAAGCATTGGGTGGCACTAAATGGGGAGGGAAGAATGCAGATGAAGATTTCGCGCCGGCACTTCGGCCAGTTCTCGCTGGCCTTGGGAGTGACGGCCGGCGCCGGCCTGGGCGGCGCGATGCGGGCCAGGGCAGCGAGCCTGCCGCAGCCCAAGGACAAGGTCATCCTCACCATCTCGGGCATGATCACCAATACCAACAAGGACAAGTCGGCGGTATTCGACATGGCGATGATCGAGGCGCTCGGTGTCGAGTCCTTCAAGACCAAGACGCCCTGGTACAAGGAGCCGGTGACGTTCAGTGGCCCGCCCATGTCGCGCCTGATCGACCAGGTGGGCGCCAAGGGCACCACCGTCACGGTGACGGCACTGAACGACTATGCGACCGACATCCCCCTCGAGGATTGCAAGAAATATCCGATGCTGCTCGCCACCAAGCGCAACGGCGTCTACATGCCGGTCAAGGACAAGGGGCCGCTCTTCATCGTCTACAACTACGATTCCAACGTCGAACTGCAGCATCAGCGCTTCTACAGCCGGTCGGCATGGCAGGTGGCGCGGATGGTCGTAAAATAGCTCCGGTCGAAAGGTCGTGCTGAGATGCGGGAGGCGCTGCTAGCCGCCTTCGGCCGATTGCGCAATCGGCTGATCCTGCTCGGGCTGGTGTTCCTGGCGGTCGCCGTCGTCGTCAATTCGGTGGTGATCGTGAAGCGCCAGGAGGCGCTCGGCCGCGTGTCCCGCTACAACCTCACCTGGCTCCTGAGCCAGGCCGCCCATGAGGTGCTGAGACTGCAGGAGGTCATCTCCGCTTCGACCCTGCCGGATAGCCCGGTCGACGCCGACGCCGTCTCGTTGCGGCTCGACGTCGTGGCCAATCGCCTGACGCTGCTGCGAAGCGGCGAGGCGGCCGACTTCCTCGACCGGCGGCCCGACCTCAAGCAGAGCGTCGAGGAGCTCAAGACCACCCTGGCGCGCGTCCAGGCCCTGTCGAGCAAGCTGCCCGATCCCAAGGTCGCCCTGCAGTTGCGCGCCGAGCTCGAGCCGCTGGTGCCGAAGATGCTGCAGATGGCGGCTGCCGCCAACGTGCAGAGCGGCGACTTCGTCGCCAAGGACCAGCGCGAGCTCAGCCTGCAGCACTGGCTTCTCACCGGGTTGCTGGCCACCGCGGCGATCATCATCGTGGCCCTGCTTTACCGCTTTGCCGCTTCGCAGCGCCGCTCGCGCGCCGATCTCGAGGCAAAGATTGGCGAGCGCACCGCCGAACTGCGCGAGCTGCTCGACTATCAGACCGCCACCAGCGACGTGCTCAAGGTGATCAGCCGGTCGACCTTCGACATCGCGCCGGTATCGCGCGTCGTGCTCGAGACGGTGACGCGGCTCTGCCGGGTGCAGAAGGCCGCCCTCTATCGCTTCGAGGACGGGGCGCTGCGCTGGATGGCGGGCTTCGGGGCGGGACCGCAAAACCAGCAGATCCGGGCGATCGCGCCAGAGTCGCCGGGCTGGCTGGCGCTGGCTGACAAGGCGGCCCAGGACGGGCAGATCCTCCGAGTCGTCGATGCCGCCGCAATTCCCGAGTACTGCCTCAGCGATATCCCAGGGCTGGGGCGTGCCCGCACCATGCTCGGCATCCCCATGACGCGCGACGGCAAGCTGATCGGCGTACTCGTGCTGGGTCGCGACAAGGTCATGATGTTCACCGAGAAGCAGGTCGAGGTGGCGACGGTGCTGGCCGACCAGGCCGCTCTCGCCATCGAGAACGTGCGCCTGATCGACGAGATCCGCGACAAGACCCGCCAGCTCGAGAAGGCGCTGCAGCACAAGTCGCAGTTCCTGGCCACCATGGGTCACGAGCTGCGGACGCCGATGAACGGCGTCCTGGGAATGATCGACGTGCTGGAGGCGGAGGGCGCCAGCAACGGCCAGGCCCGGACGCTGGCGATGATGCGGGATTCGGCGCAGGTGCTGCTGCGCAACATCAACGACTTACTGGACTATTCGAGAATCGAAGCCGGCGCGCTCCGGCTCGAGGAGATGCCGTTCGGGCTGAAGAACCTGATCGACGGCGCGGTCCAGGTCTTTCAGCCACAAGCGACGCGCAAGGGTCTGACCCTGGTCGGCGTAGTCGCGCCCGGCGCGATCGACGCCTTTCTGGGCGACGCCACACGCGTGCGCCAGATTATCTTCAATCTCCTGTCCAACGCGCTGAAGTTCACCGACAGCGGCAGCATCATGCTGCGCGCCGGCGCCGAGCCGGCCGAGGCGGGGCTGGCGCGCCTCGTATTGTCGGTCAGCGACACCGGCATCGGCATCAGCGACGAGCAGCAGGCCCGCCTGTTCAAGCCCTTCTCGCAGGTCGACAGCTCGATTACCCGCCGCTACGGCGGTAGCGGCCTGGGGCTGTCGATAGTCAAGCAGCTTGCCGAGTTGATGTCCGGCGATGTGACCCTGGCCAGCGTGCCCGGCGCGGGCGCTACTTTCACCGTGATGTTGAAGCTCAGGCCGACGGTCATCGAGTCCCCGGCGGAGGCGAGCCTGGAGCCGGCCCCTGTCAGTGCGCCCATTGCGTCCCAAATGCCGTTGAACCTCGGCCGCGTTCTCGTCGTCGACGACAATCCGACCAATTGCGAGGTGCTGCTGCGCCAGCTCAGGATCAACGGCGTCTCCGCCGATCCGGCGGTCGACGGCATCGCGGGCTTCAATGCCTGGCACAAGGGCGCCTACGACATGGTGTTCGCCGACATTCACATGCCGGAGATGGATGGCTTCTCGATGACCGCCGCCATTCGCTCCAGCGAGGCGAATGAAGGGCGCCTTCGTACGCCGGTCATCGCGGTGTCAGCCGATGCGCTGGCGGGCGAAGAGGAGCACTGCCGAGCCGCCGGCATGGACGACTTCCTGTGCAAGCCGATTGGCATCAACAGCCTGCGCAAGGTGTTGCAGCGCTGGCTGCCGACCAGGCAAGGCGACGAAGAACCGGCGATCGACCCGACGGTGCTCGATCCCTGGGTCGAGTACGACAGTGGCGCGCGCCGCGAGATCCTGGAGAAATTCAAGGAAACCGTCGCGGGCTCGACGCCCGCTCTCGAGAAGGCCATGGCGCGTGGCGACCTCGCCGAGCTCCGCTCGCTTGCCCATCGGCTGCGCAGCGGTGCGCAGACAGTCGGCGCGCGACCGCTCAGCAAATCGGCGGCCGACCTCGAGATCGCGGCCCGGTCGGGTGACCGTCCAGCTTGCGAGGGTCACTACGGGCACCTCGTCGTGCAAATCGACAGGGTACGCGCAGAAATCGGCAGCTAGTCCGAGAGCGGCAAAAGCACAAATCGCCAAGCCGGCAGCAACTTATCCTACCTTGGACTGAAACACGAAATGCACTAGCGTCCCGGGGTCTTTTCGCTAGCTCTGAGAATTCCCCGCTAATGAAGAACCGTCCACATATCGTGGTGGTCGAGGATGAGGCTGCCGGTCGACAGATGTTGATCGGTTATCTGACGAAGCGGGGCTATCGCGTCAGCGGATTCTCATCCGGCGCTGGCCTGCGCCGCCTAGTCGAGCGCGAGCAGCCGGCCCTAGTACTGATGGACATCGACCTCGCGGGCGAAGAGGACGGCCTCGCACTGGCGCGCTGGCTGCGCGAGACCAATCGGAAGATCTGCATCATCATGGTGACGGCGGCGGGCGAGACGGTCGACCGCATTGTCGGTCTCGAAACCGGGGCCGACGACTATGTGGCCAAGCCGTTCGAGCCGCGCGAACTTCTCGCGCGCATCAAGAGCGTCCTGCGCCGCGCCGGAAAGGAGGCGGAAGAGCCCTCTGGCCCGCGTATCCGCATGGGACGGCGCATCTTCGACCTTGAGCGCCGCATCCTGCTCGAAGCGGATGGCAGCGAGGAAGCCCTGTCCGCCAGCGAATTCGACCTACTGAAACTCTTCGCTGACAATCCCAACCGGCCGCTCGAGCGCAACTGGATGCTGGAACGCCTGGGCCATCGCGAGATGAGCGCCTTCGATCGTGCCGTCGATCTGCGCATCAATCGCATCCGGCGCAAGATCGAGGACGATCCCGAGCATCCGAACGCCATCCGCACGGTGTGGGGCGTCGGCTACATGTTCGTGCCGCCGCAGGATTGATGCCTTAGCCGCGGCCGCCTTCAGGGAGAGCCGTGATAATTGCCGTGATTGTGGGTCGCATAGCGGCCGTCGGCACCGGGGAAATCCTTGCAGCCAACAAGCATAAAGGCGGCAAGCAAGGCTAGCAGGGAAGCTGTCAATCTCAGCATCGCAACACCAACGTGGTGTTGCCCAGCTACGTTGCAACCGCACATCTCGGTGATGCGCAGTTGATCAGGCGGCGCGCGCGGCCCCGACCTGCGACCGGTACCAGTCGAGGATTTCGGCTCCGGTCCACATCACCACGCCCTGGTGACCCAGGATGTAGTCGTAGAGCATCTCAAGGTATTTGATGCGGTGCGGCACGCCGGTGAGATAGGGGTGGATCGAGATCGCCATCACCCGCGGTGCCTTTTCGCCGTCGAGAAGCAACCGGTCGAACTGGTCGCGGCCGCGGCGCAGAATCTCGTCCGACGGCTGCTGCTGGACGGCGGTGATCACCACGTCGTTGACTTCGACCGTGTAGGGTACCGAGACGATCTCGCCCTTGGCAACCTTGAGCGGCACCGGCTGTTCGTCGAGCACCCAGTCGGCGACATACTCGATGCCGGCCTCGGCCAGGAAGTCGAGCGTCTCATCGGTTTCGGTCAGGCCCGGGCTTTCCCAGCCGCGCGGCGGCTTGCCGGTAAAGTCCTTGATCGCCTTGATGGTGTCGGCGATGGCGCTGCGCTGGTCGTCGACCCTGTGCATCGGCCGCTGCATGAAGCCGTGCCCCATGAATTCCCAACCGGCGTCACGCGCCGCCTCGCAGGCCTCGCGGTAGAGGCTGCAGGCGGTACCGTTCACGGCAAACGTCGCCTTGAGCCTGCGCTTGCCCAGGACTTCCAGAAAGCGCCAGAAACCCACCCGCATGCCGTACTCGTGCCACGCCCAGTTCGGCACGTCGGGCAGCAGCGGCTGGCCCATCGGCGGCGGCAGCACGGCGCGCGGCATGGCGCCGGCCGGACTCCAGTTCTCGACATTAACGATGGTCCACACCGCGACCTTCGCCCCACCCGGCAGGGTGAGCTTTGGCCGCTTGTGGATCGGCAGATGAGGCAAGCGCCGTCGTATGCTGTCGCCGGTCGAATCGTTCATTTGCGCGCTCCCAGTCGCTTCTTTGGACAGAGAGTAGCGCACGCCCTGAGCCCAGGCGAGATGGGACGTGCAGCGATTGCTCTGCCTTGCCGCATACTCTCTACGCCGCTTTGGCCTCGAGCAGCTTCACGAAGGCGTCCTGCGGGATGGCATCGCGCGGATTGCGGCCACGGTCGTGATAGAAGACTTCGTACTTCTTGAACTCCTCCAGGATACGGCGCAACTCGCTGACGGCCGTCGCGTGCAGATCGACGCGAATGTCGATGTCGGGATAGTCGGGCTGCGAAACCACGAACAGCGCCGCCGAGCGCTCGGGCAGGTGCCCCTGCCCGCCAACTTGGCCGCCGGCGTCGCGGCCCGCTTCCAGTGCCGCCAGCAAACGGAACTCGAGATCGTCCGTCGCATCGGCCAGGAAGGCGAGGCACATCGCATCGATCACCTTCGGTCCCGCCAGCACATTGCCAAAGGCGATGTAGCCCTCGCCGACCCGGTGGCCCGACCACGGTCGCGTGCCGGAACCGGTATGCGCAGCGCCCCTGCCCTCGCGATCGAGGATGGCGATCTGGCGGAAGCCGTGATCGGGATCGTTCTGCTCCAACTTCTTCATCGCGCCCGCTGGACTAAAGCCCTGTTCCATCAGTTCAAGCGCCAGAGTGTCGTTCCCTTGGTTGAAGAACGCCTGGGTCTTGGCGATACCCACTCCAGCGCGCAGCCCCTCGCATCGGGCGCCGGCCGCCAGCGAGAATGTGGTGATGCCGAGTCCCAGTCGGCCGGTGTGCGGACAGCGCGCAATGATGCTGTACGTCATTCCGCCGCGGCCCTTCTCGTCTCGAGCGTCGCCATGAACGCTTCCTGTGGCATGGCCGCTTGCGGATTGCGGCCGCGTTCCTCGTAGTAGGGCTGGTACTTCTTGTACTCCTGCCAGAGGTGACGCAGGTCCTCGACCGCCGTCTCGCTCAAGTCGACGCGCAGGTCGATGTCGGGCCAGGCGTTGCGCGAATAGACCAGGAGCGCCGCCGAGCGCTCGGTCTTGTGTTCATGAATGCTACCTTGGCCTCCGGCGTCACGGCCGGCCTCGATGCCCATCAGAAGCCGATGTTCCAGATCGGCCTCCGGCTCGGCCAGGAAGCCGTCGCGGATCGCTTTCACTACACCGGCGTGGACCAGACCGTTGCCGGCGGCGATGTAGTTGTCGGCCGCGAGATGGCCCGACCAGCCTCGCGTGCCGGGGCCGGTATAGGCCGCGGCACTGCCATTGCGGTCGATGACGCCGATCTGTCGGTACTCGAAGTTGGGATCGTTGGCCTTCAACTGGTCCAAGACCGCCGTCGCGGTGAATCCCTGTTCGAGCAGCCTCAGCGCCAGCTGGTTGTTGCCCTCGTTGGCGAAGGCTTGGCTGATGGTGACGCCGGCGTTGGCCTTCACGCAGTGGGCGTACCGACCGACCGTGATCGAAAAGGTGGCAATGCCGATGCCGAGCCGGCCGGTACGGGCGCAGCGGCCGAGGATGGTGAAGGTCATTCTGCCGCCGCCTTTCTCGCTTCGAGCTGCTTTACGAAAACGTCCTGCGGGATCGCCTCGCGCGGATTGCGGCCGCGTTCGCGGTAGAAGACTTCGTACTTCTTGAATTCCTCCAGCACGCGGCGCAGCTCCTCGACCGCGGTCGGATGCACGTCGACCCGCACGTCGATGTCAGGATAGTCCAATCGGTCGACGACCTTGATGGCGGCCGAGCGCTCGGGCTTGTGACTGTCCTTGGTGCCCTGGCCACCTGCATCGCGGCCGCCTTCCAACGCACGCATCAGGCGGTATTCCAGCGGGTCGTCTGGTTCGGCGAGAAAGCCCGCGATCAGCCCCTGCAGCACCTCAGGACCGACGAGCCCGTTGCCGAAGGCGACGCAGTCCCTGCCCTGGTCGTGGCCCGACCAGCCACGCGTGCTGGCGCCGGTATGGGCGGCGATCGTCCCCTCCCGATCCATGATCGCGATCTGGCGCCAGGCATGGTTCGGATCGTTGTCCGCCAAGACCTGCATCACCCGCGCGGGCAACAGACCCTGCGCCAGGAGCTTGATGCCCAGCGGATCGTTGGTGCGGTTGGCAAAGGCTTGCGTCTTGCAGATGCCGACGTTGGCCGCAACTCCCTCGCAGCGACCGCCGACCGCCAGCGAAAATGTCGTGATGCCAAGGCCGAGACGGCCGGTGCGGGCACAGCGGCCGATGATCGAGAAGGTCATTGCGCAGCCTCCCGGCGAGCGAGGCCCGCGACAAAGACGTCCTGCGGCACGGCATTTTGCGGATTTATTCCGCGGTCGCGATAGTAGCCGCGATAGAGCTCGTATTCCTCGAAGGCGCGGCGAAGTTCGTCGACCGCCTCGTCGTGCAGGTCGACCCTGAGATCGAGCTCGGCGTGATCGTACGCTCCGTAGACGATCACCGCCGCCGAGCGTTCCGTCATGTGACCCTCGTTGCCGACCTGCCCGCCGGCGTCGCGCCCGGCCTCGATGGCCTTCAGTAGGCGCCGCTCCAGCGCCTCCCTCGGATTGGCCTCGTAGCCCCTAGCGATCGCATCGACGACCTGGGCACCAACTAGCACATTGCCCATCGCGACATAGCCTTCGCCTGCCCTGTGTCCCGACCAGCCGCGCGTCTTGGGACCGCTGTACGCGGCAACCCGACCTTCCCGATCGATCACCGCGATCTGGCGATAGGCAAAGTCGGGATCGTTGGCCGCGAGCTCGTCCATCACGTGTTGCGGCTTGAATCCTTCGGCGAGGAGCCGCAGCGCCAAGGTGTTGTTGCCCTGGTTCACGAAGGCCTGGGTGATGGTGGCCCCGACATTACTTCGTAGACCGTTGCAGTAGAGGCCGACGCAGATCGAGTAGGTCGCGATGCCAATGCCAACTTGTCCAGTGCGCGCACAACGGGCGACGATCGTGAAGGTCATGGCAGCTCCTCCCCGACCCATTCTAGCCACAGAGCGTGGCGCTGCGGCAGGGTGCGAGCCCTGCCTGCAGTTCAAACCTTCGTTGCGGTGACGTCGCGTCCGAGCGCATCGCAGGGCGATGTGCCAGAGAGCAAATCATATAGCTGCATCAAGGCTTTCTTGGCACACTGGCCGCATGGTTTGCCGGCAGTTCGCGCGCCTCGATCCGTATCAATTGAAGGTGAGTCCATGACGGCCAAGCGCCAGTTGCGCTTTGGCGCCTTCTTCAGCGTTCCGGGCTGCCATCCGACCGGCTGGCGCCATCCGGACGCGATCTGCGAAACCGATATGGACTTCCGCCTGCTCGCCGACATGGCGCGCATGGCCGAGCGCGGCAAGCTCGACTGCATGTTCTTCCAGGACTCGGTCGCCATTCCCGGCAGCACCGCGGTCTATGGCGGCAAGTCGTTCCGCGAGAAGAGCGGCCGTCAGTCGCACATCGAGCCGATGAGCGCCATCGCCGCGATCGGCGCCATCACCAAGCGCATCGGCCTCATCTCGACCTGCACCACCTCCTACAATGAGCCGTTCAACGTCGCGCGCCGCTTCCTCACCATCGATCACATCAGCGGCGGGCGCGCCGGCTGGAACCTCGTAACCTCGCAAGCCGAGGACGAGGCCGTGAACTTCGGCCGTGATCAGCATTTCGAGCACGGCATTCGCTATGACCGCGCGTCAGAATTCCACGACGTCGTGATCGGACTGTGGGATTCCTGGGAGGACGACGCCTTCCTGCGCGACAAGCAATCCGGCGTCTGGTTCGACTTCGACAAAATGCACATCCTCAATCACAAGGGAAAGTATTTCACCGTACGCGGGCCGCTTAACGTCGCGCGCTCGCCGCAGGGCCGGCCGGTCGTGGCGCAGGCGGGCTCGTCGGATGTCGGCATGGAGCTCGCCGCTCGCACCGCCGACCTCGTCTTCACCGCGCAGGACACGATCAAGGAAGGCCGCGCCTTCCGTGACGACATGCATGCCCGCATGGCGACGTACGGCCGTGGACCTGACGAGATCCGCATTTTCCCGGGCATCATGCCGATCGTCGGCCGCAGCGACGCCGAAGCGCAGGAAAATTACGAGGAGCTGCGCGAGCTGGTCGACGACAATGTCGGCATCGCGTCCGTCGCCCGGCTCGCCGGCGGCGTCGATATCTTCTCGCTCGATCCCGACGGGCCGCTACCGCCGCTCAAGCCCAGCAACGCCGCCCGCGCACGTCAGGAGAGAATCATCGCCATGGGCAAGCGCGGCATGAGCATCCGCGAGATCGGCCGCGTGCTGGCGATGAGCCAGACCCATCGTGTCGTCTGGGGCACGCCGAAGTCGATTGCCGACGACCTGCACGAGTGGCTGGAGGGCGGCGCCTGCGACGGATTCAATCTCCTGTTCGCGCACTACCCCAAGCCGCTCGAGGAATGGGTGACCATGGTCATCCCCGAGTTGCAGCGCCGCGGCATCTTCCGCACCGAGTACGAAGGCAGGACCTTCCGCGAGAATCTCGGCGTGCCCATCCCGAGGAACATCCACACCACGCACAAAACCACCGTCCAGGTTCCCGCCGCGGCGTCCTCCAATGACTGAGCGCATGCTGCATCTCGGCGGCTTCTTCAGCGTGCCGGGCAACCATCTTGCAGGCTGGCGCCACCCCGAAGCCGACCCGTCCTACGACATGGATTTCTGGAAGTACGCGCACATCACGCAGGTGGCCGAAGCCGCCAAGTTCGACTGCATCTTCTTCCAGGACACGGTCGGCGTGGCCGGCAGCAGGGCGCTGGCGCGTGGCGAACGCACGCGGGCCAAGCTGTCGCGCACGGTGAAGCTCGAGCCGACGGCGACGCTTGCCGCCCTTGCCATGGTGACCGAGCACATCGGCCTCGTGGCGACGGCGACCACAACCTACAACGAGCCCTACAACATCGCCCGCCGCTTCATGTCGATCGACCATATCAGCGGCGGGCGCGCCGGCTGGAACCTGGTGACGTCGCAGATCGAGGACGAGTCGGAGAATTTCGGCTTCGACCAGCATCTGGCCCACGCCGAGCGCTACGAACGCGCCGCCGAATTCTACGAGGTCGTCACCGGACTGTGGGACAGCTGGGAAGAAGGCGGGCTGCTGCGCAACAAACAGAGCGGCCTCTACATGGACCGCGACAGGGTCCATTTCCTCGACCATGTCGGCAAGCACTTCAAGGTCAAGGGACCGCTCAACATCACGCGCTCGCCGCAGGGCTGGCCGGTGATCGCCCAGGCGGGATCGTCGGAAGCCGGCCGCGAGCTTGCAGCGCGCACCGCCGACGTGGTGTTCACCGCCCAGACCAAGATCGGCGAGGCCAAGGCTTTCTATGCCGACGTCAAGCGTCGCGCCGCGAAGTACGGTCGGGGGACCGACGACATCAAGATCATGCCCGGCCTCACGCCCGTGCTCGGCCGCACCATGGAAGAGGCTCGCGCGAACTACGAATACCTGCAGACGCTGATGCCCGACGACGTGGCGCTGCAGTCGCTGTCGCACATATCGGGCGGGCTCGACCTTAGCAAGTATCCGCTCGACGGACCGTTGCCCAAGTTGCCCCCCAGCAACGCCGCCAAGGCACGTCAGGCGCTTGTGGTGAAGACGGCGCGCGAGCACAACATGACCTTGCGCCAGATCGCCCGGCACACCGCGGCCGGCACCGGCCATCGCGTGCTGGTCGGCACGCCTGAGTATATGGCTGACGAGATGGAGGCCTGGCTCAAGGAAGAAGCGGTCGACGGCTTCAACGTCGTGTGCAACCACTATCCCAAGCCGTTCGAGGATTTCTGCCGGCTGGTGGTGCCCGAACTCCAGCGTCGCGGCATCTTCCGCACCGAGTACGAGGGCACGACCTTGCGCCAGAACCTGGGGCTGCGCGTACCGCCCAATCGTTACGAAGTCCAACGAGCAAACAACAAGATGAAGGAGGCATCATGACGGGCATTAAGAGGAGGCAGGCGATCGCGGGCTCCGCGAGCCTCGCCGCAGTAGCAGTGGCGCCGGGCGCGTCGGCGCAGAGCGCCAACGAGAAAATCCGCAAGATCAACTTCTATACCTGGCCGCAGGCGGCGCTGCCGCAGGCGTATCAGGCCTCGCAGCTGATCGCTCAGGAATGGCGCAAGCTCGGACTCGACATCGACGTCAAGCCGCTGCAGCGCCAGACGCAGACCCAGCTGATCTGGTTCAGCCGCGACAAATGGGACACCACCATGTGGCGCATGGTCGGCCGGCCGGAGCGGGCCGATCCCGATGAATTCGTCTACTCGCTGTTCTATTCGACCCTGGCCGACAAGGGTTATGACTTCATCGGCTACAAGAACCCGGAATACGACAAGCTGGCCGACAAGCAGCGCACCCAGATCGACAAGGAGGCGCGGCGCAAGACGATCTTCGAGGCACAGGAGATGATCAACCGCGACCAGCCGTACGCTTTCCTCGTCTACCCGAAGTACCCTCAGGCCTTCAACAAAGCGGTGTTCAAGGAGGACACGGTCGTCAATCAGACCGGCATCGGTATCCGCAACATCTGGACTTTCGTCGCCATCCAGCCGATCAGCGCGCAGAAGGACCTGATCATCAACAGCAACGAGGTGATCAACGCCACCAACCCGCTCTATATAGGCGGCGCGGTCGACAGCTGGGTCACCGACTTGGTCTGGGACCGGGTGATGCGCATCGGACCCGACGGCCTGCCGCAGCCCTGGGCGGCCGAGAGCGTGGCCTGGGCCGACGACACCACGATCGACATCAAGTTGCGTGCCGGGATGAAATGGCACGACGGCAAGCCAGTGACGCTCGACGACGTCATCTTCTCGTTCACCGCACCGGCCGGTGACAAGGCGCCGATGTACAAGCCCTTCGTCACCGAGATTGTCGCCATGGAAAAGACCGGTGACATGACGATGCGGATGAAGCTGAAGGGCCCGAACGCGAGTTTCTTCACCGCCTCCCTGTCCAAGATCAACCTGATCCCCAAGCACATCTGGGAGCCCGTGCTGAAGGACCTCGCGGGCAAGCCCGAGAGCGCCGAGCAGCTGAAGGAGCCGTCGATGATCGGGTCCGGGCCGTTCAAGATGGTGCGCTGGCAGCCCAACGAGGAGATCGTGCTCGAGCGGTTCGGCGACCACTTCAAGGCGCCCAAGGTCGCGCGCTGGATCATGCGCATCGTGCCCAATGCCGAGGCGACACTCGGCATGTTGAAGAGCGGTGAGATCAACTTCCTCGGCTTCTTCGGCGGCGACCCCACGGTGCTGGTGCAGTTCGCCAAGGAGAACCCCAACATCGTCGTAAGAAGCGAGACCGATGTCGGCTTCGAGTTCGTCGCCTTCAACTGCCGCCGGCCGCCGTTCGACGACCCGGCCTTCCGCCGCGCGCTCTCCTTTGCGATCGACCGGAAGCTGATGGTCTCGGCGGCGTGGCAGGACTTCGCCGTTCCTGCCAACAGTCACGTCTCACCGGTGCTGAGCTACTGGCACGACCCCGCCGTCGACAACATCAAGACCGGCATCCCGATCGCCAAGAAGATCCTTGCGGATGCCGGCTACAGGCTGAAGGGCGGCAAGCTCTACTACCCCGCCGGCAAGCAGGAAAAGCTGACCACGGAGTAACGCGTGAAGCTCTTTGTCGAGCGCTTCCTGCACAACGCGCTCGCCCTGTTGGCGGTGACGACGATCCTGTTCTTCATGTTCCGCCTGATGCCAGGGTCGCCGCTTGCCGCGTTCATCAACGAGAACCTGAACGAGGACCAGCAGCGGGCAATGCTGGAGCAGTTCGGCCTCGACAAGCCGATGTGGCAGCAATACCTCATCTATCTCGGCAACCTGATGCACGGCCAGATGGGCCTGTCGTTCTTCCAGCGACGACCGGTCACCGACATCCTGTTCGAGGTACTGCCGAACTCGCTGATTCTCACTCTCTCCTCGCTGATCGTGGCGTACGTGTTCGGCGTGCTGGCCGGCGCCTGGCTTGCCTGGAAACGCGGCACCTGGATCGAACGCGCCGCCGTGCCGGTCGTGCTGGCAACGCGCGCCGCACCCGAGTTCTGGATCGGCATGGTCCTGCTCGCCCTGCTCTCCTTCAATCTCGGCTGGTTCCCGTCGGGTGGCGCCTCGAGCCCGGGCCTCGCCTATACCAGCAACCTGCAGCGCATCTTGTCGTTCGACTATCTCGAGCACCTGGCGTTGCCGATGATCACCCTTGCCCTCTTCCTGCAGGGTCTGCCGCTCCTCCTGATGCGCTCCAACATGCTGGAGGTGATGCACGAGGAGTTCGTCACCATGGCACGCATGAAGGGCCTCTCCGAGTGGCGCATCGTGATTGGCCATGCCGCGCGCAACGCCCTCCTGCCGGTCGTGACCGCCTTCGCATTGGGGGTCGGCCTCAGCATGGGCGGCAACGTGGTGATCGAGACGGTGTTCTCGTGGCCGGGCATCGGCCGAATGCTGGTGCAGGCCGTATCGGTGCACGACTACCCGCTGGCGCAGGGCGCTTTCCTGATGATCGCCGCGGTGCTCGCGATCATGAACTTCGTCGCCGACCTGCTTTACATGACGCTCGATCCCCGCGTGAGCCATGGCCGAGCGGGCTGAGCCGCTGCCGCTGCGTCGAAGCTGGTGGCTGTCGCCGACGGTGCGACGGCTGCTCACTATGCCGCTGCGCGACCCCTTCGCCTTCGCCGGCATCGTGATCTACCTGCTGTTCGTGTTGGTCGCGGTTTTCGCCGACCAGCTGGCGACAGTCGATCCGACGGAGATCCTGTTCACCGCGGCGGGCAAAGTCGCGGCCAACATGCCGCCCAGTGCCGAATACCCGCTCGGTACCACCAATCTCGGCCGCGACATCTACGCCCAGCTCGTGCACGGCACCGAGAGCGCGCTTGCGGTCGGCCTATCGGCGGCGTTGATGGTCGCCCTGGTTGGCACGGTGGTTGGCCTGGTCTCGGGTTATTTCGGCGGCTGGATCGATGCGCTGCTGATGCGCATCGCCGACATGGCGCTCAGCCTGCCGTTCCTGCCCTTCGTGATCGTGCTGATCGGCTTCCTGGGCCCCAGCACATCCAACGTGGTGCTGGCCGTCGTGCTGCTGCTGTGGCCCAACTCGGCGCGCGTCATCCGCAGCCAGGTGCTCTCCTTGCGCGAGCGCGCCTATGTCGAGGCGGCGCGCGTCACCGGTGCGAGCCATTGGCGCATCCTGTTCGTGCACGTGGCGCCCAACATTCTGCCGCTCAGCTTCGTCTACGCCGCGATCGCCATCGGTTGGGCGATCATCACCGAGGCGAGCGTAAGTTTCCTGGGCTTTGGTGATCCCGACAACGTCTCCTGGGGCATGATGCTGCAGGACGCGTTCACCTCGCAGGCCCTGTCGCGCGGCCAGTACGCCTGGTTCGTGCCGCCCGGGCTCTGCATCATCCTGGTGGTGGTGGCGGGCTTCTTCATTAGCCGCGGCTATGAGGAAGTCTTCATGCCGAGGCTGCGCGGACGATGATCCGGCCGACGATCCTCGAGGTCGACGATCTCCAGGTCCACTACACCACCAAGGACGGCACGGTGCGCGCGGTCGATGGCGCGTCATTCACGGTTCCCGAGGGTAAGGTGGTGGGACTGGTGGGCGAATCGGGCTGTGGCAAGACCACGGCGGTGCGCTCGATCATGGGTGTACTTGCTGAGAACGGGAGACGTGCCGGTGGGCGTATCGCCTTCAAGGGCAACCCGCTCGACGGGGCGACGATGCGACGACTCCTGTGGCGCGACATTGCTTACGTGCCGCAAAGCGCCATGAGCTCGCTCGACCCGGTTTACACCGTGGGCAGCCAGATCGTCGAAGTGCTGACCAAGCGCGGCGCCGCCCCGCGTGGCGCCGCGCAGAAGCGAGCCGCTGAGCTGTTCGACCTGGTCGGCCTCAACGAGAGCCGGCTCGTCGACTACCCGCACCAGTTCTCGGGGGGCATGCGCCAGCGCGCGGCGATCGCCATGGCGCTGGCGCTCGAACCCAGCCTGCTGCTGGCCGACGAGCCGGTCACGGCGCTCGACGTCATCGTGCAACGCCAGATCCTTGACATGCTGCGCGCGCTGCAGCAGCGGCTCAAGCTGTCGATGGTGCTGGTGACGCACGACATCAGCGTCGTGGCCTATCTCTGCGACGAAGTCGTCGTGATGTATGCCGGCCAAGTGATCGAAAGCGGTCCCGTGCGCGAGGTGCTGGCGCGGCCGCGCCATCCCTACACGATGGGCTTGCGCAACGCCTTCCCCGACCTGATGTCGGACGCGCTCGAACTGGTGCCGATCAACGGCAGCCCACCCGATTTGCGCGACCGGCTCGTCGGCTGCCGCTTCGCACCGCGTTGCCCGTTCGTCCAGAATGGCTGCACCACCGGGCCGGCCATGATCACCCAGCGCGCCGCGCAAGCCCATCTCTCAGGGTGCCTGCGCGATGGCGAGGCTGACCAACTCCGTCACGCCGCATTGGATCCTGAAACATGGCTGCTGTAAGTAGACCGCGTTGCAGCGCCAAGTCAGTGGCGCGTTCCGCGCCTCGCCTGGGTCGATCGGAGCGGCCCGCATGAGTAAGGCAGCCTCCAAGGAACGCGCCTTGGTCGAGCTTCGCTGCGTCGTAAAGCACTTTCCGGTCTCGCGCTCGCTTGGCGATGTCGTGCTGGGCCGGCATCCCGCGGCTCGGGCGCTGGACGGCGTCAGCTTCGACATCGGCCCGGGCGCTGCCGTCGCGATCGTGGGCGAATCGGGTTGCGGCAAGACCACGCTCGGGCGGCTGATGCTGAAGCTCGTCGAGCCGACCGCCGGCTCGATCGCCTTCGACGGCACCTCGCTCGCGGGTCTCGGCGGCGAGCCGTTGCGCGCGTTCCGGCGTCAGGCCCAGCTGGTGTTCCAGAATCCCTTCGACGCGCTGAACCCGCGCTTCACCATATTTCGCGCCGTCGCCGAGCCGCTGCTCAATGCCGGAATCGCCCGGTCAGAGCACATGGACCGAGTCGCCCAGGCCTTCCGTCGCGTCCACCTGCCTGATCTCGACCGCTATCTCGACAAATATCCCCACCAATTGAGCGGCGGACAGCTGCAGCGCGTGGTGCTGGCGCGCGCCCTGGTGCTGGCGCCGCGCTTCCTGGTGGCCGACGAGCCGGTGTCGATGCTCGACGTCAGCGTGCGCGCCGGGATCCTCGCCTTGCTCCAGGAAGTGCGCGAGGCGATGGGCTTGAGCGCCGTCTACATTTCCCACGACCTCGCGCTGGTGCGCTATCTCTGCGAGCGAACGCTGGTCATGTATCTCGGCCGCATCGTCGAGGACGGCCCGACCGAGGAGATCGTGCGCCGCCCGCGCCACCCCTATACCAAGGCGCTGGTCGCCGCCGTGCCGGTTCCCGACGCCGACCAGCCGCGCCTGCCGTTGCCCATTTCCGGCAACGTCCCCGACGCGCGCGAGCCGCCGTCAGGCTGCCATTTCCGCGATCGCTGCCCGCACGCCATGCCGCGCTGCGCCGCCGAGACGCCGGCGCTGCGCGACGTCGCGGGCGGCCATCAGGTGGCGTGTCACCTCGTCTAGACCTACTCGGCCGGCGCCGCGGCGCCCTGGAGTTCCTCGAGCCCGCGCTTGTTGGTCTCGATGCCCCAGATCGCGACAACGACGATCTGCAGCAGCAGGAGGCCGATCATCAGGCCGAGCACACCGCTGATGCCGTGGTCCTTGAACAGCCCCAGCACGATGAACGGCGATACTACCGTGGCGCCGCGGCCCAGCATGTTGCAGAGGCCGTTGGCGCGTAGCCGCACCTCGGTCGGGAACAGCTCCGAGGTATAGACGCCGTAGAGCAAGGCGGTCATCACATAGATGCCGACGATCAGCACGACGCCCACCGACAACAGCGCCCCGGTGTCCTTCATGTAGGGGTAGACGGCGCCGGCCGCGATGGCGAGAACCGAGGCGCCGATGATCGTGGGCTTGCGGCCAAACGCGTCGGCGCTCCAGGCCCCGATCGTGCAGCCAATCAGCGAGCCGCCGGCCAGCACCATGGTGTGGGTGAGCGACTTGGTGATGCCGATTCCCTGCTGGCCGAAAAACACCGGCAACCAGTTCACGAAGCCGAAGATCAGCG
>JBPYDO010000189.1:0-2832 GCA_051985755.1 Reyranella sp. | reverse complement strand
TCGTTCCTGGCGATCCCGTTCTACCGGATCATGCAGATCTACGGCCTCACCGACAATCTGTGGGCGGTGATCGCGGCCGAGGTCACCTTCGCGACGCCCTACGCGATCTTCATCTTCCAGCAGTACGGCGTCTCGATCCCGCTCGAGCTCGACGAGGCGGCGCGCATCGACGGCGCCTCGCCCTTCCAGGTCTACTGGAAGATCTACCTGCCGCTGATGGCGCCGGCGCTGGTCGCGGTCGGCACCTACGCGCTCCTGCTGGCGTGGAACGAGTACCTCTATCAGTTCCTGCTCCTGTCCTCGAAGCAGAGCATGAGCGTGCCGGTGGCGCTGGCGCAGTTCCTGAACAGCGACGAGGCGCCGTGGAACTACATGATGGCGACGGCGATCGTCTACGCGATCCCGCCGGTCGCCATCTACTACGCCTTCCGCCGCCGCATGAACGCCGGCCTCACCGCGGGCGGCGTCAAGGGATAAGCCTCCCGTTAGGAGCGCGCACTCCCGAGGGACGAAAAGCACCCCCGGTGTCATCCCGAGCGAAGCGAGGGACCTTTGCAGGCGTCTATCAAAGGTCCCTTGCTGCGCTCGGGATGACACGAAAACTGCTGCAAGTGTCGGGCGTGCGAAATGTCTACTGAGGCGTGGAGCTCCAGGAGCGAAAGCCATCCGCCCGGGCGGCGGCTGCATCGCACGGAGGTAGCCTGGGCGCTGGCCTTCCTGCTGCCCTATCTCGTCGTGTTCGCGGCCTTCGTGGTCTGGCCGGTCGGCTATGGGCTCTGGATGGCGCGCGAGCCGTCGCTCTATGGCGAGCTGCTCGAGGACGGGCCCTACCTCAGGACTGTGCTGAACACCGTCCTGTTCGTCGGCTTCGGCGTCAACGTCATGATGTTCCTGGCCGTGCTGCTGTCGGGCTTCTTCATGCGCCGCGAATGGTGGGTGAAGGCGGTGCTGGCGGTCTACCTGTTGTCGTGGGCGATGCCGCAGATCCCGGCCTTCGTCTCCTTCCACTGGATGCTGATCGGCGAGCAGGGCCTGCTCGACAGCCTGCTGCGCGAGCTGTTCGGCATCGAGGGGCCGATCTGGTTCAACGACCAGTGGCTGGCGGTCACCTGGAACATCGCCTCGTACATCTGGAAGTGGATGCCGTTCTGGACCGTGGTCTTCATGGCCGGGCGCATGGCGATCCCGCAGGAGATCTACGAGGCGGCCGCCATCGACGGCGCGGTCGGCGTGCGCCGCTTCCTGCACGTCGTCTTCCCGCTGCTCGCCAACATCTATTTCGTCTGCACCCTGCTCGCGACCCTGTGGACGTTCGGCGATTTCAACACGGTGTTCCTGGTGTCCAACGGCGCGCCGGCGCGGGCGAGCGACGTGCTGGCGACGCTCGGTATCCACTATGCCTTCGACGCGGCCAGGCCCGAGCTCGGCGTGGCGGCGGTGATGGTCATCCTGCCGCTGCTGGTGCCGCTGGCGCTCCTGCTGATGCGCCGCCTGCATCAGGGCGAGGTGCAATTGTGAGCCTCGCCGTCTCACGCCTGCTCCACCTGCCCGAGGCGGCGCCCTGGCTGCCGGCGCACCGGCTGCGGCGCCTGGCCGGCAAGGCGGGCGCGCTGGCGCTGGGCGCGGTGCTGCTCGTCTGGTCGCTGCTGCCCACCTACAACATGCTGCTGATTGCCCTCGATGCCGAGGGCGACACCGAATATGCCGGCGTCACCTGGCCGGACGATCCCAGCTTCGACAGCTTCCGCGTCGTCATGCAGGGCGACTACTGGTACCTCGAGCACTTCTGGCACAAGTTCGCCAACAGCCTGTTCATCGCGCTCGCCACCATGCTGCTCACCCTGCTGCTGGGCTCGCTGGCGAGCTTTGCGCTCGGCCGCATGCGGCTGGTGCGCGGCTGGCTGCCCGGCCACTTCCCGGTCCTCACCTACGCCGTGCCGGCCTCCTTCCTGGTGATCCCGTTCTACCGCATCATGAGCGTGTACGGCCTGTCGGACTCGCTGTGGGCGGTGATCGCGGCCGACGTCGCCTTCGCCACGCCCTATGCCATCCTGATCCTGCAGCAATATGCCAAGCTGATCCCGCGCGAGCTCGACGAAGCGGCCCAGGTCGACGGCGCCTCGCCGTTCAGGGTGTGGCGCAGCATCTACCTGCCGCTGACGGCGCCGGCCATGGTCGCCGTCGGCACCTTCGCGCTGCTGCTGGCGTGGAACGAGTACCTCTACCAGTACCTGCTGCTCTCGTCGGACAGGAACCTCACCGTGGCGGTGGCGATCGCGCAGTTCTTCGACGCCGACGAGGCGCCGTGGAACTACATGATGGCGACGTCGATCGTCTACGCCCTGCCGCCGGTCGTGATTTTCTTCGCGCTGCGCCGCTATATGACCGCCGGCCTCACCCTGGGCGGCGTCAAGGGCTAGCGGCAGCCACGGTCGCCTTGTTGATGCAGGACGAAGCGCGCTGGGGGCGCGCCACTCCAGTGGCGCGTTCTTGTCATCCTGAGCGAAGCGAAGGATCTCACGCCTCAACAAAGCCGCTGGTCGATCCGCTAGGTCCTTCGCCTTCGGCTCAGGACGACAGATATGACGCGCCACTGGAGTGGCGCGCCCCCAGCGCGCGCTCTAGTACCGCTGCACCTGGCCGATGCGGCCGGGCATGTCGTCGGGATGGAAGTCGGGCACCCAGCCGTCGCGGCCGGGCACGTAGGTGCGGTTGGTCTGCAGCGGGTTCCGGTTGAGCAGCGGACGCGCGAACATCGGGTGCGTCATGCTGCGGATCTCGTGCTCGATCGTATAGAGCTTCTTGCCGCTCTTGAGATCGGTGATGTCTTTG
>JBPYDO010000188.1:0-4041 GCA_051985755.1 Reyranella sp. | reverse complement strand
AGCAAGAGCCAGTACGAGATCGAGATTGTGTTCGACGATGAGAATGGAAATGTGCTGCCGCAACTGGTCGAACACGCCGAAAAGTTCGAGGATCACGGCTGGCGCCAGTCCCTCGAACGGCTCGTCCAGCAGCAATAGCTTCACATTTCCGGACATCGCGCGTGCTACTGCCACCATCTGCTGCTCGCCGCCGGAAAGGTAGTCTGCGGCAATGTCCATGCGCTCTTTCAGGCACGGGAAATAGCCGAAGATCCGCTTCTCGTCCCACACTGCACCGTCACTTCCATCGCTCTTCCTCGCGAGGCGGCCCAGCGCCAGGTTTTCCCGCACCGTCATCCCCGCAAAGAGGCCGCGGCCCTGCGGCACATAGCCGATGCCGAGGCGCGCGATATCGGGCGCGGCCAATTTGGCGATGTCGTGGCCCTTGAATTCGATCGCGCCAGACGACAGCGGTACCAGCCCTGCAAGCGTCCGCAGCAGCGTGGACTTGCCGGCACCGTTGCGGCCAAGCAAGGCGACGATTTCGCCCTGGCGCACGTCGAGCGTCGCATCGTGGAGAATGTGGCTCTTGCCATAGAAGGTGTTGACGGCTTCAAGACGCAGGATTGGGGGAGCGGCGCCTTGATCTGCGGCGAGGGTTGGGTGATGGGCGATCGCCGGCACGCCGGTGCCGGTATAGATTTCCTGCACGCGCAGGTCGTGACGGACGGCGTCGGGCGAGCCGGTCATCAGCACTTTGCCCTGGTTCATGACGGTAACTTCGTCTGAAAAGCCGAGCACCCGGTCAATATCGTGTTCGACAATCAGTACTGGAATATTCGCGGCAATGGTCCGGACCAGGTTGGACACGCGCTCGCGCTCGGTGGCGGCAAGGCCGGCCAGTGGTTCGTCGAGCAGCAGCACCTGCGGCTTGGAGCCGAGCGCAATGCCGAGGTCGACCAGCCGCTGTCCTCCATAGGACAAATTGCCACCCTCAATATCGTGAATGCCCTCCAGGCCAAGGAACTTTATCAGCTCCACCGTCTCGTCGTGGACCTCCACGAAACTATCGATGTCGCGCCAGATGTTGAAGCAGCCCGGCGATTGCGCCTGTAGAGACAGGCGCAGGTTTTCGTAGATCGAAAGTCTCTTGAACAGGTTGGTGATCTGGAATGAGCGCGCCAGGCCCTGCTGGCAAATCAGCTCCGACGGCACACCTTGGATCTCTTGGCCGTTGAGACGTATGGTGCCGGAGTCAGGGGCGTGAAAGCCCGAGACAAGGTTGAACAGCGTGGTTTTGCCTGCCCCGTTGGGTCCGATCAGCGCATGGATTTTGCCCGCAGCAAGTCGAAGGCCGACATCACGGACTGCGCGAATGCCGCCAAAGGATTTCGAAACAGCCTGAATCTCCAGGACAGTGGTTTTGATCATGGGCGGCCGCAGGAAGTGGGGCAGGGGCAGCCCTTCATAGATCTTGCGCCGGCTCATGGCGGCGGTTTCTACATTTGGCGGCCACCAGCGTTTGCCAAGCATCGAGCTGATGCCAACCAACCCGCCCGGCGAATACACCACGAAAAACACAAACAGCAAGCCGAACCAGAGCAGCCAGTTTGGCGTCAGGATCGAGAGCAGCTCGCGGAACAGGATGAAGAAGAGCGCGCCAAGTGCGGGCCCGAGCATGCTGCGCATTCCGCCGATCACCACGATTGCCAGGAGTTCGCCGGAGAAGGGAACGGAGACAGCGTCGGCGGAGACAAGATAGTTCTGGAAACCCATCAACCCGCCGGCAATACCGGTAACGACGGCCGAAATCACGAAAACGCCAAGCTTGTAACGCTCGACCCGATAGCCCAGGAATCGGGCGCGCAGCTCATTTTCGCGGATCGCCATCAAGACATGGCCAAATGGCGAACGCACGAGACGGAGCAGGAGATAGAGAATGGCAAGGCTGAAGGCTGCAACGATAATGTAATAGTAGAGTGCATTATCAAGACTCCAAGCTCCGAAGCTGCCGCGCTTCAAGCCACCCAGACCGTCTTCGCCGCCCGTAAGGCTGGTCCAGCGGAAGGCGGTCGTATAGGTGAGTGCTGCGAGGGCAAGCGTCAGTAGCGAGAAATAGACGCCGCGCCGCCGCAGGATGATGGTGCCGACGACGGTCGATGCAATCGCGACCGCGATGGCA
The DNA here is from genome assembly GCA_051985755.1 of Reyranella sp. Classification (GTDB taxonomy): domain Bacteria; phylum Pseudomonadota; class Alphaproteobacteria; order Reyranellales; family Reyranellaceae; genus Reyranella. The sequence goes on along the minus strand of JBPYDO010000188.1, from coordinate 1,880 downwards.
GCGAGCAGTAGTGGCAACCAGATCTGGCCGTGAAACCAGTTGATCTGAATAAGTCCGGCGGCATAGGCGCCGATGCCGAACCATGTGGCATGGCCGAACGAGACAAGCCCGGTATAGCCAACGCATAGATTGAGCGCCATGGCGGCGATCGAAAGCGCCACGATGGTGGTAGCTGTGTTGTACGAGAGGCCCAAAAGTGAGAGTGCAAACGGCAGGGCCGCGACACCTATACCGGCCATAAGCAATGGGCGGGATTTTGTAAGGGACGACGTGATCATTCGAACTTCTCGATCCGCTCGCCCAGAAGCCCGCGCGGGCGCACCAGCAGCACAAGGAACATCAGGACGTAGATCGAGGCTTCGCCGGCAGCGGGCTCGAAATGGATGGTAATGCCGCGCACTACGCCGACCAGCAGCGCCGCAATCACCACGCCCCAGAAACTGCCGAGACCTCCGATGACAACGACGACGAAGGCCACCGTGATGATTTCGGATCCCATCGCGGGATGCACGGTCGTGATCGGCGCGAAGAAGGCGCCGGCGAGTGCGGCCATGCCGACGCCAAGCACAACGACGGCGGTCATATAAGGCTGCAGGCGGATGCCGAGCGCGGCAACCATATCCGGCTGCTGGATGCCGGCGCGGACGACGCGGCCGAACGAGGTCTTGTGGAGCAGAAGCCAGACACCAAGCAAAACGACGGCAACGACACCTAGAATCAACAGGCGATATCGCGAGAACAGGAAATCGCCGACAATGACCGAGCCGCGAAACATCGGCGGGATCGATGCAGAAAGGGGTGGCGCTCCCCAAATGATCCGGATGGCTTGTTCGGTGACCATGGCGAGCCCGAACGTCACCAGCAAGCTCAGGATTGGATCGGCCATATAGAAACGGCGCAGGACAAATCGCTCGAACAGGATGCCCAGCATCGCTACCGCGACTGGCGATAACACGACTGCAGAACCAAATCCCAGGTAGTTGGTGATTTCGACGGAGGCGTAGGCGCCGAGCGCGTAGAAAGCGCCATGCGCAAGATTGACGATGCCGCCAACGCTGAAGATCAGCGAAAGCCCAAGCGCGATGAGCAGGTAATAGCCTCCGAGCACGAGACCATTCACCACCTGTTCCAGCAGGAAGCTGAATTGCATCGGTATTCCACAGCCTCAACACGCGTGGGGAAAAATGCGCAAGCCGCCCTCGGGTACCGACGCGGCAACGACGAAGAGGGACGCGGCGTCAAGCCTTCATTTCGCATGGATTCTGAGTTTTGGTTGGATAGATCGTCTCCAACGGGTCGCCCGGTGACGGGACGGCATCGCCGAGTACGAGCATGTCCCACTTGTCTTTCATCTCGTTCTTTGGCTTCACGGTGAAGGGGAAGGCCTCCTGCACCAGTTGATGGTCCCATGAGCGGAAATAGCCCTTGCGCGCCTTCATGATGTCGAACTGCGTCTGCTTTTCGAAATGGGCGATGAGAGCTTCTGTCTCGATCGATCTGGTTTCCTCAATCGCCTGCGCAAGCAGTTTGAGCGTGACATAGTCGATCCAGGCATGGTTCTCCGGCGGTTTGTCATATTTCCTGGTGAAGGCCGCGACGAAGGCCTTCGAGGCCGGATTGTCAAGCGTGTGATACCACACGGTCGGCCAGGTTCCGCTCAGATTGCCTTCGCCGGCAGCCCAGGCATCAGCGGTGTTGAGGTTGAAGCCGACCAGCGGGTAAGGGAAACCGAACTCGGCATACTGCTTGACGAGGTTGGTAACCTGGTTGCCCGCCAGGTTACAGCAGACCACGTCCGGTTTTGCCTGCCGGATTTTCAGGAGATACGGGCTGAAGTCGGTGACATCTGTTGCAATCAGCTCGTCGCCGATCAGGCTGGC
>JBPYDO010000187.1:0-4143 GCA_051985755.1 Reyranella sp. | reverse complement strand
GTATCCGCGCCTACCTGCTGCCGCCGCCACTCACGGTGTGGCAGTCGCTGTGGCACGGCGACATTGCCTGGAGCCAGCACATCTGGACGACGACGTGGGAGATCATCGGCGCCTTCTTCATGGCAGCCGTCGCCGGTGTGGCGCTGGGCGTCGCCATCGCCTGGTCGACCTTGCTCGCCAATGCGCTGGTGCCCTTCCTGGTGTTCGTCAACACCTTGCCCAAGGTGGCGATCGCGCCGCTGTTCTTGATCTGGCTGGGCTACGGCATCTTCCCCAACATGCTGATGGGCGCCCTGATCGGCTTCTTCCCGGTGGTCATCAACACCGCCGTGGGTCTCTCCCAAGTCGAGCCCGACATGCTCGACCTCGGCCGCGTCTTCAATGCGCCCAAATGGAAGATCTTCGCCAAGATCCGCATTCCCAACGCCCTGCCTTACATCCTGAGCGCGCTCAAGATCACCGCGACCGCCGCCGTGGTCGGCGCGATCGTCGGCGAATTCGTCGCCTCGCAGAAGGGGCTGGGCTACATCATCGTCACCACGCAGAGCAACATGAACACCTCGCTGGCATTCGCCGCGCTGATCTGGATCTCCGTCGTGGGCTTGCTGCTCTATGGCGCCGTGGTGTTGCTGGCGCGGCTGTGGGCGCCGTGGGCTGAAGGGGTGGATTGAGCTCGGGGGAAGGGAGAAGAACATGTCCAAGAGTCTGGCACTTGCGCTTGCCGTCACGCTGGCCGCGGCCGGCAGCGCCTCGGCACAGGAGAAGTTCAACTTCGCGCTCAACTGGTTCCCGGTGGGAGACCATGCCGCCTACTGGGTGGCGCTCGACAAGGGCTACTACAAGGCGCGCGGCCTCGACGTGATCCTGGAGAATTCCAAGGGCTCGGCCGATTCGATCGCCAAGGTCGACACCGGCCGCGCCGATGCGGGCCTCGCCGACGCCGCGGTGGTCATCGCCTCGCGGGCGCGCGGCACCACAGTGAAGTCGGTCGGCATGGTGTTCGACAAGACACCGCTCAACTTCTTCAGCCTGAAGAGCAACCCGCTCGCCAAGCCCAAGGATCTCGAAGGCAAGACCGTCGGCGCCCCTCCCGGCGACGCGCAGCGGCAGATGTTTCCGGCCTTCGCCAAGGTGAACGGCGTCGATGCCAGCAAGGTCAGTTGGGTGAACATCGAGCCCGCCGCCAAGACCGCGGCGCTCGCCGAGAAGCGCATGGACGGCGTCGGCGACTACCTCACCGGCCTGCCCCTTTATGAGAAAGCGGCCGGCAAGGGCAACGTGGTGATGATGCCGTGGGCCAACTTCGGCTTCGACATGTACTCGATGTCGATCATGGCCAGCGCCAAGACCATGAAGGAGAAGCCCAAGCAGCTCAAAGCCTTCGTCGAGGCCTCGTACATGGGCTGGCGCGACGTCATGGCCGATCCTGACGCCGCCATGGCGATCTTCAAGAAGCGCGTGCCCGAGATCGACGTGCCGACCATCAAGGACGTCCTGATGATCGGGCTTACCCTGATGAAGACCGACCGCTACGCCAAGAACGGCATTGGCTGGATCGACGACAAGAAGATGTGCCACTCCGTCGACCTGGTTAACACCTACATGGGTCTGCCCAAGAAAGTCGACTGCAAGGACGTCTACACCAAGGACTTCTGGACCAGGATCGACGTGCCGAAGTAGCCGGCGTGGCCGCCCCGCTGATCGATCTCGCCGACGTCGGCATGACGTACCGGGCGGCGAGCGGCCCGGTCGAGGCGCTCGCCGGCATCTCGCTCAAGGTCGGCACCGGCGAGTTCGTATCTCTGGTGGGGCCGAGCGGTTGCGGCAAGTCGACCCTGCTGCGCATCGTTGCGGGACTGCGGCCGGCGACGCGAGGTCGGGTGTCCGTCGAAGGACGAGAGGTCACGCAACCGATGGCCGACATCGGCATGGTGTTCCAGGCGCCGATCCTCCTGAAGTGGCGTACCATCCTCGCCAATGTATTGCTGCCGGCCGAGCTGGCCGGCCGGAACGTGGGCGCGCTGAAAGCGCGGGCCCTGCAGCTCCTCGACAGGGCCGGGCTCGCGGGCTTCGCCGACAAGCTGCCGCGCGAGCTCTCGGGCGGCATGCAACAGCGCGCCGCGCTCTGCCGCGCCCTGCTGCTCGACCCGCCGCTGCTCTTGATGGACGAGCCGTTCGGCGCGCTGGACGCCATGACGCGCGATGACATGGCACTCGAGTTGTTGCGCATCTGGGGCGAACGCGATCTCGGCCCGGCCGAGCGCAAGACGGTGCTCTTCGTCACCCATTCGATCGGCGAGGCGGTGTTTCTCTCCGACCGCGTGGTGGTGATGTCGCCGCGGCCCGGACGCATCGCCACCGACCTTGCCATCGGCTTGCCGCGGCCGCGCACCGTGGAATTGCGCGGCTCGTCCGAATTCGGCCGTTTGAGTCTCGAAATTTTCCATGCGCTGGCGGGACGCGGCAACCACGCCGGGTTGGCCTGATCGGCGCTTCTTGATAAGACCCCCGGCAGGTCCGGAGGTTCCCATGTCGCCAGTCGCCGCCACCCCGATGAAGAGTGCCGCCAAGGGCATCAGCGCCGACGCCAAGCCGTTCGACTGGGAGGATCCCTTCTTCCTCGACGACCAGCTGAGCGAGGAGGAGATCGCGATCCGCGACGTCGCGCGCGACTATTGCCAGGAAAAGCTGATGCCGCGCGTGATCGAGGCCAATCGACACGAGAAGTTCCATCGCGAGATCATGAACGAGATGGGCGCGCTCGGCCTGCTGGGCTCGACCCTGCCCGAGAAGTACGGCTGCGCCGGCACGAACTACACGACCTACGGGCTGGTGGCGCGCGAAGTCGAGAGTGTCGACTCCGGCTACCGCTCGGCGATGAGCGTGCAGTCTTCCCTGGTGATGCACCCGATCTACGCCTACGGCACCGAGGATCAGCGCCAGAAGTACCTGCCCAAGCTCGCGTCCGGCGAATGGGTCGGCTGCTTCGGCCTGACCGAGCCCGATCACGGCTCCGATCCCGGCAGCATGAAGACGCGGGCTGTGACGGCGCCCGGCGGCTACAAGCTCTCGGGCTCCAAGATGTGGATCACGAACTCGCCGATCGCCGACGTGCTGGTGGTGTGGGCCAAGCTCGACGGCGGCGCCATCCGTGGCTTCATCCTGGAGCGCGGCATGAAGGGCCTCGCCACGCCCAAGATCGAGGGCAAGTTCAGCCTGCGTGCCTCGGTCACCGGCGCGATCATGATGGACGAGGTCATGGTGCCGACCGAGAACATGATGCCCAACGCCTCGGGCCTGGCCGGGCCGTTCGGTTGCCTCAACAACGCGCGCTACGGCATCGCCTGGGGCGCCATGGGCGCGGCCGAGTTCTGCTGGAAGCGGGCGCGCAACTACACCGTGGAGCGCAAGCAGTTCGGCCGCCCGCTCGCCGCCAACCAGCTGATCCAGAAGAAGCTCGCCGACATGCAGACCGAGATCGCGCTCGGCCTGCAGGCCTGCCTCAGGGTGGGGCGGCTAAAGGACCAGGGTCACGCGCAGCCGGAGATGATCTCGCTGATCAAGCGCAACAACTGCGGCAAGGCGCTCGACATCGCCCGAGTCGCGCGCGACATGCATGGCGGCAATGGCGTATCGGACGAGTATCACGTGATCCGCCACGCCATGAACCTCGAGGCGGTGAACACCTACGAAGGCACGCACGACGTCCACGCCCTGATCCTGGGGCGGGCCATCACCGGCATCCAGGCCTTCACCGCCGGAGCCTGAGTTGGACCTTCCGCCGGCGGGCGACATCGCGTTCGTCGTGTCGGGCGCGTTGCTGGCGGGTTTCGTCAACGGGCTGAGCGGCACGGGATATGCGCTGATATCGCTCGGCCTCTGGCTGCATGCCATGTCGCCGATCACGGCGGCGCCGCTGGTCGCCTTCTGCTCGGTCGTCGGCCATGTGCAATCCCTGCCAACCATCTGGCACGGCGTGCGCTGGCAACGACTATGGCCCTTTCTCGTGGCGGGCCTGATCGGTGTGCCGATCGGCACCGCGCTCCTCAGCCACATCCACGTGCAGCCGCTGAAGCTCGGTGTCGGCATCCTGCTGCTCGCCTACTGCGCCTGGATGTGGCTGGTGCGCCGGCCGCCCGTCGT
>JBPYDO010000186.1:0-12388 GCA_051985755.1 Reyranella sp. | reverse complement strand
CGCCACGGCGGTGACCGCCCAGACCAGGATCACGAACACCGCCGAAGTCGCTCCGGCGACCGCGGCGATTACGCCGCCGACCACCGCACCCGCCACGATCATGACCAGCAGGGCCACCAGGATCGTGCCGAATACCCGCCATCTGCGCCCGCGCGTCAGCTCGATGCTGCGTGAGAACGAGGCGCCGACGCCCATTTGCTCGACGGTCGCCACCGGTACCGCGACCGCCCACATGGTGGCGAGGATCAGGCCCGGCACGAGCAGCAGCAGCGAGGCAAGGCCGACGCCAAGACCGGCCAGAATGCCGACGCCGAGCGCCGGGCCCAGCCGCTTCAAGCCCTGACTGAGGCATTCCCCGATCGACACCTGGCGTCCGCGCAGCGCCTGCACCGTGCCGTAGATCAACGTCACCGTGACGATCTGGCCGACGATCATGTCGATGATCGACTTTGCCGCCGACGCGTCGGGCAGGACGAAGTCGAGGATCAAGCCAGGCAAGGCGGCCACGAGGGCCGTGCCGACGAAAGGCACGAAGTGTCCGAACAGGCACGAGCCGCCGGCGCCTACCGCCGAACCGACGGTCCATTCTGCTCCGCGTTCTGCTTCTACTGCCGTCATGTTTGCTATCTCCCCGATTTGATTGCGAGACCTCTGCCCTTTAGTCGAAGACCGAGGCGATCTGGTCGATGTCGACGCCTTCCTTCTCGCGCCGCAGGAAATAATAGATCGTGGCGACGACGCAGGCGCTGAATGCCTGGGTGATGCCGAAGGCGATCCAGGTGAGGACCTTGATGACTGACAGGCCGCCCAGGCCCACCAGCATCGCCACGCCGCCGAACCCACCGATCACCGTACTGGCGGCAAAGCCGACCAGTCCGGCCACCACGAGAGCGCCGAACACCCGCCAGCGGCGGCCGCGCGTCAGCTCGATGCTGCGCGAGAAGGCGGCGCCAACACTTGCCCCTTCGACGGTCGCGGCCGGGATCGCCACCGCCCACATGATGTAGAGGATGACACCCGGAACGATGAGCAGCACCATGCCGACGCCGACGCCGATCGCCGCCAGAAGGGCGACGACAATAGCCGCCCCGAGTCGCTTCAGGCCCTCGGAGATCGACTCGCCGATCGAAACCTGGCGTCCACGCAGGGCCTGTATGGTGCCGTAGATCAGCGTCACCGTGACGATCTGGCCGACAATCAAGTCGATGATCACCTTGGCCCACTCGGCGTCGGTCAGGAGACTGATGATCAGCCCGGGTAGCGCCGCCACTAGGGCCGTGCCGACGAAGGCCACGAAGTTGCCGAACAACGTCGAGGCGGCGGTTCCAATCACCGATCCGACGCTCCACTCCGAACCGCGGTCTGCGCTTACTGCCGTCATGTGAACGACCTCTCCGGTTTGAGTGCGCGACCCGCGCCCGCGCCTCAGTCGAAGACTGAGGCGATCTGGTCGATGTCGACGCCTTCCTTCTCGCGTCGCAGGAAATAGTAGAGCGTGGCGAACACGCTGACATTGAAAGCGGACGTCACGCTGCCAACAACCCAGTTGAGGACAGCGAACAAGGGAGAGCCGAGGCCGTGCAGGCCGAACGCCGCAATGAGCACCCAGCTGAAGACGGATATGATCAGGACCGATATCAAGGCCGCGCCGAATACCCGCCAGCGCCGTCCCCGCGTCAGGGCAGCGCTGCGCGACAGCGACTCGATCACTCCGGTCCGCTCCACGGTCGTGGTCGGGATCGCCACCGCCCACATGCTGAGGAGGATAAGCCCCGGCACGAGCAGCAGGCTGGTGCCGACCACGATGCCGAGGTAGGCCAAAAGGCCGACGCCCAACGCTACGGGCAGCCGTCGGATGCCCTGGCTCAGGCACTCGCCAATCGAAACCCGCCGGCCGCGCAAAGCCTGCACCGTGCTGTAGGTCAGCGTAACGATGACCAGGATATAGACGATGAGGTTGACCACCATGTTGGCGACCACTCCCCACGTGAACGTGCCGGGCGACGCCGGGTTTCTGATGAAGAGCGAGAACAGGAGATTGGGAACAAAGCCGATCAACGCCGTGCCGACGAACGGCACGAAATGCCGACTCCATATTGAACCCGCCGTGCCAAAGACCGACCCGACGGTCCATGAAGAGCCGGTCACGATGCTCTGCGCCACCATGCAAATCTCCCCGGGCTGATCGCGCTGCGATTGCAGCCTAGCACGACGGCGCTGTGGGGAAAGTTGACACCACCGAGACGGCTTTTCACTTTAAGTGACAAAATCACGGAGGAAGAGCCGATGGCGAAGATCGACCCGGCGGACGAAGCGCAGCTCCTGGCCACAATCGATCGCTGGATCGCCCGCGAGGTGGCGCCGCGGGTCAAGGAATTCGACCACGCCGACAAATGGCCGGCCGAGATCGTCGAGCAGATGAAGGAGCTCGGTCTGTTCGGCGCGACCGTGTCGGCCGACTATGGCGGGCTCGGCCTGCCGGCCGCGACCTACGCCGAGATCGTGATGCGCATCTCCTCGGTGTGGATGGCGATCACCGGCATCTTCAATTCGCATCTGATGCTGGCGCTCGCGGTCGAAAAATTCGGCACCGAGCCGCAGAAGCGGCGGTGGCTGCCCAAGCTCGCCTCGGGCGAGGTGCGCGGCGGGTTGGCGCTCACCGAGCCCGATGCCGGTACCGATCTGCAGGCCATCCGCATGACGGCGCGGCGCGAGGGCGATCACTACGTGATCAACGGCACCAAGACCTGGATTTCAAACGGCATCGAAGGCTCGTGCTTTGCGCTCCTCGTCAAGACCAATCCGGAGGCTGAGCCGCGGCACGCAGGCATGAGCCTGTTCATCGCGCCCAAGGGTCCGGGATTCAAGGTCGGGCGCAAGCTCGAGAAGCTGGGCTACAAGTCGATCGATTCGGGCGAATTGATCTTCGAGGACTATCGCGCGCCGGCCGATCATCTGATCGGCGAGGTCGAGGGTCGCGGCTTCACCCAGGTTGCGGGCGGGCTGGAGCTCGGCCGCATTAACGTGGCGGCGCGCGGCGTTGGCATCGCCGAGGGAGCGCTGCGGCTCGCCACCAGCTACGCCCAGATCCGCAGGACCTTCGGCAAGCCGATCGCCGAGCATCAGGCGATCCAGCTGAAGCTCGGCGACATGGCGACGCGCGCCCGAGCCGCGCGGCTTTTGACCCTCGATGCGGCGCACGCCTTCGACCGCGGCGAGCGCTGCGACATGGAGGCCGGCATGGCGAAGTACTTCGCGTCCGAAGCGGCGCTCGAGAACAGCACGGAATCGATGCGCATCCACGGCGCCTACGGCTATTCCAAGGAGTACGACATCGAGCGGCTCTATCGCGATGCGCCGCTCACCTGCATCGGCGAGGGCACCAACGAGATGCAGCGCATCATCATCGCCCGCCAGTGGGTGCGCCGGAACGCCATCGCATGAGCGCCAAGCCCCTCACCGGTATCCGCATCCTCACGCTGGAGCAGTTCGGCGCCGGCCCCTATGGCACCATGTTCCTGGCCGAGCTGGGCGCCGAGGTGATCAAGATCGAACCCGTCGAGGGCGATCCGTCACGCCAGGTCGGTCCGCACCGGCTGGGCGACGGCGACAGCCAATATTTCCAGGCCTGGAACCTCGGCAAGAAGAGCGTGGCGCTTGATCTCAAATCGGCCGACGGCCGGCGCCAGTTCGAGGCGCTGGTGAAAACCGCCGACTGCGTGGTGAACAATCTGCGTGGCACGCAGCCCACCAAGCTCGGCATCGACTATGCGAGCCTGAAGCACCTCAAGCCCGCCATCGTCTGCCTGCACATCTCGGCCTATGGCCGCGCCAATGGGCGCGCTGCCAATTCACGAGCGGACTGGCCGGGCTACGACTTTCTGATGCAGGCCGAGGCCGGCCTGATGGAGCTGACCGGCGAGCCCGACGGGCCACCGACGCGGGTCGGCGTGTCGATGATCGACAGCATGAGCGGGCTCACCGGCATTGTGGGACTCTTGAGTTGTCTCCTGCGAGCGCGCACGACGGGGCAGGGGTGTGATGTCGATACCTGTCTCTACGACGTCGCCATGCATCAGCTGACCTATCCAGGGGTCTGGTACCTCAATCAGGGCGACGTCTCGCCGCGCGTGCCGCGCAGCGCGCACCTGTCGCTTGCGCCGGTGCAGACTTTTCCCACCAAGGACGGCTGGATCTTCGTCATGTGCATGACCCAGAAGTTCTGGCTGTCGCTGTGCCAGGCCATGGGCTGCACGAACCTGTTGGACGATCCGCGCTTTGCCGATCCGGGCAAGCGCGCGGCCAATCGCGCCAAACTTACCGAGGTCCTCGATCCGTTCTTCCGCACCCGGACGACGGACGAGTGGCTGGCGAAGTTCAGCGGCCTCCTACCAGCCGCTCCCGTCTATCGCCTCGACCAGGCGCTCGATAGTGCCTTCGCCCAGGAAGCCGCCATGGTCTCGAGCGTGCCGCATCCGGTGAAGGGCCGGCTGCGGGTCATCGCCAATCCCATCCGCATCGACGGCGAGCGGCCGGCGCAGGCCGCCTGCTCGGCCCTCGCTGCCGACAACAACATTTACCTGGATTCGTCGTCATGAAACTGGAAGGCATCACCGTCGTCGATCTCACCTGGTTCCTGCCAGGCCCCTACCTCACCACGGCGCTCGCCGACCATGGCGCCACGGTGCTCAAGATCGAGCCGCCGGGTGAGGGTGATCCCGGCCGTCACATCAAGCCGTTCGACGAGCGGACGTCGGTCTTCTTCCGCAACATGGGTCGCGGCAAGAAGAGCGTCGTGTTGGACCTCAAGGCCGAGCGCGGTCGCGCCGCCTTGTTCAGCCTGTGCAGCAAGGTCGACGTGATCGTCGAATCGTTCCGTCCCGGCGTCGCAGCGCGCTTCGGCATCGGCTACGAGGCGGTGAAGGCCAGGAACCCGGGCGTGGTCTATTGCTCGATCACCGCCTTCGGCCAGGACGGCGCCTATCCCGGCCGCGCCGCGCACGACCTGGCGCTCGAAGCCATGACCGGGGTGTTGAGCCTGACCCTGGGTGACGATGGCCGGCCGGCCATTCCCGGCATTCCCATCGCCGACGTCGTGAGCGGCCTGCACGGTTTGAGCGGCGTGCTGATGGCGCTCCTGCGGCGGCAGACGACGGGCAAGGGGGACTATATCGACGTCTCCATGCACGAGGCGCTGATGGCCTCGTGCGCCAACGTGGTCGGCCCGGCCTTTGCCGAGAACCGGCAGCCCGAGGTGAAGCAGCAGCGCACCACCGGTGGCTCGGCCTTCTACCGGCTCTATGACACCGCCGACGGCCGCCAGCTCGTGCTGGCCGGTCAAGAGATGAAGTTCGTGAAGAACCTGCTGGGCGCGCTTGGCCGCCCGGACATGGCGCCGCTGTGTGAATGGCCGGGGCCGCACCAGAAGCCAGTGATGGAATTCCTCGAGGCCACGTTTCGCGCCCAACCGCTGGCGCACTGGATGAAATGGCTGGCGACCCTCGACATCTGCTATGGGCCGGTCAATACGCTGCCCGAAGCGATCGCCGATCCCAACTTGGCCAAACGCGGCGCCGTGCTGCGCGACGGCGAGGGCCGCCAGCATCTGGCGCCCGTGGTGCGCTTCCGGGAGGAGCCGTCGCAGCCCTGTTACTGCGAGCCGCTCCTTGGCGAGCACACGGAAGAGGGCCTCAAGAGAGCAGCTGGGTCGCCTTAGCGAGCGGCACGGGCGCATCCTGCAGGAGCAGGTCCATCGCCTCCTGCTCCCAGGGGGACTCCGAGAGCGACAGCGGGTCCTGCGGGCTCAGCCGGTGCTCGATCGCCAGCCGTGACAGCAGCAGCCGTCGCGCATCACCTCCCGTCGCACCGAGGCTCGCGCCTTCCCAGGCCATGAGCGCCGCGCTCGCGGCGTGATAGAGCGCGCCGGCGGCCAGCCGCGCGCGCTTTTCGTGGCGCGGATCGGCGGCCACAGCCTCGACAAAGCGTTCGACGCGGTCGAGCGTGGCGCCGAGCAGGCCCTTGTGCTGGCCGGGCAGGCTGGCGCTCGCTTCGTACCTGGCCTTGAGTGCGGCCGAGAGCGTCTTGTGGCCGCCCGCCTTGCCGACGGCGCGCTGCACGACGTCCAGCGCGTTGATGTTGGACGTGCCCTCCCACAAAGTGCCGATCTGTGCGTCGCGTACCAGGCGGGCCGTCACCCATTCCTCGATGTAGCCGATGCCGCCGCGCACCTCGAGGGCGGCGCTGGCGACCGGGATGTTGTCGCGGCAGGCACGGAACTTGTAGACCGGTGTCAGGATGCGCAGCAGGTTCGCCGCGTCCCTGTCACCCTTGTCGGCGCGGCCCATCGCCTCGGCCGAGAAGGCGTACATCGACAGCGCCTGCTCGGTGGGCAGCATGACCTTCATCAGCTGGCGGCGCAGCAGCGGGTACTCGGCGATGGCGCGGCCGAAGGCGCGGCGGCCGCGCGCGGCGGCCAGCGCCTCGTTGAGGCAGCGCCGCATCATGGCCGCGGCGCGCACGCCGTGGCTGAGCCGCGACAGGTTCACCTGCTCCATCATTTGCTTGAAGCCGCGCCGGACGTCGCCCACCAGGTAAGCGACCGCGGCATCCATCACGATCTCGCCCGAGGCCATCGAGCGCGTGCCGAGCTTGTCCTTGAGCCGCACGATGCGGTAGGCGTTGCGCCTGCCGTCCTCGAGCCGCCGCGGCATGGCGAACATGGCGAGGCCCCCGGTTCCGGGCGCCGCACCGCGCGGCCGCGCCAGCAGGACAACGACATCGGCGTCGGCGTGGCTGCAGAACCATTTCTGGCCGGTGAGCCGCCAGCGCTCGATGCCGTCGGCGCCGCGGCCGATTGGCTCGGCCTCGCTCTCGATCGCGCCGACATCCGAGCCACCCGCCTTCTCGGTCATGTACTGCGTGCCCTTCAGCATGACGGCCGGGTCCTGGCTCAGCATCGGCTCGAGCAGCAGCTTCTTGAGCTCGGGCGAACCGTGGCGCTTGATGATGAAGTTGGAGGTGTCCGACACCGACACCGGACACATCAGGGCGAACTCCGCCTGCACGAAGAGGTAAGTGATGCCGTACTTGGCCAGCGGATGCGCCGGCTCGCCGAGGCCCAGCACGCCGGCACGATGGCTCATGGCGTGCATGCCGAATTCCTCGAAGGCGATCTTCTCCATCTCGCGGTAGGCCGGGTGGTAGTCGATCCAGTCTTCGTCGCGCCCGAAGCGGTCGCGCGGCTGCAGGATCGGCGGATGCTTGTCGGCGATCTGCGCCAACTCGTCCAACCGGTTGCCGGCGAGCGCGCCCAGGCGCTGGAAGTGTGGTTCCATCGTCCGCCGCAGGTCGGGCGCCATGTAGAGGGAGAGCAGGTCCTGGAACTGCCGGTCGATGGCGTAGAAATTGAGGCCATGGACGTCGGGCGCGATATGATCGGCGCCGTGCGGCGCTTTGGCGCCCTGCGTCACGTCGGGCGACATATCGGGCATGCTTCCTCCATGGCGCCAATCTAGCGCCGTGCTAGGTTGTTCCGCCATGACCATCGGCGTCCTGTTCGTCTGCACCGGCAATATCTGCCGCTCGCCCATGGCCGAGGGCGTGTTCCGCAAGATGGTCCAGCGCGCCGGCTTCGGAGCCCTCTTCACCGTCGGCTCGGCCGGGACGTTCGAGGGCTATGTCGGCCAGCCGGCGTCGCCGCTTGCGGTCGAGGCGGCAGGACGACGCGGCTACGACATCTCGCGGCACCGCGCGCGGCTGATCACCAACGACGATCTAAGCCGACACGACTTCGTGCTTTGCATGGATCGCAGTCACCTCGCCGCCTTGCGTTGGCTGGCACCGCGCGATTTGGCGGAGCGACCGCAGATGTTCATGAAGTTCGCGCCTGACTCGGGCGCCCAGGAAGTGCCCGACCCGTTCGGCGGACCGCCGCCGGGCTATGAGCAGGCGCTCAACCTCATCGAGGCGGGTTGCGACGGCCTGATCGAGCGCGTGAAGATCATGGCCCGAATGGCCACTTGAGGCCGAGCTCGCCCAGCCGGCTGACCACGTTGAAGGTGAGCCGCGAGACATCGTTGTTGAAGTCGTCGACCGGCAGGCTGCCGCAGTAGGTGATCGAGCCCACCGAGAAGACCGCGCCGCCCTTGGGCTTCTCGACATAGGTCATGTCGGCGCGAATCAGCTGCTCGAGGGTGGCGCCGGGAATCGTGGTGTTGAGGCCCAATCGTTCCTCGTGCACGACGACGAAGTTCTTGCGGTCGTGACCCTCCGAGGAGGCCAGCACCACGGCATTGAGCGGGCTGCCCAGCCGATGATCCAGCCGGTCGAGCTCGAAGCCCGCCGCGCCGCCGCCAGAGAAGCCGCGCCGGCCGACCTCGTCTTCCTTCACGCCCTCGAAGATCCAGGCGTGCCGGTTGTCGCGCGACGCCGCCGTGCGGCGGTAGGAGTCGCCGACGAAAAAGCCCTGGCTCGAAAAGCCGATGCCGCACAGGAGATTGGGCGGCCGGTCGCTGCGTCGCCACAGTCCGCCATAGGCGCCGTCGAAGGCGTGGTAGTACTCGCCGGGCTCGGCCGGCCAGGTGCGGATGCCGCCCTCGGTGCGCCGCACTTCGATGGCACCCGGTACTTTGTCCGACAGTGCCACCCGCCAATAGAAGCCGTTGCCGCCGAGATAGACCAGCCTCCCACCCGTTTCGGTATAGGCCTGCAGCGCGTCCAGCGTGCCGACCGTGTGGTACTCGGGATGGGTGCCGGTGATCACGGCCTTGTAGGGCGCGAGCAACGCGAGGCCTTCGCGATCGAGGTCGTGGTCGGTGATCACGTCGAACTCGATGCCCATGCTCTCGAACCAGCCGGTAAGGTGCGTGTCGGCCGGCAGGTGGCGCAATCCCGATCCGGCGGCGTCCAGGAAAGTGAGGTAGTCGGGCCGCCAGGTCAGCAAGGGTCGGAGATTCGAGGAATAGGCCACGCCCGAACCGTCGCGATGGAAATTGTAGGTCGACAGGCCGTAGTCGGGATGCTCGTCAGGGTGCAGCGGCGAGGCATTCCAGTCGGAGACGCGCTTGCGGAAAGTGTCGTCGTACAGGCCGCGCGAAAAATTGCCGTAGACCTGGAAGGTGAAGGTCGAGGCGAGGAAGCAGACCTTGGCGGTCGGCTTGCCCTTGGCCGGCACGACGTAGAAGGGGATGGTGTCGCGGTGTGAGCCGCACTGCAGCGCCATGCCATAGACTCCGCTCTTCAGGTCGCTGGGCACGGTGAAGGTGAAATCGTCGACCCAGCCGCAGTCGTGCAGATCGTCGTCGTGGAAATGGATGGCGGCGTATTGCTCGGGGGCGTGTCGCCAGTTGCGCTCCTCGCCGGTCCAACGCGCGCCCTTCATGGCGCGGGTCGGCAGATTGAGCAGCACGCCGTGCAGGCGGTTGGGGCCGCTATCCTCGATTGCCATCGTGTCCATGCCGTGCGCGAAGTCCCAGGCGGCGACGCCGGCGATCGCCGGCGCCTCGATCTTGCCGTTGAAGCAGCGGCGCGCCGGTCGGTCGGTCGCCTGTTCGGCGCCGATCAGGATCGGCCGCGCGACGTCGGTCGACAACGGCGAGGCGACAGTCTTGCTCGCCTCGCCTTCATCGTCGCTCGCATAGGCGCGGGTGAGCGGCTGCTGGCCGACCCGGAGCGCGCCGCTTTCCGCATCGAGACTCGCCCAGACGCGATACCAGACGCGCTCACGCAAAGCCTTGCCGACGGCCAGCCGATGGCTGCCCACTTCGAGCGCCATGCCCTCGGCGGTCAGCAGCAGGGAAAAGCCATTGCCCGTCGCCGGGTCGCGCCGTGACAGCACGGCCTGCTCTCCGTCGGCCGGCAGGGTGGGCCAGATCAGCGCTTCGATGAACAAGGCTGTCGGCAAATTCAGCGGGAGCGCGGTGTCGATCAGGGCGTAGGAACCGGGCCAGGCGCGCTGCTCGCGCGAAGCGAACTTGCCGGAGAAGACTTTGGACAGATCCTCGTGCTGCCGCTCGGGGCCGGCGGGATTGGGATCGCCGCGCACCAGGCGAACCAGCGTCGCCCGATAGGGCTCGGCCGACGTGCTCGAGATCTTGAAGGCGATCGCCTCGCCCGCCCGCACGGAGACCTTGTCGGCGTAGCCGGTCAGCGCTGCAGTCAAGTCTATCTCCTCTTGTGCCCTGCCCTTGGGCCACGACTATAGTCCTGCCCGACAATGGCGCAGCAAAACCTCGCAGGCAAAATCCAGACCGTGCTCGGCCCGATCGAGCCGGCCGCACTCGGCCGCACCCTGATGCACGAGCACTTGCTGTGCGACATCCGTCCGCCCGGCACGCGGGCCGACAACGATCTGGGTCCCGAGATCACACTCGAGACGGTCTGGCAGCTCAACTACGGGCACGGCATTCGTCGCGCCGGCCGCAAGTACATGCTCGATCTCGAGGACATCGCGACCAGAGAGGTCCGCATGATGAAACACGATGGCGGCGACGCCATCGTCGAGCTCACGTGCGGCGGTCTCTCGCCCGATCCCAAGGGACTGCAGCGCATCGCCGCGGGCACCGGCGTGCACCTGATCATGGGCTGCGGCTACTACGTCAACGACTACCAGGAGCCGCGCAATCACGGCCGGACCGTCGACGACTTCGCCGCCGAGATGATCGGCCAGGTCCGCGACGGTGCCTGGGGCACCGAGGTGCGGGCCGGCATGATCGGCGAGATCGGTTGCCAGGCGCCGTGGACCGAGACCGAGAAGCGGGTGATGCAGGCGGCATTGATCGCCGTCCGCGAAACCGGCGCGGCGATCAACGTCCATCCCGGCCGCCATCCCGACCAGCCGCAGGAAGTCGCCGACTTCATCGCCGCGGCCGGCCATTCCACCGAGCGCGTCGTCATCAGCCACGTCGACCGCACGATTTTCGACGAGGCGCGGCTGCTGCGGCTCGCCGATACTGGCGTCACCATCGAGTTCGACCTGTTCGGGCAGGAATCGAGCTACTACGGCCTCTCCGACATCGACATGCCGAACGACGCGACGCGGCTCAGGCTGATCCGTAGCCTAATCGAGCACGGCCATCTCGATCGTGTCGTGATCAGCCACGATATCTGCTATCGAACGCGGCTTGCCAGTTTCGGCGGCCATGGCTACGGCCACATCTTCCGCAACGTCGTGCCGATGATGGGTCGTCGCGGCTACAGCGAGGACGAGATCGGTGCCATCCTGGTGCGCAACCCGCGGCGATTGCTGACGTTCGTCTGAACATATTGCTAAGGGACACGCCATGATCCGCAAGCTATCGTCCGGCAAGTACCGGCTCTACTCGCGCAAGCGCGATCCGAGAACGGGCAAGCGCCGCAACCTCGGCACCTTTGACAGCAAGGGCGCGGCACTCAAGCACGAACGCGCGGTGCAATTCTTCAAACGACACTAGAGTCAAAGCTCAACAAGGCGGTAGCAGACAATGCGGCTCATGGCGGTGTGCGTGGTGCTCGCGGCTGCCGCCTCGCTGCTGGCGCCGGCGCGCGCCGAGCCACAAAATGAGTCAGCCGGTTCCACCAGCAACGAGGCTGCCAAGACCGAGACAGCCGGGGCGGCCGCAAAGGGGCCGCGTCCGTCCGTCGACGACATTTGCCGCACCCTGGCGCAGGCGGCGGCCGACAACAACCTCCCGGAGGAGTTCTTCACGCGCCTCATCTGGCAAGAGAGCCGCTTCGACCCAGCGGCGGTCAGCCCGGCCGGTGCGCAGGGCATCGCGCAGTTCATGCCGCAGACCGCAGCGACGCGCGGACTCACCAACGCATTCGAGCCGCTGCAGGCGCTGCGCGAGTCGGCGGGCTACCTGCACGAACTGCGCACGACCTTCCACGACAACCTGGGTCTGGCGGCGGCCGCCTACAATGCTGGCCCCGGCCCGGTCGAAGCCTGGCTTGCCGGCCGCGGCACCCTTCCGCTTGAGACGCAGTTCTATGTGCGCATTGTCACGGGTTATGCCGCGGAGGCCTGGACTTCGCAGCCGATGCCGCAGTTGCTGTCCTCGAGTGCCCCGACGGGCGCTCGCTGCATCGAGCTCGCCAAGCTGCTGGTCGAGCGCGCGCGCCATCGACTCCCGATAAGGTCGAGCCCGGCTTGGGGACCGTGGGGTGTCCAGCTTGCCGGCAACTGGTCCGAGGGAGGGGTCCTCGCCGCCTACGAGCGACTGCGCCGCAAGTACTCGGCCATTCTCGGTGATCGACTGCCGTTGGTCCTGTATGCGCGCCGGGGGTCGGGCTCGACTTTCATCGTGCGGGTCTCGGAAAAAAGCCGGACGGATGCGGACGCGTTGTGCTCGAAACTGCGGATCGCAGGCGGCGCTTGCATCGTTCTTCGCAACCCGAGCGATTAGGACGAGGC
>JBPYDO010000185.1:0-8206 GCA_051985755.1 Reyranella sp. | reverse complement strand
GGCGTCGACACCGCCGAAGCCGACGCCGAGGCGGTGCTGCTCACGGTCGAGGCCTTGCGTGCGATCGGCGTCAGGGGACTGACAGTCGATCTCAACCTGCCCACCTTGGTAGCCGCCGTCGCGGCGGGCGTGGGGCTGGGCGACGACGTGCTCGGCCGGTTGCGTCGCGCGCTCGACCGCAAGGACGAGGCGGCTGTCACCCAGGCCCTCAGCGACCGAAAGCATCGCGAGCTCTTCACCGGCCTCTTGCGCGCCGCGGGCCCGGCCGAGAAAGGCGTGGCGCTGCTCGGCAAGCTCGGCCTGCCGGCGGCAGGCGCGGCCGAAGCGGCGCGGCTGGCCGAGGCGGTGGCACTGGTGCGCGCTGCCGACGCTGAGCTGCCCCTCACTCTCGATCCGGTGGAGTATCGCGGCCTGGAATACCAGACTGGCGTCTCCTTCTCGGTGTTCGCGCTGCAAGGCCGCCAGGAATTGGCGCGCGGCGGCCGTTACTCGGCGGGCTATCCCGAGGATGGCGTCAGCGAGCCCGCCACCGGCTTCACGCTCTATATGGGTGCCGTGCTCGAGGCCTGCGACGCGCCCGCCGCGAGGCCCCGCCTCTTCCTACCGCTCGGCACGCCGTGGCGCACGGCGGCACCCTGGCAGGCCAAGGGTTACGCAGTCGTGCGCGCAGTGGCGAAGGACGGCGACCCGCGCAAAGAAGCCAAGCGCCTGCGCTGCACGCACCTCTTGATCGATGGCGAGGCCGTGCCGCTCTGACGGCGTCCATTGTGACGCTTTGAAGGCCGCATCAGGGCGCCGCACCACGCAACAGCAGGTCGCCTCATCCGTTCTTGTTGCAGGGGCCAACGAACGGAGGACCCACCATGTTTCCACGAATTCCTGTGGCCGCCCTGGCGGCCCTGGCGCTGCTGCCCAGCGCGGGTTCGTCGCTCGCGCAATCGCCGGCGCCAGCCAAATCCAACCAGCCGCCGGTCACGACCGTTGACGACGGCGACCAGACCTTGCAGCAGAAGATCCAGGCCAAGCTTACGGCCGAGGGTTTCAAGGACGTGCATGTCAAGCCGACCGCGTTCCTGGTGAGCGCCAAGGACAAGGACGACAAGCCGGTCTTGATCCTCATCGGGCCGAACTCGATGACCGTGCTGCACGCGCCCAACAATTCCAACGGCGCGACCCAGGGCCTGGGAAACCAAGAAAAGCCCACCTGGGAATAAACGCCGAGGACGAGGACGGCGGCGAAGACAAGGTCATCCAGCAGCAGCGGCGGCCGGCGCTGAAGCGCCGTCGCGATCAACTGGCTGGCGATCTTGCCGCCGCACGCATGGGTCCATCTGCCGTCCAGTCCACGTACGCTGGAGTGCATATTGTATTTGAGCGCCCCCTTTGGTCCTTGGTGCTGACGTAACAGATGAAGCCCTTGCCGTCTCCATACGTGGTCAAGACGATCACTTCGACGTAGTTGTTTGCGTTGTCCGCCCTTCCTTTGGCGACAACCTTCGGATCGGCGGCGAATCTCCGCGGGAAATCAATGTAAAGCTGGTACCTATCCCACTTGACGCACAGCTCGCGAGCGCCTGGGCCCGATATCTGATAGCTGCCCTCCTGGGTTTGATTCCCGCGCAGACCGGGCAATTTGGCCTTGATCGTCGTCCTGGATTTAGATCGAGGCTTCGCGGATTTAGACCGAGGCTTCGCGCTCTTCGCTTTTCGCCTGGCAACGGCTTTAGCCATTATCACCCCCTACTGCTGATTGAGGACCTATCTTAGAATACACGTGGGCGCCGGCAAGTCCGCCGCACCTCCCGAGAATTGCTTTCTTCTTCAGCCACGCGGCCGCGCATGCTATGCAGGCTCACGCCTCTCCGGCGCCTGTCACTCATCGGCGCCGGGGAGGCGTTCGCGCGTCTAGGGAATCGCGCCTGAAGGGTCGGCAATGGCCAATGTGGCAGTGATCGGCGCCCAGTGGGGCGACGAGGGCAAGGGCAAGATCGTGGACTGGCTCAGCGAGCGCGCCGAGGTCGTGGTGCGCTTCCAGGGCGGCCACAATGCCGGCCACACCCTGGTCATCGGCAACCAGACTTACAAGCTGGCCCTGCTGCCCTCCGGCGTCGTGCGCCAGGGCAAGCTGTCGATCATCGGCAACGGCGTCGTGGTCGACCCTTGGCACTTCCTCGAGGAGGTCAAGAAGGTTTCCGGCCAGGGCGTCTCCGTGACGCCTGAGAACCTGAAGATCGCCAACCACGCCGTGCTGATCCTGCCGCTGCACCGCGACCTCGATGGCTGGCGTGAGGACGTGCCTGGCACCATCAAGATCGGCACGACGCGTCGCGGCATCGGGCCTGCCTACGAGGACAAGGTCGGCCGCCGCGCCATCCGTGTCGGCGACCTCGCCGAGCCAGACGAGCTCAAGAAGAAGGTCGACACCCTGCTCGCCCACCACAACGCCTTGCGCCAGGGGCTGGGCAGGGCCGCGGTCAATCCCGAGCAGCTCCTGTCGGATCTGCTCGAGCTTGCGCCCAAGATCCTGCCCTTCGCCGAGGACGTGTGGGAGCGGCTCGACGGTTTGCGCGCCGCCGGAAAACGCATTCTGTTCGAGGGCGCGCAGGCCACCATGCTCGACATCGACCACGGCACTTACCCGTTCGTCACCTCGTCCAACACCGTGGCGGCGCAGGCCATGATCGGCTCGGGCCTGGGCAATGGCGCCGTCGGCTACGTGCTGGGCATCGCCAAGGCCTACACGACACGCGTCGGCGACGGCCCCTTCCCCACCGAGCTCAAGAACGAGATCGGCCAGCTCCTGGGCGACCGAGGCAACGAGTTCGGCACCAACACCGGGCGGCGGCGGCGCTGCGGCTGGTTCGACGCCGTGATGGTGCGCCAGGCGGTGAAGCTGAACGGCATCGACGGCATCGCACTCACCAAGCTCGACGTGCTCGACGGGCTGAAGGAGATCAAGGTCTGCGTCGGCTACGAGCTCGCCGGCAAGCGAATCGAACGCTTCCCCTTCACCATGGGCGCGCAGGCGCGCCTGAAGCCCATTTGGGAGACCTTCGACGGCTGGCAGGAGAGCACCAAGGGCGCGCGACGCTATGCCGAGCTGCCGGCGACCTGCATCAAATACGTCCGCCGCGTCGAGGAGCTGGTCGGCTGCCCGGTGGCGCTGCTCAGCACCAGCCCCGAGCGCGAAGACACGATCTTGATGACGGATCCCTTCAGGGACTAGGGCGGGAGCGCCACTGGAGTGACGGGCTCCCAGCACCTACATTGCCCTAATGCTCGCGGCCTTCGACAATACCTATGCCCGCCTGCCGGACCGCTTCTACGCCCGGTTGGCGCCGACGCCGGTCAGTGCGCCGCGGCTGGTCAAGCTCAATCGGCCGCTCGCGGTCGAGCTGGCGCTCGATTCCGAGAGCCTCGCCAGCCCAGAGGGCGTCGAGATCCTGGCCGGCAATCGGCTGGCCGAGGGATCCGAGCCGATCGCGCTTGCCTATGCTGGCCATCAGTTCGGCAACTTCGTGCCGCAGCTGGGCGACGGGCGCGCGCTTCTGTTGGGCGAAGTGGTCGACGCCGCCGGCCGCCGTCGCGACATCCAGCTGAAGGGCTCGGGCCGCACGCCGTTCTCGCGCAACGGCGATGGCCGGGCGGCGCTCGGCCCGGTGTTGCGGGAGTACATCATCAGCGAGGCCATGCACGCTCTCGGTATCCCGACCACGCGCTCGCTGGCCGCCGTCCTTACCGGCGATCCCGTGTACCGCGAGACCGCCCTGCCGGGCGCCGTGCTGACCCGGGTTGCCGCGAGCCATATCAGGGTCGGCACCTTCCAGTTCTTCGCCGCGCGCGGCGACATCGACGGCGTGCGGCTGCTCGCCGACCATGTCATCGCGCGCCACTACCCGGGCGTCGGCTCCTATCGCGCGCTGTTCGAGGCGGTGATCGCAGGCCAGGCCGAGCTGGTGGCGCAATGGCTGGGCGTCGGCTTCATTCATGGCGTGATGAACACCGACAACACTTCGATCGCAGGCGAGACCATCGACTACGGCCCCTGCGCCTTCATGGACGCCTACAATCCGGCGACGGTGTTCAGCTCCATCGACCAGTTCGGCCGCTACGCTTACGGCAAGCAGCCGCAGATCGCCGGCTGGAACCTGGCGCGGCTCGGCGAGGCGCTGCTACCGCTGTTCGACGCCGACCAAGACAAGGCGCTGGCCTTGGCCAACGAGTCGCTGCAGGGCTACGGCGAGCGCTTCGGCACGGCCTATCTGGCGATGCTGCGGCGTAAGTTGGGGCTCAGCACTGAGCAAGAGGGCGATGCCGACCTGGCGCGGGCCCTTTTGAAACTGCTGATGGACAACGGCACGGACTACACCCAGGCCTTCCGCCGCCTGAGCAACGGCGAGATGCCGGTCGAGGATTCCGACTGGATGGGGCGCTACCGCGCGCGCCTCGCTGGGGAGCCGCAGGACGAGGCGACGCGGCGTGCCGCCATGCTGTCCGTCAATCCGGTCTATATTCCGCGCAATCACCGGGTCGAAGCCGCCCTTGCCGCCGCCGTCCAGGACGATGACTACGGCGCCTTCGAGGAGCTGCTGGCCGTCTTGGCGCGGCCGTTCGAGGAGCGGCCGCAATTCGCCGCCTACGCCGAGCCGCCGACCGGCGAGCAGCGCGACTACCGAACATATTGAGGGACCTAAAAGCCTGCTCCGGGTGAGCGGTCGATGGTAAACAAAGGGCTCATGTCGCTCGTCGAGCTCACCGGGGTTGCCAAGGTCTATCGTTCCCTGCAGGGCGGCGACTATACCGCCGTGCGCGACTTCTCGCTGGAGATCCAACCGGCTGAGTTCTTCTGCCTGCTGGGCACCAGCGGCTGCGGCAAGACCACCGTCCTGAACATGGTGGCGGGCTTCGAGCCGGCCACGGCCGGCGCGATCAGCATCGCCGGCCGGCCGATCCGCGGTCCGGCGGCCGATCGCGGCGTGGTGTTCCAGGGCGACGACTCCCTCTACGGCTGGCTGACGGCGCTGGGCAATGTCGAGTTCGGCCTCAGGATGCGCGGCGTCGGCCGGCGCGAGCGCGAGCAGAAGGCGCGGCAGTACCTCGAGCTGGTGGGCCTGAGCGGCCAAGACCACAAACACCCGTCCGAGCTCTCAGGCGGCATGAAGCAGCGCATCCAGATCGCGCGCGTGCTCGCCAACGAACCGCAGATGCTGCTGATGGACGAGCCGTTCGCCGCCCTCGACGCCCACACCCGCGCCGACATGCAGCACGAGCTGCAGCGCATCTGCCACGCGACCCAGAAGACCGTGCTGTTCATCACCCACGACATCGACGAGGCGATCATCCTGGCGGACCGGATCGGCGTCATGCATGCCGGTCCCGCCTCGAAGCTCAAGGGCATCGTCGAGGTGAAATTGTCGAGTGCCGAGCGCGAGCGGACTCACGACAGGTTCGTTGCGGTCTACCGCCAGGTGCACGAGATGATCCGCGACGAAGTAGCCCTCTCGCTCAAGCGGGCGCAATGAACGCGCGCGGCTCCCTGCGCGTCGTCGGCGTCTACGTCCTGGGGTTCACCAGCCTGTTCCTCCTCTGGTACGTGACCTCCGCTTGGCTGGTGAGATCGGTGCTGTTCCCGACGCCAATCGAGGTCTTCCGGAAGGCGATCGAGCTTGCCCGCGACGGCACCCTGTGGCGAGAGACCTCGGCCAGCCTGGCGCGCATCGGCGCCGGCTTTGTCGGCGGCTCCCTGATCGGCATCCCGATCGGGCTGGCGATCGGTTCGTTCAGGGTTGTGCGCCGATTGCTCGAGCCCTATACGGAGTTTCTGCGCTTCATCCCGGCGACGGCCATGATCACCGTTGCCGTCATCTGGTTCGGCATCGGAGAGGGCGCGAAGATCTTCCTGATCATCTACACCACGGTGTTCATCGTCATCATCAATACCGCCGCCGGAGTGAGCGCCGTCGCGCCCAACAAAATCCGCGCCGCCCGTTCGCTGGGCGCGGGCTCCGCCCAGGTATTCTTCTTCGTCGCCCTGCCGGCCACCGTGCCTTACATCCTGACCGGCATGCGGCTTGCGATGGCCAATTCCTTTGTCACCATTATCGCGGCCGAGCTCGTTGCCGCCAACGACGGGCTGGGTAGAATGATCTGGGATTCGCGGCTCTACATGCTGGTCGACGAGATCTTCGTGGCCCTGCTGGTCCTGGGACTGCTGGGCTTTGCCGCCGACCGCCTGTTCCGCTGGGGGATCTATGCATTTGCCGGCCGCTTCTCGCCGGTGACGTAACAAATCACGTAAACGAAAAGACAGGGGGCACCATGTTGAAGCGCATCATCGCAAGCGTTGCCGTGCTGCTGGCCGGCACGATTTCCGCCAACGCCCAGCTCACCAAGATGATCATCGCCACCGGCGTTGATCCCGCCTTCTCGCAGTTCTACGTCGCCAAGGAAGGCGGCTTGTTCGAGAAGAACGGCCTCGACGTCACCATCAACACCGGCCCCTCGGGTTCGGCCATGGTGCCGTTCCTGGTCAACAACCAGGTGCAGGCGGCTTATGGCAGCGACCTCGCGGGCGTGATCAATCATCAGGTCGATCCGAATATCGTGGCCGTCGCCGACGGCACCTATCTCTGGAAGTGGGAAAGCGTGATCGGCCGCAACGTCGACTCACTGGAAGCACTGAAAGGCAAGAAAGTTGGCGTCGCCATGGGCACCGGCGGGGAGATCTTCTGGCGTCGCCTTCTGGACGCGCGCAAGCTCAACCCGGCCGACTTCACGCTGGTCAATGTCGAGGCGCCGGAAATGCTGGCCGCCATCGAGCGCGGCGACATCGACGCCTTCGCCGTGTGGGAGCCCTGGCCGACCCGCACCCTGAAGGCGGTGAAGGGCACCAAGGTGCTGGCCACCGCCGACGGCATCTACAACAACATCAATTTCATCTACATGAACCGTGGCTGGATCGAGAAGAACCGCGCCACGGCCGAGAAGTTCATCCGCGCGCTGTGCGAGGCCAACGACCTGATCGAGAAGGATCGGCCGGCGGCGGCCAAGATGGTCGCGAAGTTCCTCAAGATGCCGCTCGATCTCGCCACCGAACTGATGCCCAAGGTCTACTACGACATGGACTTCCAGCCGCGCTCGATCGAGGCGATCAAGGATTCCGAGAAGCTGCTGGCCGACCAGAAGAAGCTGAAGGCGCCGCTCGACTACAAGAAGTACGTGTACCTCGATCTCTTGAAGGCGGTACGGCCGCAGAACGTCAAGATCACCACGCTGCCGTAAGAGCTGCCCCGTCGCGGGCGACCGTGACAGTGCGGGTCACAAGAAAGCGACCGTAGCCTCGCGGCCCAGCAGCTTGGGAACGCTTGCCGGATCGTCGAGCTGTATTTCGACCTGCACCACACGATTTTCGCCGGGATTGCCGAGATCGTAGTTGGCGCGCTGCAGGCGCTTCACGACAGGCGGAATGCGCGCCACCGCGCCAGTGAAGATCCTCTGATCGCCGCGGAAAGTCACCTCGACCTTTTCGCCCAGCTTGATGCGGGTGATGTTCACTTCGTTGACATCGACCAGCACCCGGATCTTGTTCATGTCGACCACCTTGGCGATGGCCTTGTCCAAGATGCGTTCACCCTGTCGCGTGTGCACCTCGACCACAACGCCGTCGACGGGCGAGCGCACCAGCGCCTGCTCGCGCTCGACGCGCACCCTGTCAAGCTTGGCGGAAATGAGCTTGATCTCGGAGTCGGTCCGCGCCAGATCTGTCCCCAGCGTCTCCCTCAGCACCTTGAGCTTGGCCTGCTCGAGATCGAGCTTCTGCTCCGCGACGTCGAGCTCGAGCTTCTTCTGGTCGGGCGGCTGACCCGAGCGCTTCATTTCCAGCTCTCGGAGCTGTTGCTTTTCGGCGGCGGACGTCACCACCAGCTGCTGCATGGCGACCTCAGACACACGGTAGCCGGCGACCATGGCCTCGCGCTGCAGTTTCGCCTTCGCAAGCTCGGCCTCGTATCGGCGCACCAGCCCTACGGCGATCGGATAGTTGGACAGAACGGCGATCACCTCACCGCGCTTCACTTCCTGGCCTTCCTTGACGCGTATCTCGATGACAATATCGCCGGCTGTCGGCTCGCCGGATATCAGTACTGTCCCCTCCGGCGCCTCGGTGTAGCCGCGATAGATCAGTCGGTCGTGCTGCAGTGAGGCGGCA
>JBPYDO010000184.1:0-6301 GCA_051985755.1 Reyranella sp. | reverse complement strand
GGCGGTGGGCCGCCGGCATTGTTGACGATGATGTCGGGCTCCGGGCAGGCCGCCAGCACCTGCTTGCGACCAGCGTCCGTCGTGACGTCGATGGCCACCGCGGTCACCTTCACACCGGTCTTCTTGCGAATCTCCTCAGCTGTGGCGTCCAGTTCGGACTTGGTCCGCGCATTGATCACCAGATCGACACCCTCCTGGGCGAGCGCCATGGCACATCCCTTGCCCAAGCCCTTGCTCGCCGCGCAGACAATCGCTTTGCGGCCCCTGATGCCCATATCCATTTGTCAGCTCCCTCGTGGTTTCCTACCCGCCTTTCGCCGGCGCGGCGTGCAACTCGGCCAAGACATCGGCCGCCAAGCGACGGTCGATCTCCCGCCCCTCGGCCATCGCCTTGTGGTCCAGGGCGGCGACGACCCGGCGGGCCTCGTCGGCCGAGCGCTCCATGTGCGACACGAGATACTGCACAACTCCCGCACCGGCATGCAATTGCCTGTCGGCCAGCTGCTTCAGGATGATGGAGCCCAGCAATTCGTCATCGGGCGGCGCCAGGGCGACCGCTGGCGCGGCCCGTAGGCGCGACGCCAGGTCGGGCAGCTTGATGGCCCAGCGCGCCGGTGGCGATTGCGCGATCAGCAGCAAATGGCGGCGCCTTTCGCGCAACAGATTGTAGAGATGGAACAAGGCGCGCTCCGGCGTGCGTTCGGCCTGTTCGATCAGCACCGCGGGGGAGGCTTCCGCGAGCTCGGCGAGGTCGGCGACGCTTTTGCCCTCGAGATCGGTGCCGTCGATGACCGAAGCGCCGGCTCGGGCGGCCCAAATCCGGCCGAGATGCGTCTTGCCGCTTCCGGCCGGGCCGCTCAACGCCAGCGCCGGCGCCGGCCAGTCGGGCCACCGGTCGATCCAGGCCAAGGCTTCGCGGTTGCTCGCTGAGGCGATGAAGTCCTGGCGGGAATAGGTGGGCGGCGGCAGTACCAGATCCAGGGTGAGCTGATCGGCCATCGGCGCCCTCACCTGGCATCCTGGCCGCGGTAAAGCGCGCTCTCCCTGTAGCGCACCAACAGATGGCGGACGATCACTCCCACGACGGCTGCGGTCGGCACGGCAACCAGCACGCCCACGAACCCGAACAACGAGCCGCCGGCTAGCAGCGCAAACATGATCCACACAGGATGGAGCCCGACCCGGTCACCAACCAGCTTGGGCGACAGGAAGTTGCCCTCGAGCAGATGCCCGACCACGAACACGACGGCCACCTTGACGACACTGATCCAGTCGGGCGGGAACTGAGCCAGCGCCATGCCGATGGAAAGCGTCGCGCCAACCAGGGTGCCGACGAACGGGATGAAGGAAATGATGCCGGCAATCAGGCCGATGATGAAACCGAACTGCAGGCCGACCAGGGAGAGTCCCACACCGTAGATCGTGCCGAGGCACAGGCAGACCAGCACCTGGCCGCGCACATAGCCGGCGACCGCCTGGTTCGCCTCGCGCGCTAGCTTGCGGACCGTTTCGGCATGGTCCAGAGGCAGCGCGTTGTCGATATTCGCCACGACCTTCCCCCAGTCGCGCAGCAGGTAGAACGTCACCACCGGCGTCAGGAACAGAAGAGCCAGGAGATTGATGATCGCGGCGCCGCGCTGGACCAGCTTGCCGGCAAAGCCGCCCAGTATGCTCAGCCCCTGGCCCGCCCACTGCGCCGCCTCGGCCTGCAGGTCGTGCAGACTGAGCGGCGTCAGGCCCAGCCGCTCCCTGATCGGATCGATCATCGGCTGCACCCGTGCGGCCGCCTGAGCGATGTATTGCGGCGCCTTGGCGATAAAGGACTGAAGCTGCCCGAACAGCGGCGGCAGGATCGCCATCGCCACTCCGATCGCGATCAGCACCGCCAGCACGGTCACGGTTGCGGTCGCCCAGGTCCGCGACAGCCCGTGGCGCTGCAGCCTTGCGACGACGGGATCGAAGAAGTAGGCGATCACCGCCCCGACCACGAACGGCAGCAGGATGTCGTTGAGCAGCCACAGGGTGAGCATGAAGACGCCAGCTGCCGCCAGCCAAAACCGCCACCGCGCGACAGAAGTGAGTCCGCTCACGAAGCGCGTCGACCGGCGATCAGCGCAGCAGCTGCAGCCGCCATTGATCGGCATCCTTGTCGAGCTGAAGCCCGACCTGGCTCAACGTGTGCTGCAGCTGGTCGGGCGTTCCGAAGTAGTCGAGATGCACGTCGGCGTGATCGGCTTCGAGCGAGCGCACGACCACAGTCTTTACCGCCGGCACCGAACCCAGCCGCTGTTTCACGGCGACCCAGTCGGCGAGCGTGCGGATCGGCACCTGGGCGTCGAGACCCGCCTGTTCATCGCGCCGCACGCTGGCGACGCTGCGCCATTCTTCATCGAGTCGCGCATGCATCTTGCGCGCCGCATCGGCGAGCTGACCGGCGTCGGCCACGGTCACTTTCGGGATGTCGCTGCGGGCTCCGGTCTTGCTGTCATAGCGAATCCCGCCGACCGTGAGCGGCCCCGACGCCTTGTCGCCTTCGACGGTCGCCACGATAACGGTCGGCAAGTGATATCGCTGGTCGAGGCGCGACAGCGCCGAGACGTCGCCGACATAGGCTTCCTCGACCGAGAGTTCGTTCTGATCGAGCTGGTCGCCGCGCACCACCGTCACCGGCACGGCGCTGGCCGAGGTATCCAATCCCGTCCAGGCGTCCCGCCAAGCATTGTGGTCGTCGAGCGGCTCGACACCGCCCTTGTCCTTCCACAGCGGAACCACCAGGGCCGGCCGGGCCACGGTCTCGACCACGTGGATGCCCGCCCCTCCCAGCCAGGCCTTCACCGGCCCGGCGCTGAACACGATATTCAGGGTCGCGGCATAGTGATTGCTGGCAGTGCGTTCCTTGGCGAATTCCACGCCCCTGACCAGGCCCTCGAGCTGGGCATCGTCGAGCGGCGGCACGCGCGTGCGATCCTCGGGCGCCACCATGCGCTCGATCAGCATCTTTGCGGCGCGCCGCTCGGCTTCGCGAATGCCCTGGTTGCGCGCCTGAATGGCGTCGGCCGCCGTCACATCGACCTCGATGCCGCCGATCGAATAGGTGTTGCCGCTCGCCACCTGCGCGAGGGCGGCGCCGTAGCCTGCCGCAACCGCCATCAGGAAGACGACGATCGGGGAAAACCAGCGGGCGAGCAGCATTGCGGGTGTCCGGTTTTTGGCTATGTTCGCGCCACCTATCTAGCACGAATGAGACCGGCTTGAAGCCTCGCGCTCCCCAGCACAACAATCCGCCGCTGACGTACAAGGACGCAGGCGTCGACATTGACGCAGGGGACGCGCTGGTCGAGCTCATCAAACCCCTCGCCAGGAGCACCGACCGCAGAGGGGTGATGGGCGTCCTCGGTGGCTTCGGCGGACTGTTCGATCTCAAGGCAGCCGGCTTCCGCGACCCCATCCTCGTGTCGGGCACCGACGGCGTCGGCACCAAGCTCAAGATCGCCATCGAAGCCGGGCTTCCCGACACCATCGGCATCGACCTGGTGGCGATGTGCGTCAACGACATCGTGGTGCAGGGCGCCGAACCGCTGTTCTTCCTCGACTACTACGCCACGGGGAAACTCGACGTCGAAACCGCGCGGCGCGTCGTCGCCGGGATCGCGGAAGGCTGCCGGCGTGCGGGCTGCGCGCTGGTCGGCGGCGAGACGGCCGAGATGCCCGGCATGTACGCCGAGGGTGACTATGATCTTGGCGGCTTTGCGGTAGGCGCCGCCGAGCGCGACCAATTGCTTCCACGCCGCGACGTCGCCGCCGGAGATATCGTTCTGGCGCTCGCCTCGAACGGCCTGCACTCCAACGGATTCTCGCTGGTGCGCAAGATTGTCGAGCGCAGCCCCCACGACTTTCGGGCGCTGCTCGAGCCCACGCGCATCTATGCAAGGCCGGTCTTGTCGGCCATTCGCGCCACTGGCGCCATCAAGGGCCTGGCCCACATCACGGGGGGCGGCCTGCCGGGTAACGTGCCGCGCTGCCTGCCCGACGGGTTGCGGGCGCGGCTCGACGCACGGCAATGGACGGTGCCGCCGATCTTCAACTCGCTGCGCCGGGCCGGCCGGGTCCCGACCGACGACATGCTGCGCACGTTCAACTGCGGAATCGGCATGATCGCCGTGGTCGCCAAGGCGGACGCCGCGCGGGTCGCCGGGGCGCTCTCGGACGCTGGCGAGACGGTGCGCGAAGTGGGCATAATCGAGCCTGCGCCGACACCAGAGGCGGACTGCATCATCGAACACGCTGACAGCCTATGGCGAAGCTAAAGGTCGGAGTCCTGATCTCGGGTCGCGGCAGCAACATGGCCGCGCTGGTGCGCGCTGCCTGGGACGAGGACTACCCGGCCGAGATCGCCTGCGTGGTGAGCAACGTCGCCAACGCGCCGGGCGTGAAGATCGCCCGTGACGCCGGCATTACAACGGCGGTTATTCCGCACGGGGACTATCCCGATCGCGAGACGTTCGAGCGCGCCGTTTCCACGGAACTGGAGAAACACAACGTGCGGCTGGTCGCCATGGCCGGCTTCATGCGGGTCGTCAGTCCGTGGTTTCCGCAGCGCTGGCAGGGTCGCCTGGTCAATGTCCATCCCTCCCTGCTGCCGGCCTTCAAGGGCCTCGATGCGCAGCAGAAGGCGATCGACGCCGGGGCGCGGGTGAGCGGCTGCACCGTGCACTACGTCGTGCCTGAAATAGATTCCGGCCCGATCATCGCCCAGTCGGCCGTGCCGGTCCTGGCGACCGACACCGCGGACCGCCTTGCCGCACGCATCCTGCGGCAAGAGCACCAGCTCTATCCGCTGGTCGTACGCTGGTTCGGCGAAGGGCGGGTCTCGCTGTCCGACGGCCGGGTTGCGGTAAAGGGCGTGGCGCCCGGGGCCGCGCTGCTCTTCTCGCCCGAACCCTAGTTGGCTATAAGAACTGCGACGTCAGGAGTGGAATTCCGATATGGCCGAAGCATCACAAGACGAATATCGCGCGCACGTGAGCACCTACACGGCGTTCAGCAAGCTCGTGCTGTTCATGATCGTGTGGATCGTGCTGCTTCTGTCCTGCCTGGCGCTCGGTCTGGTCAGCCATCTGCCGGTGATTTCGCTGCTGATGGGCATCGGCGGCACCCTGGCGCTGATCATCGCCTTTGCCGTCCTAGGCTGACCTCAGCCGACGATCTCGGTTCCGGAGAAGAAATAGGCGATTTCGACGGTTGCGGTCTCCGGCGAATCGGAGCCATGCACCGAATTGGCTTCGATTGATTCCGCGAAGTCCTTGCGGATCGTCCCGGCGGCGGCGTTCGCCGGATTGGTGGCGCCCATGATCTCGCGATTGCGGGCGATGGCGCCCTCGCCTTCCAGCACCTGCACCACCACCGGGCCGGAGGTCATGAAGGCGCAGAGATCGCTGAAGAATGGCCGCGCCTTGTGCACGGCGTAGAACTGCTCAGCCTGCTGGCGGCTCATCCAGATGCGCTTCTGCGCCACGATGCGCAGCCCCTTCTCCTCGAAGCGCGCATTGATCTTGCCGGTGAGGTTCCGGCGCGTCGCGTCCGGCTTGATGATCGAAAAGGTGCGTTCGACGGCCATGCAATCCTCTGACTGAAAGCGCGCCGGGCTTATAGAGGCCCGAATTTGCCCCGGCAAGCCGGTTGGTCTGCCGCACGCGCCGTGCTAAACGCCGCGCCCCATGTTGCATGTCAACGACCTCATCTTCCGTCACGGCGAGCGGGTGCTTTTCGAGCGGGCCTCGGCAGCCATTTCCGATGGCTGGAAGGTCGGCCTCGTCGGCCGCAACGGCGCGGGCAAGTCGACGCTGTTGCGCCTGATCCAGGGCGAGCTGGAAGCCGACGGCGGCGACATCAACATGACGGGATGCATGCGCATCGGTTCGGTGCCGCAGGATCCGCCGGGCGGCGAGATCAGCGTGCTCGACGCCGTGCTCAAGGCCGACCTCGAGCGCTCGTCGCTGTTGGCCGAGGCGGAGGCGTGCCATGACGGCGCGCGGCTCGCCGAGATCCACATGCGGCTGGACGAGATCGGCGCGGCCGCAGGGCCGGCGCGCGCCGCATCGATCCTCAATGGCCTTGGCTTCGACAATGCCGCCCAGGCGCGGCCCTGCGGCGAATTTTCGGGCGGCTGGCGCATGCGCGTGGCCTTGGCCGGCACGCTGTTCAGCGACCCCGATCTCCTGATCCTCGACGAGCCGTCGAACCACCTCGATCTCGAGGCCCAGCTCTGGCTCACCGAGCACCTTCGGCGGTTTCGCCGCAC
>JBPYDO010000183.1:0-30985 GCA_051985755.1 Reyranella sp. | reverse complement strand
GCGCCGGCGCCAAGGTGCTGGGCAATATCGAGATCGGCGCCTGCGCCAAGATCGCCGCGGGCTCGGTCGTGCTCGAGCCGGTGCCGGCCGGCTGCACCGCCGCCGGTGTGCCGGCCCGCATCATCGGCTGCGTCGACGTGCCGGAACCGGCGCTGGAGATGGACCAGCGGATCTAGCTCGACGCTGCCGCTGACGATCGCGCACGGCCGCCGCCGAGAACCTCGCTCGGCTCGACTGCGTTTCCCTAACGATGGCGCAGGCCACGGGCCGGACTAGATGATGTTCGGTTTGAAGGCGGGGGCCTGCGGGCGAGACGACCAAGGGAGGAGTGCCATGAACCGGGCGTCGCTCGTTACTGCCGTCGTGCTGAGTCTTTCGTTCCTGGCACAGCCGAGCCTGGGTCAGACCAAGAGCGACGAGCAGAGAGAGGAGAAGGCCATCCAGCTATCGGAGGTGCCGCCGGTGGCGCGTGAAGCCGCACAAAGGGAGCTCGGCGCCGCGCCGACGGGGGCCAAGGTCCTGATCGGCACCGACCCTCCGGAATACGAGCTGCAGGCCAAGAGCTGGTCAAACAAGAAAAGGAGTGTTCGCGTCCAAGCCAACGGAACGGTGACGGAGAAAAAGATCCAATTGCAGCCGTGACTCCGTTCGCAGGAATGGCCCTTCGATCGCTCGGGAGGGCTACTTTCTCACCAGCGGCTTGTATTTGATGCGGTGTGGTTGGTCGGCGTCGGTGCCGAGCCGCCGCTTTCGGTCGGCTTCGTAGTCCTGGTAGTTGCCCTCGAACCACTCGACGTGGCTGTCACCTTCGAATGAAAGAATGTGCGTGGCGATGCGGTCCAAGAACCAGCGATCGTGGCTGATGATCACCGCGCAGCCCGCGAAGTCGACCAGCGCTTCTTCGAGCGCGCGTAGCGTGTCGACGTCGAGGTCGTTGGTCGGCTCGTCGAGCAGGAGGACGTTGGCGCCCGACTTCAGCATCTTGGCGAGGTTCACGCGGTTACGCTCGCCGCCGGAGAGCTGGCCGACCTTCTTCTGCTGGTCGGCGCCCTTGAAATTGAACGAGCCGCAGTAGGCGCGACTCGGCACCTCGCGCTTGCCGAGCTTGATGATGTCGAGGCCGCCCGATAGCTCCTCCCACACCGTCTTGTTGGGATCGAGCGTCTCGCGGCTCTGGTCGACATAGCCCAGCGTCACCGTCGGGCCGACGGAGAAGGTGCCCGAGTCGGCCTTCTCCTGCCCCGTGATCATCTTGAACAAGGTCGTCTTGCCCGCACCGTTGGGGCCGATCACGCCGACGATGCCGCCCGGCGGCAGGTTGAAGGAGAGATTGTCGATCAGCAGGCGATCGCCGAAGCCCTTCGAGATCTTCTCCGCCCGGATGACGTGATCGCCGAGCCGCGGGCCGGCCGGGATCACGATCTGCTGCGTGTCGAGGGTCGCCCTCTGTTCCTCCTCGACCATCTGGTTGTAGGTGGCGATGCGCGCTTTGCTCTTGGAGCGCCGCGCCGACGGGCTGGTGCCCATCCATTCCAGCTCGCGCTGCAGGGTGCGACGGCGCGTGTCGGCGGCTTTTTCCTCCTGGGCGAGCCGCTGCTCCTTCTGCTTCAGCCACGAGGAGTAGTTGCCCTCCCAGGGGATGCCCTGGCCGCGGTCGAGCTCGAGGATCCAGCCGGCGACATTGTCGAGGAAGTAGCGGTCGTGAGTGACGGCCACGACCGTACCGGGGAACTCGGCGAGATGCCGCTCCAGCCACGCCACCGACTCGGCGTCGAGATGGTTGGTGGGCTCGTCGAGCAGCAGCAGGTCGGGCCGGCTGAGCAACAGCCGGCACAGCGCCACGCGCCGGCGCTCGCCGCCCGACAGCTTCTCGACTTCGGCGTCGGAGGGCGGGCAGCGCAGCGCGTCCATCGCCACCTCGACCGTGCGCTGCAGGTCCCAGCCGTTGCCGGCGTCGATCTTCTCCTGCAGTTCGGCCTGCTCGGCGACCAACTTGTCCATGTCGGCGTCGGGATCGGAGAAGGCGTTCGACACCTCCTCGAAGCGGGCCAGCATCCGGGCCATCGCGCCTGCGCCGTCCATGACGTTGCCCAGCACGTCCTTTTTCGGATCGAGCTTGGGCTCCTGTTCGAGGAGACCGACATTGGCGCCTTCGGCCGCCCAGGCCTCGCCATTGAAGTTGTCGTCCTGGCCGGCCATGACGCGCAGCAAGGTCGACTTGCCCGCTCCATTGAGGCCCAGCACGCCGATCTTGGCGCCCGGGAAGAACGACAGCCAGATGTCCTTCAAGACCTGCTTGCCGCCCGGATAGGTCTTGTTCAGGCCTTTCATCACATAGATGTACTGGTACGCGGCCATCATCCGGCTCCTGGGACTCCAAACGGGTGGTCGGGAAGGCCAGCCTTGTAGCGAGCCGACCGGCGCGGTTCAATGTACCTGATGCTCGCCGAGCCCACGGTCCTCGGGTTGTCGCTGGCCTACCTCGGCCTCTTGTTCGCCGTCGCCTGGTTCGGCGACCGACACGCCCGCCGCTGGTCGGCGAGCTCGGTGGCGCCGGCAGTCTATGGGCTTTCGCTCGCCATCTATTGCACGTCCTGGACGTTCTACGGCGCCGTCGGCCGCGCCGCGACCGCAGGCTTCGAGTTCATCCTGATCTATACCGGCCCTGCCCTGGTGATCACCGCCGGCTATCCGATGCTGCGCAAGCTGGTGCAGCTGGCCAAGAAGCACAACGTCACCTCAATCGCCGACTTCCTGGCGTCGCGCTACGGCAAGAGCCGCGCCGTCGGCGTCACGGCGACCTTGTTCGCGACGATCGGCGTGCTGCCCTACATCGCCTTGCAGCTGCAGGCCGTATCGTCGACCTTCCGCACCATCGCCGAGCCGACGTCGTGGTCGGGCGGTCAGCCTGGCGTGGTCTACACCGACACGTCGCTGATCGTGGCCGGCCTCATGGCGGTCTTCACCATATTGTTCGGTGTGCGCAACGTGTCGGCGTCGGAGCAGCACCGCGGCATGATGCTGGCGATCGCCTTCGAATCGGTGATGAAGCTGCTGGCGCTGCTGGCCGTCGGGTCGTTCGTCCTGTTCGCTCTCTTCGCCGGCCCGTCCGATCTCTTTGCACGGCTGAGCGCAGAGCCGCGGCTCTTGGCGCGCGTGGCGCGCGAGGGGTCGCCCTTAACATGGGTTATCACCTCGCTTCTGTCGGGGATGGCCTTCCTCTGCCTGCCGCGCCAGTTCCATGTCGCGGTGGTCGAACAGGAGCATCCCGCGAGCCTGCGCACCGCGCGATGGCTGTTTCCTACCTACCTGGCGCTGATCAACCTCTTCGTCCTGCCGATCGCCGCCGCCGGCCTACTTCTGCTGGGGCAGCACACCAACCCTGACCTGTTCGTGCTGCAACTGCCGCTTGCCAACGGCAAGAGCTGGCTGTCGGCGTTCGTCTTCATCGGCGGGCTGTCGGCCGCGACTGCAATGGTCGTCGTGGCCTGCATGGCGCTGTCGGGAATGATCGGCAACGAGCTCCTGATGCCGTACCTGCTGCGGCGCCAGGGCAGCTGGCGGGCCGGCGAGCGCCGTGAGATGGGGCCGCTGGTGTTGCTGGTGCGCCGTGCCGCCGTCGTGCTGATCCTGATGGCGGGCTACGCCTACCAGCGCATCATATCGGGCTACCTGCCGCTCGCCTCGATCGGCTTGATCAGCTTCTGCGCCGTCGCCAACTTCGCGCCCGGCCTGGTGCTCGGCCTGTACTGGCGCCGCGCCCATCGCTACGGCGTCGTGGCGGGCCTGCTCGGCGGCTTCCTGGTCTGGCTCTATGCGCTTCTTTTGCCGACCCTGGATCAAGGTGCCGGCGAGCCCGGTCAAGCCGCGCCGTTGGCCGCCTGGCTGCCGGCGCCGCTTGCCGCGCTCGATCCGGTCGGCCAGGGCTTCGTGGTCGGGATCGCAGTCAACACGCTGCTGCTGGTCGGCGTCTCGCTACTGGTGCGGGCGCGCGGCGCCGATGCCCAGCAGGCCGATGCCTTCGTGCTTGGCAGAGAGGCCGGCGAGAAGCGGCTCGAGCCGCCGGTCGAGCTGCAGCCGACCGATGCGGCGCGCATCTTCGAGCTGCGCGAGCTGTTGGCACGGTTCGTCGGCGCCGAGCGCGCCGAGCGGGCGCTGGGGGACGGGCCGCTGTCGCTGGAGGCGGCGCTCGGCCGAACCGAACGGGTGCTGTCGGGCACCTTGGGCGCTGCATCGGCGCGGGTGATCGTCGCCGCTTTCGGGCGGCGCGGCCGGCTGCTGCCCAAGAGCGCCCGAGCTCTGATCGACGAGGCGTCCGAGGCGATCCGCTACAACTACGAAATCCTGCGCAACACCCTCGACCATGTCGGCATGGGCATCGCTGCCTTCGACAAGGACGGCAAGCTCGAGATCTCCAATGACCGCTTCGCCACGTTGCTGCCGCTCGATCATCCGTTGCTGAGGCGCCCGGCGGCGGCGCAGACCCACGAGGTCGCGACCGACGATGGCGAAGAGGGAGGCCGCGTCGTGGAACTGCGGCTCGATCCGCTGCCCGGCGGCGGCTTCGTCGCCACCTGCAACGACGTGACGGCGCGCGTGCGCACTGCCGAGGCGCTGCGCGACAGCGACCGGCAGCTGCGCCAGGCCAAGGAGACGCTGGAGCAGCGCGTGGTCGAGCGGACCGCCGAGCTCGAGGCCAGCCGCGCCGAGGCGGAAGCCGCCAATCTCGGCAAGACGCGCTTCATCGCCGCCGCCAGCCACGACCTGCTGCAGCCGTTGCATGCGGCACGCCTGTTCACCGCCGCCATGATCGATCGCGAACCGGGCAACGATCTCGGCGGCAAGATCGACGCCAGCCTGGGCGCCGTCGAATCGCTTCTCGATGCGCTGCTTGACATCTCCAAGCTCGACGCCGGCGCTTTCAAGCCGGAGCAGCGGGCGTTCGCGCTGCAGCCCCTGTTCGATTCGCTGGCCACCGCCTTTGCCCCGGTGGCGCAGCGTCGCGGCATCGAACTGGTCATTGTGCCGACCCGCGCCTACGTGTCGACCGATCCCGCCTTCCTGCGGCGCATCCTGCAGAACCTACTGAGCAACGCGCTGCGCTACGGCCGCGCTGAGGGCCGCCGGCAGCGTGTGCTGCTCGGTTGCCGCCGCGAAGGTGAAAGCCTGCGCATCGAAGTCAAGGACAACGGCCCGGGCATCGCGCCTGACAAGCAGGCGGTGATTTTCGACGAATTCGTTCGCCTGCAGCCCGAGGACGACCAGCCGCGCGAGGAGCGCGGCCTCGGCCTAGGCCTCGCCATCGTCGAGCGCATCGCCCGCATGCTCGACCTGCCGGTGCGCATCGCCTCGGCACCTGGCCGCGGCTCGACGTTTTCCGTGGCCGTGCCACGCGTGGCGGCGGTCGTGGCGGCCCACGTGCCGCCGGCGGCGGCGCAGCCCGTCGCGTCGCTCGAGGCCGGCTCCTTCGTGCTCTCGATCGACAATGAGGCGCGCGTGCGCGAGGCAATGGCCACCCTGCTGGGCGGCTGGGGGTGCGCGGTGGCGACTGCCGCCACCGAGGCCGAGGCGTTGCGGCGCGTCGCCGAGGCCGGCCGGCCGCCTGACCTGGTGCTGGCCGACCTGCATCTCGACGGCGAGGACGGACTGGACGTGATCGACGCCCTGCGCGCCAAGTGGGGCCTCGCGGTGCGCGCCGCGCTGGTGACGGCCGATCGCGATCCGACGCTCAGGCTGCGTGCCCGGGCGCGTCAGGTCGAACTGCTGCACAAGCCGGTCAAGCCGGCAGCGCTGCGTGCGCTGCTCAGGCTGGGCGAGAAAGCTAGGCCTGTGGCAGTGCCAGCCCGCGCGCTTCGATGACCGCCTGGGTGCGCGAGCGCACCCCGAGCTTGCGCAGAATCACGGTGACATGCGCTTTCACCGTCGCCTCGCCGACGCCGAGCTTGTAGGCAATCTGCTTGTTCTGGTCACCATGCACCATCAGCGCCAGCACGCGCCATTGCTGCGGTGTCAGCTGGGCGGCGCGCTGGGCGAAGGTATCGGCGGTCGCCGCCTCAGGCGGTGCGATGATCTCGCCATCGAGCACGGCGCGCACCGTGGCGGCGATCTCCTCGAGCGAGGCGGACTTGTCGACGTAGGCCGAGGCGCCGAGGTCGTAAGTCCTGCGCGCCACCGCGGTATCGCGCGCCGCCGACACCACGATGATCGGCACCGTCGGATGCCCGGAGCGCAGCAAGGCAAGCCCGGTCAACCCGTCCATGCCGGGCATGTCGAGATCGAGCAGCAAGGCGTCGGTCTCGGGTTGGCGCTCAAGGGCTGCCTGCGCCTCGGCCAGGCTGCCGGCCAGTGCCACCGACGCGCCGGGAAAGGCCTGGCCGAGCGCAGTCTTCAGCGCGTCGCGGACCATCGGATGATCGTCGGCGATCAGGAACGCTCGCGATTCGAGCGGCTGCTCGGCCATTCGTCTAATCGCTTCCCCCCGATCGAAGCTGACGACGTGACGGTGCAGCGGTCAACAGGCTTGTTTGATGCGGCTCACGCCAGGCCGGAGCGGCCTGACCAGAAGCGGTAGAGCCCCGGCGCATCGCCGGCGAACAGATTGCGATCGCAATGATCGACCCCCGCCACGGCCTTGGGCGCGGCGCCGTAGGCGAAGTCGACCGCGGTCTGATCGCCGGCATACTGCCAGAGCCGCCAGCCGCGATCGGCCCAGGCGTAGGGCAGTTCCGGCTCCTCGCGATAGTCGGCCAGCCACAGATCGCAGCGCGCCAGCAGCGAGCCGGGCTCGACCGATCGTGGCAGACGCAGCCCGCCGCGGCCGCTGCGCTGTCCGTTGGCCCAGGCGGGATGGGTGTAGACGACCGGCAGGCGCCCGGTGTGTCGATAGACCGCCAGCACGAATGCCTCAGCCTGGGCGAGCGTCATGGTGTTGCGCGGATTGACGTCGTTCGGCTCGAAGTCGAGTGCCATCAGAGTCGTCGGCCCCGGTCGGGCGGCCGCCAGGAAGGCCGCCGCCTGCTGTGCGCCCGAATATTGACGGGTGCCGAAATGATAGGCGCCCCACAGCAGGCCGGCTGCCTCGGCCTCGGAACGCCGAATGCCGTATGACGGATCGAACCAGTCGCCGCCTTCACTGGCCTTGTGGACCACGGCCAGGATGTTGCTGTGACGGATCGACACGAAGTCGGTCACCGCGACCATGTGACTCATGTCGATGACGGCGTCCAAGCCGGCGCTTGCTGGGCCCGGCGCCGGTTCAGAAGGTGGAGTGCTGTAGGGGATCGCGTGGGCGGGAGCGGTCGCCGTCTTTGGCCCTCCGCAGCCGGAAAGCGCCGGCAATGCGGCACTTGCCAGGCCAGCAAGCGCAGTTCTGCGAGAGATCATTCCCCCGACGCGGCTCCCCGCTCGTTCTGGTCCGATTGCCGGCAGTATACCAGCAAATCGCTCCGAACGACACGACGCCGGCCGCGCCGCGCGCCATCAGCGCGTCAGCGATTGCAAGAACTCAGTGATTTTGGTTCCGGCGTAGCGCACTGCCTCGAGCGGGCCGGAGTATCGCGGCTGCGACTGTGATCCGTAGGATGGCGATCCGTAGGATGGAGATCCGGAGGAATAAGGCGCGGGCCGCGCGCTCCGCTGCGCCACCTGTACCTGCGGCGCCGGATCCTTTCGCAGCTCATCGAGCAGCTGTTGGTCGACCTTGCCGGTCGCCGCTTGCGCCCTGTCCTGCTGGTAGCGCACGACGGCGGCTTCGGTCATCGGCCCTGCGCTGCCATCGACCGGGCCAGGATTGAAGCCAAAGGAGCGCAGCCGTGACTGGACCTCTCTCACTTCATCGCGCCTCAGTGACGCGAGGGTCGGTGCCGGCGAGGGCGCCGGCGACGAGGGCGCGACAGTTTCGGCTTGAACGGAAGTGG
Organism: Reyranella sp.; assembly: GCA_051985755.1. GTDB lineage: Bacteria > Pseudomonadota > Alphaproteobacteria > Reyranellales > Reyranellaceae > Reyranella. Next base: position 23,069 of record JBPYDO010000183.1, on the reverse strand, counting down.
GAGGTGTGGGTGGCGCCGGTTTCGGCGGCGGTGCGGGTTGCGCCGGCTTCGGCGGCGGAGCGGGTTGCGCTTCCAAAGGAGCAGGTGGTAGAGCCGGCTTGGCGTCTGGCGCGGGCTCGGCCTGTGATGCCACTTGCTGCGACTGGTCCGACACGGCCGGTTTCGATTCGACTGGCGCAGGCTCCGGCGCTTTGACGGGCGGCGCGGCGGCAAGCTCGGTGGGCGGCGGTGGACTTGTGCTCGCCGTCGCCTCCGGCGACGCAGCCGTCGGAGCTGCGCCGGAAGACAGCAGCATATAGCCGACGTCCGCGACGGCGATCGCCACGACGGCTGCACCCAGCGCGAGATTCAACCGGCGCCGGCGTGTCCGCTCGTAGTCGCGCAAGGCGGCGCGGCGACCCTCGGCGGCAGTTTTCGGATCGACCGCAGACAAACGCGCGTCGCGCTCGCCAAAGCGCTGCGACAGGGCCGCCATCGAGCGCCGGAAGATTTCATCTCCCGGGCGACCAGTCGGCGGGTTGCGAGGGGCGGCGCCGCCGAGCCCAAGCGGACGCGGCCCCCGATTGCTATTGGTATTCTGATCGGCCATGGCCCCTTCCGCCTCCACAACGCATATGTTCGCGGCGAATCGTGCCACTGTAAGTGCGCCGGCGTGACCAATCTGAGACCATTTCGGACGAGTGAAGAGACCGGTCAGGACACCAGCACGTACCAGCCTTCCACTGTGTGAGCTTCGCTGCCGGTGCCGGCCTTGACCCGAATGCGCCGCGCCCTGACGTCGAGCCAGCCGCCCGGTTCGACGCGCAAATGTCGTCTGGCGCCGTTCACTTCGACAGCCATGCTATTGCCAGACTCTTCAGGGTGAGGTGGCGCGGCATTGATGCCGAATTGGGCAAAAGTCGTTGGCGGAATCAACCACGACGGGTGGTTGGTAGGCCCGGCAGGATTCGAACCTGCGACATAACCGTTATGAGCGGCTCGTTCTGACCACTGAACTACGGGCCCCCGCGCCGACCCCGATGCAAAGAAAGGTCGGCCCCGGCCCGCTTTACTACACTTATTCGGCCGGCGGCACGAACATATAGCCGACGCCGCGCACCGTGCGGATCACGGTCGGCTTTTCCGGCGCCGGTTCGATCTTGCGCCGTATGCGGGTGATACGCAGGTCGATGGCGCGGTCAAACGGGTCGCGGGCGCGATGGCTGGTCGTCTCGAGGAGCCAGTCGCGGCTGAGCGGCCGGTTGGGGTTCTCGGCGAAAGTCTTCAGGATGTCGAATTCGCCGGCTGTGACCGCCACGTCGGCGCCCGACGCGTCGTTCAAGGTCCGGCGGGTGAGGTCGAGCGTATGACGGCCCATGCGCACGCGTTCGAGCCGGGACGGCGTCGTCTTTTGCGACGACCGGCGCAGCACGCTCTTGCAGCGTGCCAGAAGCTCGCGTGGCTCGTAGGGTTTGGCGACGTAGTCGTCGGCGCCGCTCTCCAGGCCCAGCACCTTGTCGACCGAATCGCCCGCCGCCGTTAGCATGATGATGCCGACCCGTGGGCTCGATTCGCGCAGCCAGCGGGCAAGCGCGAAGCCATCATCGTGGCCCGGCAACTGCACGTCGAGCAGCACCAGGTCGGGCATGGCACGCGACACCTGCCGGCGCATCTGGGCGCCGTTCTCGACGGCGGTAACCTTGAGGTCGTGGTTGGCGAGATAGGTCTCGGCCGCCTTGCGCTGGAAGGCGTCGTCCTCGACCAACAAAACGGAAGGCTGTTGCATGATGGAAATCCGGCAATAATTTGGTTTCTATGGGTGACAAAATACCAAGTATTTGCAATAATTTATAGTCGTTTTTTAACATCTTTGATACAGTAATAGACCTTCCTCCCTGTCGTATAACCATATGTTGCTCCTGCCTCTCATTTTACGGCTGAAGCACCGTGCCGCTCGAAGCTGAACCTGCGGTTCCTCTGCGCGAAGTGGTCAATCCGGCGCGCCAGGAATCCTTCGTGCGCGCCGAGCTGATTCGCCGGCTGTTCGAAGGCTCCAAGCAGTCACGCTACTTCTCGTTCGTGCTCTGGCCGGTGATCGCCGCGATCTACTGGCGCCAGATCGATCTCATGGAGCTGCTGCCGCCGTTTCTCGCCCATGTGGCGGTCACGCTGGGCTTCGATGTGCTCCGCCGCAACTTCACGCGCGCCAACCCGCCGGACGAGGAAGTGATCCGCTGGGGCTGGTGGTTCGCCGGGCTTTCCTTCATGGCCGGCGCCTGCTGGGGTGTCGCGGGCTTCATGCTGGCGTCCAAGGAATACGAACTGCAGCGCATGCTGCTGGGCTTGGTCCTGCTCGCCACCATCACGACGGCGGTACCAATCCGCTCGGCGCACCCGCCGACCTTCTACACCTTCTCGTTCGCCACCACTGCGCCGCTCCTGCTGGTGCTGCTGACCTCGAGCGATCCCTTCTACCAACTGGTCGGCATCGCCGGCGGCGCCTATGTCGGCCACTTGATGGCCTATGTGCGCGACGTCCATCGCTGGCAGTACGACAACATCGCGCTCGCCTACCAGAAGGAGGAACTCGCGCAGCGCCTGCAGGTCGCCTACGACGAAGAGCGACTGGCACGCGATACGGCACTCGCCGCGCAACGCGACGCCGAGAATGCCAACCAGGCGAAGTCGACCTTCCTCGCCATCATGAGCCATGAGATCCGCACGCCGATGAACGGCGTCTTGGGCATGATAGACGTGCTGGAGCGCACACCGCTCAATCCCGAGCAGCGCGACGCGCTGGGCACGGTGCGCTATTCGGCGTCGGCGCTGCTCAGGATCATCGACGACATTCTCGACTTCTCCAAGATCGAAGCCGGCCGCTTGGTGCTGGAGCGCATCGAGCTCAGCACCGTCGAGTTGATCGAAGGCGCAGCCGAGACCCTGGCGCCGCAGGCGGCCGCCAAGGGCGTCAAGCTGGTCGCCTACGTAGCGGCAGGCGTTCCGGAACGAGTGATGGGCGATCCGCTGCGTTTGCAGCAGATCCTGTTCAACCTCCTCGGCAATGCGCTCAAGTTCACCGAGCGCGGCGCCGTGCAGCTCACGCTCGAGCGCGCCGACGAAACCTCGCTCTGCATCAAGGTCGCCGATACCGGAATCGGTCTCACCGAGGAGCAGCGCGACAGGCTGTTCCAGCCCTTCGTTCAGGCCGACAGCACGACGACACGGCGGTTCGGCGGCAGCGGACTCGGTCTTTCGATCGTGCGGCGCCTGGCCGAGGCGATGGGTGGCGGCGTCGCCGTCGACAGCGCGCCGGGCGTCGGCTCGACCTTCACGGTCACGCTGCAGCTCGAACCTGCCGAGCAGCAGCCGCCGACCGAGCGGCCGCTCGAGGGCCTGTCGCTGTGGCTCGCCCTGCCTGATCCCGCCGAGGCGCGCGCCATCGCCCGCTACCTCAGCGATGCCGGGGCTGCGGTGGCATTGACCGGCTCTTCGGCGCCGTTCCTCGGTATCCTGATCCACGATCCGGCGGGTCCGGCGCGACAGGTGACCCTGCTCGACGGCCCGGCCCTGAGCGCCTCGCCATTGCTCGGCCTGCCGCGGCCCTGGCGGCGCGAGGTGCTGGTGCGCGCCGTGGCGCGGGCCGCCGGCCGGACGACCAGCGTTGCGCCGGCCGTCACAGCACCCGCCGAACCGCAGCGGATCGGCGGGCGCGTGCTGGTGGTCGACGACAATTCCGTCAATCGCAAGATCCTGGCGCGGCAGATCGAGCTGGCGGGCGCTTCGACCGATGCCGCCGCGGGCGGTGAGGAGGCGCTCGAGCTGTGGCGCAAGGGTCGCTACGACCTGGTCCTCGCCGATCTGCAGATGCCCACCATGGACGGCTTCGAGCTGGCACGGCGAATTCGCCAGAGCGAGCGTGCCGAACGGCGCGAGCGCACGCCCATCCTCGCCATTACGGCGAGCGCGCTCGAGGACCAGGAACAGAAGACGCGGTCGGTCGGCATGGATGGGCTGATCACCAAGCCGATTGGCATCGAACAATTGCGCGCCACGCTCGACGTGTGGCTGCGGAACGCCCGGACGGAGCAGACGACATGAGCCAAGTCACCGAGCCTTACGACCGAGCCAAGCTGGTCGAGCTGTTCGGCAACGACCCCAAGACCCTGGCCGAGGTCGAGCAGGAGTTCCTGCAGACCGCGCAGGGCGCCGAGAGCGAGATCTCCGGCACCAGCGACTGTGGCGTGATCGCCCGCGCCGCCCACCGGCTGAAGGGCGCCTCGGGCATGATCGGGGCGGCGGCGCTGCGCCAGATCGCCGAAGCTCTCGAGCGCGCCGCCAAGGCGCACGACCTGCCAAGCGTGCGCGGCATGCACGAGGTCTTCAGCCAGGAAGTCCGCCGGGTCGCCGATCAGGTCGGCCATCACGCGGCGTAGGTCGGAGCGTCGCTCTAGCCTCGCGGTCTCAACGATATTGTCGCTGAATAGGAGAGCAGCGGCTTGCTGCGCTGCTCCAGGAGGCCGCGCAGGAAGGCGAGCGATTTGCCGTGGCGTGGCACCTCCACCCGCGTGACAAGCGGCGCGTTGGTGTCGCCGGCAGCCAGGAACTCCGCAGTGAAGGAGATAGTGGTCGTCGCGAGGCCGCTCACCAGGCCGGCAGCGCGCGTCACGGCGGAATCAACGAAGCCCATCATGTAGCCGCCATGCAGCACGCCGCTCGAATTGCACATGTGCGGCAAGGTCGGCTGGACCAGCGTCGCACCGTCCAGCTCCTTGCGCACATAGGAGGGACCAATATGGCGGGAATAGGCGCTGGCATTGACCAGGGGCGCGAAGCCCTCCGGCGCGGTCTGCGCCACCGGCACAGTCGACGCCGCAGCGTCGTCCGTGCGCGCCATCGCCTGTTGCCGAGGGACGTGGCGGCAGACGCCCGACCACAAGGCGATCGTGCGGGCTTCCTGCTCGATGGTGCCGCGTGCGAAGGCTAGCCGTCTGGTCACCTGCAGGGGCTGGCCGCTCGCCTGCAGAGGCGCTCCGACGCAGCCGGCGGCCAGGAATTCGACGGTGATGCTCACCGTCATGGCAAAGGAATTGTTGGTGCCGCCGTCGGCGGCGCGGCCGGCCACCAGGCACAGCGCGTAGTCTGCGAAAGCGAGGATGGCGCCGCCGTGAATACCGCCGGCATAGTTGCCGTGTCGCGCCTCGGTCGGCAGCACGCAATGCACGCTTCCCGCCTGGCGTGCGTCGCCCTCGATCCTGAAATAGAAAGGGCCGACGTGATCCTCGAAGGGATCGGGCGGTGTGAACACGGAGTAGCGCGCAAGGTCGATGGAATCCGGCATCCGTGCTGTAATAGAAGAAATCGTCCGAAGTACAAAGACCCCAGCGGAGCCAAACGCCAATGACGGCCGCCATCCACAAAGTCGATGTCTCCTGGGAGCGCTGTGCGTCGGGTAATGTCGCGCATGTCGTCTTCGACAATGCGCGGCGGTTGAACGTGCTGGCGCCGCCCGGCCTGCTCGACCTCACCGAGGCATTCCTGGCGCTGGGGCGCGAAGACGATCTGCGCTGCGTGGTCTTGTCGGGCGCCGGTGGCAAAGCCTTCATCGGCGGCGCCGATATTTACCACATGGCCGCCATGAGGCATCCCGACGACGGACGGCGCTTCATCACGATGGTCCATAGGCTCTGCCAGGCGATCCGCGACTGCCCGGTGCCGGTGATCTGCAAGATGGAAGGCTACACTTTGGGCGCGGGCCTCGAAGTGGCGGCGGCCTGCGACGTCCGGATCGCCGCGGACAATGCGCATTTCGGCATGCCCGAAGTAAAGGTCGGCATACCATCGGTGGTCGAGGCCGCGCTGCTGCCGCGCCTGATCGGCTGGGGCCGGACTTCGTGGCTGCTGCTGACGGCCGAGAACATCGACGCCGCGACGGCCGAGCGCTGGGGCATGGTCGAGCAGGTGGTGCCGGCGGCGACGCTCGCCGACGCCGTCGCGCGCTGCGTCGATTCGATCGTCGCGGCGACGCCCAGGGCGGTGCGGGCGCAGAAGCGGCTGATGCGGCGCTGGGAGCGGCTGCCGCTCGACGAGGCGGTGCAGGCCGGCATCGACGCCTTCGCCCATTCGGTCGGTGAGGGCGAGCACATCGAGCGCATGACGGCATTCATCAATCGCAAGAAGAAGGCCACGTCCTAAACAAGGCCTTGCACGAATGTTGCGCCATGGTTCGCGGCTTATGCCGGCAATGATCGCGCCGGCTGGCGAACGCGTTTGAAAATACCGACCGGGATTGTTACTGCATCGCGCACGCATGAATTTATATCGTTCGATTGACATCTTTTGCGGGACGATATAGCGATCCGCCCCGCTGGAAATCGGCCGGCAATCCTGGAGAAGCGATGAGCCTGGGTGCGCTCCGACAACGGACCGGAAGCTACGCGCGCGGCGAAGATACGCGCCGGCGGATTCTCGAGACTGCTCTCGAGATCTTTGCTGCAGAGGGCTTTGAAGGCGCCTCGACCCGCCATCTCGCCGAGCGTGCAGGCGTCAATCTGCCGGCCATCCAATATTACTTCGGCAGTAAGGAAGGTCTTTATCGCGCCGTCATCGAGCACATCGTGCAGCATAATGAGGCGCATATGGCACCGCTCGCCGCCAAGGTGAAGGCGGCGCTCGCCAACCCACGCAGCGAGCCCGAGCTGCTGCTCGATCTTTTGTGCGAGATCTTCGAATCGTTCGTCACCCTGGTGTCGGGCGGTGCCCAGGTCGAGAGCCGGCGCCTGCTCTACGCGCGCGCCGAAGTCGATCAATCCGCCGGGTTGGAACTGCTGCACGAAAGCGGCGTTAAGCAAATCTTCGAGCCGTGCCTCAGGTTGGTCGGACGCCTGCTTGGCCGGCCGATCGAAGACCCGGCGACCGTGCTTCGCACACTGGCGCTGTTCGGCCAGGTGACAATTTTCTGTAACAAGGCCGTGCGTCGCGTGCTGCGCTTCAAGAACTTCAACGTGGACCGTATCGCCATGATCCAGACGCTGGTGCGCTCGCACACCATTGCGATCATGCGCGACGCCATGGCCAGCAAGCGTACGAAGGCGGCGGGCAGGCGCGCATGAGGATCCAAATGCTCCGCCCGGCTGTCGTTGTCGCTGCTGTTGCGCTCACGGCGGGCTGCACCATTGGGCCGGATTTCAATCGGCCGGCCAAGCCCAAGGTCGAGGGCTACACGCCGGAGGCCCTGGCGCCGCAGACCGCATCGGCCGAGGTTACCGACGGCGGAGCGGCACAGACCTTCAAGCCGGGCGCCGACATTCCGGGCCAGTGGTGGGCGCTTTATCGCTCGGCCGAACTGAACGGGCTGATAGAAGCGGCGCTCAAGGCCAACCCCGATCTCGATGCGGCGCAGGCCTCGCTGCGCCAGGCCAACGAGTTGCTCTACGCCCAGCAGGGGACGCTCTTTCCCACGCTGAGCGGCAATGCGGCGGCACAGCAGGAAAAGTTCAACGGAGCCACGTTCGGGACGCCGAGCAATCCGATCGTGTTCGGCGTCACTACTGCGTCGCTCAACATCTCGTACAACATCGACCTGTGGGGCGGCGGCCGCCGCTCGGTCGAGGCGCAGGCGGCGCAGGCGGAATTCCAGCACTACCAGCTCGAGGCGGCATACCTGACGCTCACCTCCAACGTCGTGGTCGCCGCCGTCAACCTGGCGTCCTTGCGCGCCCAGATCGCGGCCACGGAGGACGTCATCCGGATCCTGACCGATTCGCTCAGGGTCGTGGAAACGCAATTCAATCTCGGCGGCGCGTCACGCGCCGATGTCCTGGTCCAGCAGTCGGCCCTGACTTCGGAGCAAGCCTTGCTGCCGCCCCTGCAGAAGGCGCTTGCCCAGCAGCGCAACCAGCTCATGACGCTGCTTGGCCGGCCTCCCACCGACGATGCCGGCCAGGGCCTCGAGCTCGCCTCGCTGCATCTGCCGGAACAATTGCCGCTCAGCCTGCCCTCGCAGCTGGTCGATCAGCGACCTGATGTGCGTTCGGCCGAAGCGCAACTGCACACGGCGAGCGCCAATATCGGCGTCGCCGCGGCGGCCCAGCTGCCGCAATTCAACATCACCGGCCTCCTCGGCGCGGCGTCCGGCGGGTTCAGCACTCTGTTCCTGCCGGCCTCCGGCGTCTGGACCATGGGTGCGAGCCTCGCCCAGACGCTGTTCGACGCGGGCCAACTCGAGCACAAGAAGCTCGCGGCCGTGGCTGCCTATGACAAGGCCGCCGCGCAGTATCGCAGCACCGTGCTGTCGGCGTTCCAGGACGTTGCAAACGCCTTGCGCGCCTTGCAGACCGATGCCGATGGCTTGCGGGCCGCGACGGCGGCAGAACAGACGGCGGAGGCGTCGCTCAAGCTCTCGCAGGAGCAATACCAATTGGGCGCCATCAACTATCTCACCCTGCTGGTGGCGCAGAGCGCCTACGAAAACGCCCTGCTCGTGCGCGTGAAGGCGCAAGCGGCGCGTTACAGCGACACCGCCGCCCTGTTCCAGGCATTGGGCGGCGGCTGGTGGAATCGCACCGACGTCGACCCCAAATCGAAGGGCGAGCCGGGCGTGCTTTGGCTTCCCCCCGTTCAGGATGTGAAACTACCGAGGGCTGGACGATGAACTACGCTCCCGTTACCGCCGCCGCGCCGCCCAAACGCCGCACCGGCAAGATGGTCGTGCGCATGGTCGTCATGCTGGTCCTGGCTGCCCTGGTGCTGGGGACGCTGTTCGGCTTCAAGGGTTTCGTCAACGGCAAGATCAAGGAGTTCATGACGGGCCCGGCCGGACCGGGGCACCAGCCGCAGACCGTGTCGACCGCCAAGGTGGCGATGTCGGACTGGCAGCCGCAGATCGAGTCGGTGGGCAGTCTGCGCGCCGTTCGCGGCGCCGACCTGTCGCTCGAGGTCGCGGGCGTGGTCGACCAGATCAACTTCGAGTCCGGCGACGACGTGGAAGCCGGCAAGGTCCTGCTTCGCCTGCGCGATGCCGACGACGTGGCAAAGCTGCGTTCGCTCGAGGCGGTGGCGGAGCTGTCCGAGATCACGCTCAATCGCGACACCAAGCAATTGAGGGCTCAGGCGGTGGCCCAGGCGGTCGTCGACAACGACACGGCCAACCTCAAGAACAACGAGGCCCAGGTCGAGCAACAGCGGGCGATCGTCGCCAAGAAGGCGCTGACTGCGCCGTTCTCCGGAAGGCTTGGCATCCGCCAGGTCGATCTTGGCCAGTACCTCGGTCCCGGGACCACGATCGTCACGCTGCAGGCCCTGAACCCGATCTACCTGGATTTCCTGCTGCCGCAGCAGTCGCTCGAGCGGATCAAGACCGGCCAGCCGGTCAAGGTCAAGGTGGACACGTTCCCCGACAAGATCTTCTTCGGCAAGATTTCGTCGATCAACCCCAAGGTCGAAACGTCCACCCGCAACGTGGCGGTGCGCGCCACGCTCGAAAATCCGGAGTTGAAGCTCTTGCCTGGCATGTTCGCCACGGTCGACATCGACACCGGTGCGCCGCAGCGCCTGGTCACGTTGCCGCAGACGGCCGTCACCTACAATCCGTACGGCAGCGTGGTCTACCTCGTCGACCAGTCCGGCAAGGGACCGGACGGCAAGCCGCGGCTCACCGCCCGCCAGACCTTCGTCACCACCGGGGCGACGCGCGGCGATCAGGTCGCGATCCTGAAGGGTCTCAAGGAAGGAGAGACCGTGGTCACCGGCGGCCAGATAAAGCTGCGCAACGGCTCGCCGATCGTGATCAACAACTCCGTCCTGCCCAAGGACGATGCCCACCCTGCGCCGATCGACCAGTGAAGGCCCAAGCGCGATGAAATTCACCGACATCTTCATCCGCCGCCCCGTCCTTGCGACGGTGGTCAGCCTCCTGATCCTTGTGCTCGGCCTACGGGCCGTCGGCGCGCTGCCGGTGCTGCAGTATCCGCGCACGGAGAATGCCGTCGTCACGGTGTCGACGATCTACTATGGCGCCGATCCGGACGTCATCGCGGGCTTCATCACCACGCCGCTCGAGCTCGCCATCGCCCAGGCCAACGGCATCGACTACATGTCGTCGACCAGCACGCCCGGCGTCAGCACCATCACCGTCAACCTCCGACTCAATTATCCATCCGACAAGGCGCTGGTCGAGATCCAGACCAAGATTAGCTCCGTGCTGAACCAGCTTCCGCCCGGAACCCTGCAGCCGAGCCTGACGGTCAAGATCGGCCAGACCATCGACGCCATGTACATTGGGTTCTCGAGCGACGTGCTGGCACCCAACCAGGTCACCGACTACCTCGTGCGCGTCGTGCAACCCAAGCTGCAGGCGGTCCAGGGCGTGCAGACGGCGGAGATCCTGGGCGGCAAGAACTTCGCGCTGCGCGCCTGGCTCGATCCGCACAAGCTCGCGGCCTACGGCATGACGGCGGCCGACGTGAGCCAGGCGCTGTCGGCCAACGACTACATCTCGGGCCTCGGCGCCACCAAGGGCCAGATGGTCCAGGTGACGCTCAAGGCCTCGACGGCGCTGCACACACTAGATGAATTCAAGAACCTGGTGCTGAAGCAGGACAACGGCGCGATCGTGCGCCTGAAGGACGTCGCCAAGGTCACGCTGGGCGCCGAAGACTACGAGAGCCAGGTTGGCTTCGACGGGCTGAAGGCGGTCTATATCGGCATCCAGGTGGCGCCGGCCGCCAACCTTCTCGACGTCATCAAAGGCGTGCGCGACGTCTGGCCCGACATCGTCTCGCAGCTGCCGCAGGGCCTGAACGGCCGCATCGTCTATGACGCCACGGCCTTCGTGAACAGCTCGATCAACGAGGTGATCAGCACGCTCGTGCAGGCGCTGGTCATCGTCACGGTGGTGGTGTTCCTGTTCCTGGGCTCGGTGCGCTCGGTGCTGATCCCCACGGTCGCCATCCCGCTGTCGCTGGTCGGCACCTTCACCTTGATGTCGGCTTTCGGCTTCTCCATCAATCTGCTGACCCTGCTGGCGCTGGTGCTGGCCATCGGCCTGGTGGTCGACGACGCCATCATCGTGGTCGAGAACGTCAATCGCCATCTCGACCAGGGCGAGAGGCCGATCCCGGCGGCGATCCAGGCGGCGCGCGAGCTGGGTGGCCCGATCATCGCCATGACCGTCGTGCTGGTCGCGGTCTACGTGCCAATCGGCTTCCAGAAAGGGTTGACCGGCGCGCTGTTCACCGAGTTCGCCTTTACCCTGGTCGGCGCCGTGACGGTGTCGGCGATCATCGCGCTCACGCTCTCGCCGATGATGTGCTCGCGGCTCTTGAAGCCCAGCGATCCTGAGGCGCGCGGCTGGGAGGCGCGGCTCATTCGCTTCATCGACCGCACTTTCGACCGAACGCGCCGCTTCTATACCCGCCGGCTGCACAGCAGCCTCGACTACGTGCCGGTGACGGCGGTGTTCGCGGTCATCGTGCTGGGCAGCATCTATTTCCTGTATTCGACCACCAAGGCCGAGCTCGCACCGCAGGAGGACCAGGGTGTCGTCATCGCGCTCTCGACCGCGGCGCCAGATGCCACGCTCGAACAGAAGCTGATGTACTCCCGCCAGGTGTTCAGCATCTACAAGAGCCATCCCGAGATGGACCACGTCTTCCAGCTCGACATCCCGGCCCAGTCGATCTCCGGCATGGTGCTGAAGCCGTGGGATGAACGCAAACTGACGTCCAACCAGCTGCAGCCGATCGTGCAGAAGGAACTTGCCGGCGTCGCCGGCGCGCAGATCGTGGCGTTCCAGCTGCCGCCGCTGCCGGGCAGCACCGGCCTGCCGATCCAGTTCGTCATCACCACGACCAACGACTTCGGCCGGTTGAACGAGGTCGCCCAGAACTTCCTGCAGCAGGCGCTGGGCAGCGGCCTGTTCATGTTCCTCAACACCGACCTCAGAATCGACCAGCCGGAATCGACGGTGGTGATCGACCGCGACAAGGCCTCGCAGCTCGGCCTCAAGATGAGCGACATCGGCAGCGCGCTGACCTCGATGCTGGGCGGCGGCTACGTGAACTACTTCGGCCTCGACGGTCGCTCCTACAAGGTGATCCCGCAGGTCCAGCAGCGCTCGCGGCTGAACGCCAACCAGCTGATGAACTACTATATCCGCGCCTCGGACGGCTCGTCGGTGCCGCTGTCGACCGTGGCCAAGATCGTCACCAAGACGATCCCCGAATCGCTCAACCACTTCCAGCAGCTGAACAGCGCCACCATTCAGGGCGTGGCCTTCCCCGGCGTGGCACAGGCCGACGCGCTCGCCTACCTCAACGACCTCGCGGCGCGGACCCTGCCGCAGGGCTACACGGTCGACTACGGCGGCCTGTCGCGACAGTACGTTCAGGAGTCGGGCGGCTTCGTCCTCACCTTCGGCTTCGCGCTGATCATCATCTTCCTGTCGCTGGCCGCCCTGTTCGAGAGCTTCCGCGACCCGCTGATCATCCTGTTCTCGGTGCCGATGTCGATCGCTGGCGCCCTGGTCTTCCTGTCCGTGATGTCGACGATGGGCGTACTCGGCGCATCGATCAATATCTACACCCAGGTCGGCCTGGTCACCCTGATGGGCCTGATCAGCAAGCACGGCATCCTGATCGTCGAGGTGGCGAACTCGTTGCAGCGCCAGGGCAAGACCAAGCGCGAGGCGGTCGAGGAGGCGGCGGCCATCCGGCTGCGCCCGATCCTGATGACCACGGCCGCCATGGTGCTGGGCGTCATTCCGCTGATCCTGGCCACCGGCGCCGGCGCGCTGTCGCGCTTCGCCATGGGCCTGGTCATCGCCTCGGGCATCGCCATCGGCACGCTCTTCACGCTATTCGTGGTGCCGGCGGTCTACGTCATGATCGCGGGCGACCACTCGCGGGCGCACGAGGCCGCCGAAGCCGGGCTGCAACCGGGAGAGTAAAAAACTGTTCTCCAGAGGAATGGCCTGAAACGTTGCTGCTGCGGGCTTTCACGCCATTCCTCAAGAGTCTCATGAGGAAAATCCTTGTCGTCCTGAGCGCTTCGCTCAGGATGACAAGCAGAAGCCGTCTCTTGGCGAGGAGCCTCCCGTTAAACAAACGGGAGAAAAACGAGAGCTGTCCGGAACAATGAAACACGGGCGCGATCATACGCCCGCGCCCGGTCGAACGACGATTATGGTCGCTTGGTCGATAAGCTGAGCACGATCAGCAGCTTAGAGTGTCGCTAGCGCCGCGCGCGCGATCGGTTCGCCCCATTCCTGCAGGAAGTGGCCGCCTTCGGCGATTTCCATCGGCGGCGGGCAGTTGCGGATATCGGCATGCAGGGCCCGCATCACCGGTGGACCGAGCACCGGGTCCTTCATGCCGATCGCCATCAGGCTCCTGCCGTTCCAGCGGCTGCGCCAGAACTCCCGCGCCTCGCGCGAAAGGGCGGCGCCTGACGCGTCCGGGCGATCGGGCACCAGGTTGGGGAAGCGTCGCACGCCCGCCTTGTAGGAGGCATCGGGGAAGGGGGCGGCATAGGCCTGGGCTTCGGCGGCGCTGAGATGCGGGCAGGTGCGCTGCATCAGGCGGGCGATGTCCATGTCGGGGCTGCGGTTCGAGAACGCGCGCCAGTCGAGGAAGCCCTGGCTCAGCGGCTGATCGCCGGTGCCGAGCGCCGTGTTCATGACCAGGAGCGCCGTGAACCTCTGCGGAGCGACCATCGGCAGGGTGAGCCCGATCAAGCCGCCCCAATCCTGCACCACCAGGGCGATGTTCCTGAGGTCCAGTGCCTCGATCAGGCCAAGCAGACTCTGGCGATGGAAGTCGAAGGTGTAGGTGGCCTCGGCGACGGGCTTGTCGGAACGGCCGAAACCGAGGAAGTCCGGCGCCACCACCCGGTGCCCGGCGGCGGTGAAGACCGGGATCATGCGCCGGTAGAGGTAGCTCCAGGTCGGTTGGCCATGCAGGCAAAGCCAGGTGCGATTGGCCGACGGCGGTCCCTCGTCGACATAGTGCAATCGCAGCCCGTCGGGCCGTGCGTGATAGCGCGGCGCATGGGGCCAGCCGGGCAAATTGGCGAACCGCTCATCGGGAGAGCGCAGGGCTTCAGTCATTGGTGTATCCTGCCAATCATGAACAGTCCCTCCAAGCCCGTCCCGCAGAAGGATGAGCGCACCGAGCGCCTGGCGGCCGCCCTGCGGGAGAACCTCAAGCGGCGCAAGGCGCAGGCCCGGGAAAAGGAGAAGGCGGACAAGCCGGCCAAAGCTCGCTAGAAGCCCTCTCGCATGAGCATTCTCTCCGACCGCTGGATCCGCCGCATGGCCAAGGAGAAGGGCATGATCGAGCCCTTCGTCGACGCCCAGAAGCGCGACGGCATCATCTCGTACGGGCTCTCGTCCTACGGCTACGACGCGCGTGTCGGGACCGACTTCAAGATCTTCACCAACGTCGATTCGGCCGTGGTCGACCCGAAGAACTTCGCCGAGAACAGCTTCGTCGACCGAACGACCGACGTCTGCATCATCCCGCCCAACTCGTTTGCGCTGGCGCGTACGGTGGAATATTTCCGCATCCCGCGCGACGTGCTGGTCGTGTGCGTCGGCAAGTCGACCTATGCGCGCTGCGGCATCATCGTCAACGTGACGCCGCTCGAGCCCGAGTGGGAGGGTCACGTAACGCTCGAATTCTCCAACACCACGCCGTTGCCGGCGAAGATCTACGCCAACGAAGGCGCCGCGCAGTTCCTGTTCCTGCAGGGCAACGAACCCTGTGAAGTCTCCTACCGCGACAAGGCCGGAAAATACCAAGGCCAGCGCGGCGTCACTTTACCCAAGATCTGAGGAGTCCCCCGCTCATGGATCGCATCCGAATCAAAGGCGGCCGCCAGCTCAAGGGCGAGATCGTCGTCTCCGGCTCCAAGAACGCCTGCCTGCCGCTGATGGTGGCGGCGATGCTGACCGACCAGCCGCTCACCCTGAAGAACGTGCCGCGGCTCGCCGACATCACCACAATGATCAAGCTCCTCGAGCAGCACGGCGTCGAGATTTCCGCGGCGCCCGGCGAGAACGGCCACAGCCACGGCACGACCCTGACGCTCAGGGCCGGCAAGATCGCCTCGACGACCGCGCCCTACGACATCGTGCGCAAGATGCGCGCGTCGGTGCTGGTGCTGGGGCCGTTGCTGGCGCGCGAGCGCGAGGCGCGTGTGTCGCTGCCCGGCGGCTGCGCGATCGGCGCCCGCCCGGTCGATCTTCACATCGCCGGACTGAAGGCGATGGGCGCCAAAATCGACATCGACGGCGGCTACATGGTGGCCAGGGCGCCGAAGGGCCTGAAGGGCGGGCGCTATACCTTCCCCAAGGTCTCGGTCGGCGCCACCGAGAACCTGATGATGGCGGCGTCGCTCGCCAAGGGCACGACGGTGCTGGACAACGTCGCCCGCGAGCCCGAGATCACCGACCTCGCCGAGTGCCTGAGCGGCATGGGCGTGCCGATCTCGGGCATCGGCACGGAGACGCTCACCATCGAGGGTGTCGAGCGGCTGAAGGCGGTCACGCATGCCGTCATCCCCGACCGCATCGAGACCGGCACCTACGCCATGGCGATCGCCATGACCGCAGGCGATGTCGAGCTGGTGGGCGGCCGGCTCGACCTGATGGAGGCACCGGCCCAGAGCCTGCGCGCGGCGGGCGTCATCCTCGACAAGACCAACCGAGGCATTCGCGTCACGCGCGCCAACGGGCTTAGCGGTGTCGACGTCATGACCGAGCCTTATCCCGGCTTCCCGACCGACCTGCAGGCGCAGATGATGGCGCTGATGACCCGGGCCGAAGGCGCTTCGATGATCACCGAGACGATCTTCGAGAGCCGCTTCATGCACGTGCCGGAGCTGGCGCGCATGGGCGCCAACGTCACCATCCATCACGAATCGGCGCTGGTCCGCGGCGTGCCGAAGCTGCGCGGCGCCGAGGTGATGGCGACCTACCTCAGGGCCTCGGTGTCGCTCGCCATCGCGGGCCTCGCCGCCGAGGGCGAGACCACGGTGCACCGCGTGTATCACCTCGACCGCGGTTATGAGCGGCTGCATGAGAAGCTGGCCGGCTGCGGTGCCGACATTGAGCGGCTGCAGGGCTAGACATCGGCGGCAATGGACAAACTGAAGCTCACGGCGCTGGACGCCGACGATCTCGGCGTCATTTCGGCCGCGATCCAGGATTCCCTGGTGGCGGTGCGCGACTGCGCGCACTTCCCCGAAGAAAAGCGCTTCGTGCTGCTGCTCAACCGCTTCTGCTGGGAGGCCGATCCCGGCGTCGACACGGCCTATTGGCGCACCCATTCGGCCCTGGTCTTCAACGAGGTGACAGCCGTTCACCACAACAAGATTCCACTGGAAAAGCCCGACCGGGTGCTGGAATTGCTGGCGGTATCCCTGGAAAGCGCCCATTCCGTGGTCCTGCGCTTCGCCGCCGAGCGCACCATACGGCTAGAAATCGGCCGCCTTGCATGCCATTTGGGAGATGTCGGGGAGCCTTGGCCAACCCCGTGGAAGCCCGCCCATCCGGTCGAGTAGCCCAACTTTTGGGGCCTCGACCCGGGGCGGGCATTCGTTACTGGAGCGATGGCGTGTCGACGAGACAGGAAAACGAGAAGCTCATTCTGGCGTTGCCGAAAGGGCGCATCCTCGATGAGGCGGCGCCGCTCCTGGCTGCGGCCGAAATCGAGCCGGAGGAGGCCTTCGCCGACCCCGACGCCCGCCAGCTGCGCTTCACCACCAATCATGCCGATCTCGATCTGATCCGCGTGCGTTCCTTCGACGTGGCAACCTTTGTCGCCTTCGGCGCGGCCCATCTCGGCATCGCCGGCGCCGACGTGCTGATGGAGTTCGACTATCCCGAGATCTATGCACCGATAGACCTCGGCATCGGCAAGTGCCGGCTGGCGGTCGCGGAGCCCGCCGAAATGGCCGGCAGCGACGATCCCCGGCGCTGGAGCCATGTGCGCATTGCCACCAAGTATCCCGAGGTGACGCGCCGGCACTTTGCGGCGCGCGGCGTGCAGGCCGAGTGCGTGAAGCTCTCGGGCGCCATGGAGCTCGCACCTTCGCTCGGGCTCAGCCATCGCATCGTCGACCTGGTCGATTCCGGCCGCACCCTGCGTGACAACGGGCTGGTGGAAGTCGAGCACATCGCCGACATAACCTCGCGCTTCATCGTCAATCGCGCTGCGCTCAAGACGCAGGCCGAACGCATCGGTCATTGGATCGACCGCTTCCGCGAGGTCAGCCGTGCCGCCTGACCCGCAACGCCTCGACGCGTCTTCGCCGGATTTCGAGGAAGCGTTCGCGGCTTTCCTCGGCCGCCGCCGCGAAAGCGACGAGAATGTCGATCGCACCGTGGCTGAGATCGTGGCCGATGTGCGGGCTCGCGGCGATGTGGCGCTCGTCGAGCACACGCGCAAGTTCGACAAGTTCGAGGTCGCGGCCGAGGGGCTGCGCGTGTCGGACTCAGAGCGCCGCGCCGCGGCCGAAAAGGTTCCCAGCCAGCAGCGTTCGGCGCTCGAGTTTGCCGCCCGGCGGATCGAGGCGTTCCATCGTCGTCTCCTTCCGGCGGACGTCGACTTCACCGACGTCTCGGGCACGCGGCTGGGCGCCCGCTATCGGCCGATCGACTCGGTCGGGGTCTATGTTCCGGGCGGCACGGCGGCCTATCCCTCTTCGGTCCTGATGAACGTCGTGCCGGCCAAGGTGGCGGGCGTGAAGCGCGTCGCCATGGCGGTGCCGACGCCGGGCGGCGCCCTCAATCCGCTGGTCATGCTGGCGGCCGAGATCGCCGGCGCCGACGAGATCTGGCGAATCGGCGGCGCCCAGGCGGTGGCCGCGCTCGCCTACGGCACGGCCTCGATCAAGCCGGTCGACAAGATCACCGGCCCCGGCAACGCCTACGTCGTAGCCGCCAAGCGTCGCGTGTTCGGCGATGTCGGCATCGACCTGATCGCCGGGCCGTCGGAAATCCTGGTCGTCGCCGACGCCGATAACGATCCCGCCTGGATCGCCGCCGATCTGCTGTCGCAGGCCGAGCACGATCCGGCCTCGCAATCGGTGCTGATCGCCGACAACGCCAAGTTCGCCGACGCCGTGGCCGAGGCGATCGAAGGCGAGCTGCGCGGCCTGCCGCGCGCCGAGACGGCGGCGGCGAGCTGGCGCGACAACGGCTGCATCATCCTGGTGCCCGACCTCGCCGAGGCGCCGGCGATCGTCGACCGCATCGCCGCTGAGCATGTCGAACTGGCGGTCGATCCCGCGCAGGCCGAAGCGCTCGCCCAGAAGATCAACCATGCCGGAGCGATCTTCCTCGGTCGGCACACGCCGGAGGCGATCGGCGACTATGTGGCGGGCACCAACCACGTCCTGCCGACTTCGCGCGCTGCGCGTTATTCGGGTGGGCTGAGCGTCGCCGATTTCCTGAAGAGGACTTCGATCGTCGCCTGCACGCCGGAGGCTCTGGCGACGCTCGGTCCGCCGGCGGTGGCGCTCGCCGAAGCCGAGGGTCTCACGGCGCATGGCCGCTCGGTTCTTGTCCGGCTGAACCGCCGCGGCTAGAGCGGCGTTGTCCGCACCATGCCGTCCCACCGGGCCAGCAGCATCATCGACGTCTCGCTCGACGAACGGTCGGTGGCGCGCCGAACGCCCGAGGTCGAGCATGAGCGGGCCGTGGCGCTGTTCGACCTCCTGGAACAGAACCACTTCGTCCTGATGGGCGGCGAGGCCGGCCCCTACAAGCTTCACATCGGCGTCTTCGAGCAGCGCCTGGTATTCGGCGTGCATGCCGCCGACGACCGCAAGCTGCGCGACATCATCCTGTCGCTGACGCCTTTCCGCAAAGTCGTGAAGGACTACTTCCTGGTGTGCGAGAGCTACTACGCAGCCATCAAGAGGCTCGGGCCCTCGCAGATTGAGGCGCTCGACATGGGCCGGCGAGGCTTGCACAACGAGGGCTCCGAGCTGTTGCGCGAGCGTCTCGCCGGCAAGATCGAGGTCGACCTCGATACCGCCCGCCGCCTGTTCACGCTGATCTGCGCCCTGCACATAAAGGGCACGTGACGGCATGAACGCGTCGCCACCTTCGAGCGTGCTGTTCGCCTGCACTCAGAACGCGGTGCGCTCGCCCATGGCAGAGGCGCTGGCCAAGCGGCTATACGGGCATGTCACCTTCATCGATTCGGTGGGCGTGCGTGCCGACGAGGTCGATGCCTTCGCGGCCTGCGTGCTGGACGAAGTCGGTATCGACGTGCACCGCCATCATGCCAAGACGTTCGACGACGTCGATCCCAGTTCCTTCGAGCTGATCGTCACCCTATCGCCCGAAGCGCATCATCGGGCGCTCGAGTTCGCGCGCGGCACGGCGACCGACGTCGAATACTGGGCGATCCCCGACGCCACGGCCGCCGAGGGCTCGCGCGAGGCGCGGCTGGCTGCCTACCGCCAGGTGCGGGATCTCATCCTGGCGCGAATGAAGGCGCGATTCGGCACGCCGTCGGGTCCGACACCCTGATCGACGCTTCAGGCGGGTGGGACTTCTCTCGCGGGCAACAGGCCGCAGTCGATCAGCGCCCACAGTTGGCCGAGCAGGGGGACCAGCAGCAGCAGGGACCAGAACCCCGTCTTGCCGCGATCATGGCAGCGCTTGATGGTGATGGCGTACTGCACCCAGATCAGCGGCGCGGCGATCAGCAGGGCCACCGCATAGCCAAGGAAGACGCTGCCGGGAATCCAGTGGGCGAGCAGGCGGTCGATGTAGTTGAAGTAGACCCAGAACAGGACGAGGAGCGGGAGCTGAACGGCCCAGAAAGCGGCGCGCCCGATCCGGCCTTCGAACGCGAAGAGCAACCCGAACATTCCCTGAGCCTCCCGCCCGCGATGTACCCCGCGGTCGGCGGAGGGTGCCTCAAGGGCGCGAGGCGGTCGAGACCCACTAATCGGGCGGGACGATGCTCGCATCCAAGTTGACTAACCAGCGGTCGAGGCCCATTTTCCGGCCGCTTCGTCCCATGTTCCAACCGGAGGCTGGATGGCCAAGGAAGATCTGATCGAATTCAACGGTGTCGTGTCGGAGCTGCTGCCCAACGCCATGTTCCGCGGCAAGCTCGACAACGACCACACGATCCTCGCCCACACTTCGGGCAAGATGCGCAAGAACCGCATCCGCGTGCTGGCAGGCGACCGCGTCACCGTCGAGATGACGCCCTACGACCTGACCAAGGGCCGCATCACCTTCCGCTTCAAGTAGGCGCCACTGCCTCCGCCGCTGGTCCTGGCTTCGGCCTCGCCGCGCCGGCTGGATCTCCTCAGGCAGATCGGCATCGAGCCGGCCGCGATCGATCCGGCTGACATCGACGAGAGTCCGCTGAAGGGCGAGACCCCGCGGCGCTATGCGCTGCGCATGGCAAGGGCCAAGCTCGAGGTCGTCGCCAAACGCCATCCGCGCGCCGTGGTGCTGGCCGCCGACAGCGTCGTCGCCGTCGGCCGGCGGATCCTTCCCAAGGCCGAGACGGCAGCCGAGGCGCGTGCCTGCCTGCAGGTCTTGTCGGGCCGCCGGCACAAGGTGATCGGCGGCATCGCCATCGCGGCGGGAAACCGCTCGCGCACCCGGCTGGTCGAGACGGTGGTGCGCTTCCGGCGTCTGGCGGCCGACGACGTCGAGGCCTACCTGGCCAGCGAGGAATGGCGCGGCAAGGCGGGAGGCTATGCCATCCAGGGGCGGGCGGCCGGCTTCGTCGCCTTCCTCGCCGGGTCGTACAGCAACGTCGTTGGCCTGCCGTTGTTCGAGACGGCCGGCCTGATGCGGGCGATGGCGCCGTTTGCGCCAACGCCGGCAATGGCCGAATCGTGACCCGCATCGATCGCCTGATCTGCCAGGTCATGCCGCGGGCTTTCCTGATGGCACTGGTCGCCGGTGGGCGCCTGGTCGAGCTGCGCGTGGCGCGCCGCGACCGGCCATCCTTGGCCGACAGCATCTTTCTCGGTCGGCTCGAGCGGGTGATGCCCGAGCTCGACGCCGCCTTCGTCGACATCGGCATCGGCCGGTCGGGCTTCCTGCGCGCCGAAGACCGCGCCGGCATCGAAGGCTGGCCGCCCGTCGGCGCGCCGGTGCTGGTCCAGGTGCGGGCCGAAGGTGAGGGCGACAAGGGGCCACGACTCTCCATGAACGTCGCGGTCTCCGGCCGCTACCTCGTTCATCATCCTGTGGGCAACGGCCTCGGCTTCTCGCGGCGCATCGAAGGCGAAGCGGAGCGCGAGCGGCTGGCCGGGCACATTGCTCCTTTGCTCGAGGGCGGTGTCGTGGTGCGCACCGCGGCGGCCGGCGCGTCGCCGGCTCTCTTGCAGGCCGATGCAAATGACGTCGCCGAACGCTGGGAAGCGATTCGCCGGCAGGCTTTCGATGCGGCGCCGCCTTGCGATCTGACGGCGCGTCTGCCGATCGAGCGCGATCCCATCGCGCGCGCCTTGCGCGATTGCGCCAATCTCGAAGAAGTGATCATCGACGATCGCGGCCGGGCGCGCGCGTTGCAGGACGAGATGGACCGACGGCAGGAGCCCATTCGCGTGCGCTGGCACAATGGTCCGATGCCCATATTCGACATCGACGACGTGGCGGGGCAGATTGACACGGCGCTGGCGAGCCGAATCGTCCTCGATAGCGGCGTCGAGATCCTGTTCGAACCTGGCGAGACGCTATGCGCAGTCGATGTGAACAGCGCCGCGGCCGGCGGTCGGCAGGGCCGCGGACCCAGGCGGCCGGTCGAGGTCAATCTTGAGGCGGTGCCGGCCATCGCCCAGCAGCTTCGCTTGCGCAATCTCGCAGGTGCACTGGTGATCGACTTCATCACCATGCGCAGCGCCTATGACCGTGACAAAGTTCAGGCAGCAATGGCCGAGGCGCTCGGTGACGATTCTGTGCCCACACAGCTCTATGGATTCACAAGGCTGGGACTTTTCGAGTTGACGCGTGCACGGCGCGGAGCGACCCTAGCTCGCCGGCTGGAGTCACTCGAAAGAGATGACGCTGTCTGATCGTCTCATCGAGAAACCGGCGTCCTGGGCTTGCGCCACGAGCAACGTCTTCCACTAACAGGCGTTCCCCCTCTCGCTGGTTCATTTTTTGCAAGCCAGCCCTTGGACGTCCTTCAATTCGCGACCATGTCCATGGGACGTCCGCTTAACCCAGGAGAGTGCGATGTGTGACTATTCATTGGAGCTCTATCGCGCAGTTCCCGCGGCGGCCGGCGAGGAATACACGCTGGCCCGTTTCGGCAGCGGCTCGATGGGATTTACTTCTGGCGGCAACTGCGACACCGCCGTGTGTGTCCCGGCGGACGCACGCCTCAGGCTCGCTGGCATCGGCGAAGCCCTGCAGGTCGCCTTGGGCATCGGCGCGATCGAGGACGTGGTGATGACCCGCCTCGAGACCGGCCCGCACAAGGACGCTGTCCGGTTCGGCAACGGCCGGGAGATCTCCCTGCAGAGCCTCAATGCCGGCGTCACTGCCGTGATGCTGCCGGCCGAGAAGATCGAACTGCCGCGCGGTGAGATTCGCCGCGAAGCGAGAGAGCTGGTCGACGCCTAAGCGTTAGGCGTTGCCAACGAAGAAGTCGCCGCCGCCCGCCAGATCGGGCGGCGAGGGGAGCGTTGACGCGCGCCTTGCGAGGCGCGACTCTTTCACGACATGTCCAGTTCCGACCGAAACCAGCCGCCGCTGCGCGCCGTGCGCGTGATGGCCAAGTGTCCAATCTGCGGCAAACCGGTGGAACAAAAACCGGAAACGCAAAAGTACCGCCCGTTCTGCAGCAAGCGCTGCGCCGACGTCGATCTCGGTCGATGGCTGAAGGAAGGCTATCGCGTCCCGACCGACGAAGCGCCGACTGAAGAGGATTTGGGGGCGCCGGGCGAGGGCCCGCAAAACAGGAAATAGCCCGCGCCTCGAAGGCGCGCTGCCTATAAGGCGCGCTAGTGCGTGATGTACAGCACACGCAGGTCTGCCTTGGGCAGGTAGTTGCTCACCTCCGCCTCGAGGTGCCGAGGCGCCACCTGATGCAGCGGCAAGTCGG
>JBPYDO010000182.1:0-19198 GCA_051985755.1 Reyranella sp. | reverse complement strand
GGGGGAGTGGTGTTTGTGGATTTGCATTTCATGAAATTTCGTAGGGCCTTGGCGCTGATTGTCTTGTGCAGCGCAGCGCCCGCGGTGGCCCGGGCTCAGGCTTCGAAAGTGATCGAGGGCGCCTACGAAATCACTTTCGTGGGAATTTCGGGTTTTCGCATCGATTTCACCGCGCATCTCGACGGCGACCGCTACGATGTCGAAAGCCACGCCTACAAGGTCGGCGTCATGAAGGCGATCACCCTGCGCTATGAAGGCCTGAACCGCGCCTGGGGCAGCTTCACGACGGAGCGCGGCGCGCATCCCGAGGGCGGCTCACTGTCGCTGCTGATCTCGGGCAAGACGCGCACCTGGCGGGCGGACTACCGCCCCGACGGCACGATCGCGGAGACCCACGTGCCGCCCTTCAATCCCGAGCCCAAGGACACCATTCCCGAAGACAAGAAGCGGGGCTCGCTCGATCCGTTGACGGCGACGATCGCCGTCGTCATGTCGGGCGATCACGCCTGCGATCGCCCGGCGCAGAGCAACGACGGGCAGCGGCGGATCGACGTGATCCCCATCAAGATCGGCATGGACCGGGCCGAGGCCAGCGAAATTCCCGGTGCCAAGGGCGATGTGCTGATCTGCGACATCTACACCAAGCGCATCGCCGGTCTCTTCTACGAACCGCAGAACGAGGCCGAGACCGAGCGCCAGCGGCCGATGCGAATCTGGTTCGCCCGTCTGGATGACACGCCTTTCCGCTATCCTGCGCGGCTCGAGGCGCACACCTTCTTCGGCACCATCCGCGGCCGCATCCTGTACTTCCGCGAGCACTAAGCCGCGCGCTTGGCGTTCTTCTGGCGCAGGATGGCGAGGATCTCGGCGGCGGCGGCGGGAATGTTGGTGCCGGGGCCGTAGATTGCAGCGACGCCCGCCTTCTTGAGGAAGTCGTAGTCCTGCACCGGCACGACGCCGCCCACCACGACCAGCGTCTCGCCGCCGCCCTGGCGGCCGAGTTCCTCGATCAGCTGCGGCACCAGGGTCTTGTGGCCGGCCGCCTGGCTCGATACGCCGACCACATGCACGTCGTTCTCGATGGCGGCACGGGCCGCTTCCTGCGGCGTCTGGAAGAGCGGACCGATATCGACGTCGAAGCCTAGGTCGGCGAAGGCGGTGGCGATCACCTTGGCGCCGCGGTCGTGCCCGTCCTGGCCCATCTTCACCACCATGAGCCGCGGCCGGCGGCCTTCTTCCTCGGCAAACTGCGCGATGTCGGCGCGAATGCGCTCAAGGCCCTTGTCTCCTTCCCATTCGCCGGCATAGACGCCGGAGATCGAGCGGATCGTCGCCTGGTAGCGGCCGTAGACGCCTTCCAGCGCCGACGAGATCTCGCCCACCGTGGCGCGCGCCCGCGTCGCTTCGATCGACAGCGCCAGCAGGTTGCCGTTGCCGCTGCGCGCCGCCTCGCCCAGCGCTTTCAGCGCCGCAACGCACTTGGCCTCGTCGCGGCTGGCGCGGATCTTCTGCAGGCGCGCCACCTGGGCATTGCGCACCGCGGCGTTGTCGACCTCGAGGATCTCGACCGGCTCGCTGTCCTTGGCCTGGAACTTGTTGACGCCCACGATCACTTCCTCGCCGCGATCGACGCGCGCCTGACGGCGCGCCGCCGCCTCCTCGATCTTCATCTTGGGCATGCCGGCCTCGACCGCCTTGGTCATGCCGCCCAGCGCCTCGACCTCGCCGATCAGCTTGCGCGCCTCGGCGACCAGGCTCGCGGTCAGCGCCTCGACGTAGTAGCTGCCGGCCAGCGGATCGACGACCCGGGTGATGCCGGTCTCGTGCTGCAGGATCAGCTGGGTGTTGCGCGCGATCCGCGCCGAATGCGGTGTCGGCAGCGCCAGCGCCTCGTCGAACGAATTGGTGTGCAGCGATTGGGTGCCGCCCAGTACCGCCGCCATCGCCTCGTAGGCGGTGCGGATCACGTTGTTGTACGGATCCTGCTCGGTCAGCGACACGCCCGAGGTCTGGCAGTGCGTGCGCAGCGAGAGCGAATCGGACTTCTTGGGTTCGAACGGCCGGATCAGCTCGGCCCACAGGAAGCGCGCGGCGCGGAGCTTGGCCACCTCCATGAAGAAATTCATGCCGATGCAGAAGAAGAAGCTCAGCCGGGGCGCGAAGGCGTCGATGTCGAGCCCCTTGCCCTTGGCGGCCCGAACATATTCGAGGCCGTCGGCCAGCGTGAAGGCCAGTTCCTGCACCAGCGTCGCGCCGGCCTCCTGCATGTGATAGCCGGAGATCGAGATCGAGTTGAACTTGGGCATGTGCTGCGCGGTGTGCTCGATGATGTCGGCCACGATGCGCATCGAGGGTCCGGGCGGATAGATGTAGGTGTTGCGGACCATGAACTCCTTGAGGATGTCGTTCTGGATGGTGCCGCCGAGCTTCTCCTGCGGCACGCCCTGCTCCTCGGCCGCCACGATGTAGCCCGCCAACACCGGCAGAACCGCGCCGTTCATGGTCATCGACACGGTCATGCGGTCGCGTGGGATGCCGTCGAACAGGATCTTCATGTCCTCGACCGAGTCGATCGCCACGCCCGCCTTGCCGACGTCACCCACCACGCGCGGATGGTCGGAGTCGTAGCCGCGGTGCGTCGCAAGATCGAAGGCGACCGAGAGGCCCATCTGACCGGCCGCGAGATTGGCGCGATAGAACTTGTTGCTTTCCTCCGCGGTCGAGAAGCCCGCGTACTGGCGTACCGTCCAGGGCCGGCCAGTGTACATCGTGGCCTTGGGCCCGCGTGTGAAGGGCGGGAAGCCCGGCAAGGAACCCAGGGTCTCGAGCGTCTCGAGGTCGGCCGCGGTGTAGAGCGGCTTCACCACGATGCCCTCGGGCGTCGTCCAGTCGAGCGAGGAGACGGGCTTGTCGCGCAATTCCTTGGCGGCAAGCTTTTCCCAGTCGGCCAGGGTTCTCTTGGGAAATTCGGCCATGCCTCAAATGTAGTGCAGCGACTAGTTGTTCGCCAGAATCGTGTTCCGCACCAAGGGGTAGATCTGGCCCGCCCAGCGTCGCCCGGCGAACACGCCGTAGTGGCCGACGCCGGCCTGCATATAGTGCTTCTTGCGATAGCGCCTGAGGCCACCGCAGAGATCGTGCGCGGCGATGGTCTGGCCGATCGCGCAGATGTCGTCGCGCTCGCCCTCGACCGTGAACAGCGCAGTGCGGCGGATGGCCCTGGGATCGACCCGGCGGCCCTTCCAGTCGAGCTCGCCCTTCGCCAGCAGGAACTGCTGGAACACGCGCTCCACCGTCTCGAGATAGAACTCCGCCGTCATGTCGGACACGGCGAAGTAGTCGTCGTAGAAGGCCTTGATGGCGTTGGCGTGCTGGGTGTCGCCCTTGGCCAGCGCGCGATAGAGATCGACCTGCGCCTTGATGTGGCGTTCGGCGTTCATGCTCATGAAGGCGGCGAGCTGCAGGAAGCCGGGATAGACGCGGCGCATGGCGCCGGGAAAGCGCAGCGGCACGGGGCTGATGAGATTGAGCTCGAACCACTCGATCGGCCGGCTGGTGGCGAGCGTATTCACCGTCGTCGGGTTGACCCGGCAGTCGATCGGTCCCGCCATCAGGGTGAGGCTGCGCGGCTGGGCCGGATTGTCGTCCTCGGCCATCAGCGCCGCGGCGGCGAGCGCCTGCACGCAGGGCTGGCAGACCGCGATCATGTGCGCGCCCGGACCGATGGTCTCGAGGAAGCGGATGAGATGCTCGGTCAACTCGTCGAAGCCGAAGCGGCCGTGCTGGATCCCGATATCGCGCGCATTGGCCCAGTCGGTGACGTAGACGTCGTGCTCGGGCAGCATCACGCGGATGGTGTCGCGCAGCAGGGTGGCGAAGTGCCCGGAAAGCGGCGCCACCAGCAGCACTTTCGGCTGGACGGACGCGCCCTCCTTGGCGAAGCGCAGCAAGGTGCCGAACGGCGTCGCCAGCGCTACTTGTTCCGTGACCGGAACCACACGATTGCCGACCCTGGTCTCGAGGATGCCGAACGGCGGCCGGTGGTGGCTGAGGGCGGCGCGGCTTAGCATCTCGCAGAGGGCGCTGGCGGCCCGCCATTTTTCCGAGCTGGCCAGCTCGCCCGACGCAAGGCCCTGGCTGGCCGCCGCCGCCCACAGGCGCAGGGGCAGGGTGATGTCGGTGGCAGCCTGGTAGAGTGCGTACAGCATTGACGGCAACCGGCTCAGAACTTGCTACGTTAGAAACGCGCGACGACGAGGGACGACACCGCCGGACCGGGAGGGATGGCGCCCATGGCCGAGGCTTCTCTTACCATCAGTAGCAAGAATTATTCCTCCTGGTCGCTGCGCGGTTGGCTGTTGTGTAAAATGGCCGGGCTGGATTTCGACGAAAGAGTGGCGCCGATCGACGATCCCGCGACCCGCGCCGAACTCCTGCATTTGTCGCCCTCCTTCCTTGTACCCTGCCTCGAATGCGGTCCCGTGAAGGTGTGGGACACCCTGGCGATCGCCGAATACCTGAGCGAGATCAAGCCCGAGGCCGGCCTGTGGCCGGCCGATGCCGTGGCCCGGGCCCACTGCCGCGCGGTGTCCGGCGAGATGCATTCGGGCTTCACCAACCTGCGCTCGGCCCTGCCGATGAACCTCAAGGCACGCCACGACAACTTCAAGATTTTTGGCGGCGCACAGGCCGACATCGAGCGTGTCACCGCGATCTGGCGCGACTGCCTGCAGCGCTATGGCGGGCCTTACCTGTTCGGCCCCAAGGCGACGGTGGCGGACGCGATGTACGCGCCGGTCTGTGCGCGCTTTGCCACCTACGACGTCAAGCTCGATCCGGCATCGGCCGCCTATCGCGACCTGATGCTGAAGTTCCCGGCGCTGATCGAATGGACCGCGGCAGCGCGCAGCGAACCCGACGAGGTCGAGGAACTCGACGTCGAGTTTTAGGCGCGGCAGACTTCTCCGCTCCCGTCGCTCCGAGGAACCACGATGCTCGACGCTGAAGTCCGCACCTTGCTCGACCTGATGGAGAAGGCGATCCAGGACGGTCGCCCCATGCTGCACACCATGCCCTACAAGGAAGGCCGTCTCTCCGTCGACAAGATGAGCGAGGACTGCGAGGCCGAGCCTCCGCAAGTCGCCTCGGTCAATGACGGCGCCTTCGCCGGCCCCGGCGGCGAAATCGCCTTCCGGCGCTATCGCCCGCTCGGCGTCGCGGCCGCGAACGCAATGCCGACCCTGATCTACTATCACGGCGGCGGCTGGGTGATCGGCAATCTCGAGACGCACGATTCGACCTGCCGGCGGCTTGCCAACAAGAGCCGCTGCCAGGTGATCGCCATCGACTATCGCCTGGCGCCCGAGCATCCGTTCCCGGCGCCGACCGACGACGGTGTCGCGGCCTTCCGCCACATTCGCGACAATGCCGCCTCGTTCGGTGTCGATCCTGCCCGCATCGCCGTGGGCGGCGATTCGGCGGGCGGCTCGATCGCCGCCGTCGTCTGTCAGGCCTGCCGCGACGCCGGCGACCAGACTCCCGCCTTCCAGATGCTGATCTATCCCGCCACCGATGCCCGGCGCCAAACCGAATCCCACCGCTTGTTCAGCGACGGCTATTTCCTGACGCGCGACCTGATCGAATGGTTCTGGCGCGCCTACGCCCCGAAGGGCACCGACCTCACCGACCTCCGCCTCTCGCCGCTGCTCGCCAAGGACTTCACCGGCCTGCCGCCCGCCTTCGTGCTGACCGCCGGCTACGATCCGCTGCGCGACGAAGGCCGCGCCTATGCCAATCGGCTGATCGATGCCGGCGCGAAGACGACCTATGTCAACTATCCCGGCACCGTGCACGGCTTCTTTTCGTTGACCCGCTTCCTGCAGCAGGGCCTCAGGGCCAACGACGAGGCGGCCGCCGTGCTGGCGACGCACTTTGGTAGCTAGGCGCGTGCCAGGACGCGGACGAAGCCGACCGGCTGATCGAAGCCCTTCAGCGCCACCGTCTCTTCGCGTGTCGCCACGTCGGCCAGCAGCGGCTTGACCGCCGGATCGCGGGCGATGGCGTGGCTCAGCACCACGTCGCCGCCCTGGCTCTGGCCCTGCAGGCGGGCCGCCATGTTCACGGTCGTGCCGAAATAGTCCATGCGGTCGTTGAGATTGACCATGACGCTGGCGCCGGCATGCACGCCAAGCTTGATCGTGAAGGCGCGGTCGGCGCGGCCACCGGCGTGCTGGCGGTTGAACGCCGCGATGCCGGCCTGCGCCGCCAGCGCGGCCCGCACCGCGTCGGCCGGATCGTCGAACGAGGCCATCACGGCATCGCCTATGGTCTTGACGACCGCGCCGTTGTGGTCGCGCACGATGCCGGCCAGGAAGGCGAAGTGCTCGCGCACCAGGTTGTAGGCCACGGCGTCGCCGACCCGTTCGTAGAACGCCGTCGAGCCGCTGAGGTCGGTGAACATCAGCGCCACCTGGCCGACCGCGGCCTCATCGCCCGGCCGCAAGGTCGCCTCGGCGAAGAGATCGCGGAACGCCTGCAGCGAGATGACCTCGGGCGCGGTCAGCGCCTCGCGCGTCCAGCGGCGGTCCTCGATCAGGGCCGCGGCCTCGAAGCCGGCGTCGTTTGCGAAGGCGATCTCGCCCGGCTTGCCGGGCGGCAGGGCTTTCACGCCGCTCACGGTGATTGCGAGGCCGGGGAAGGCGCCGCCTTTGTGCTCGATATCGATCGAGGCGCCGGGATGGAGCGTGCGCAGGCGATAGGGTCCGGCCGGCGGATCCAAGGCGATGGTGCGCCGCTCGCCCGGCCCCAGCAGGAGCTGCACCATCACGTGCGGCGTGGTCATCGGACCGCTCAGGCAATAGCTGCCGGGCAGCAGCGGCCGGATCGCCGGTGCGGCTGCAAAGGAGAGCTCGACATTGCGCTCGAAGTCGCGCTCGTAGTCGATGTTGCACGACGGACAGTGCGCGCCGCGCGGCAGCTCGCTGAGCGCCGGCGTGCTGAACTTGGCGCCGCGGCAATTGTTGCACAGCAGGCTCCACTTCATGCTGAGCAGGCCCTCATGCGCCGCCGTCAGGCAGCCCTCGATGATCGGCCGCTCGGGCAGGCCGAACTCGCGGGCTAAGGTCCTCGGCCGCACCCGCGACACGTCGCTCGCCATGCCGCCCAGCACATACTCGCTCAGCCGCCGGCCAAGGCCGTTGCCGTAGGGGCCGCGATCGATCGCCTGGGCGAGCGCGGCGGCGCGGGCCCGCGCCGCCTCGGGCAGGCTGGGCGGCGGCAGGTCGAACAGAGCAGGCCGGGCACCTTTGGCGAACTCGGCGGCCTCGCGGTAGCGCTTGAGGACGCGGCGCGCGATCTCGTAAGCGGCGAACGGGCCCAGCAAGCGGCCGATGATCCCGCGCGGCTCCCATTCCAGGCTGAAGCGGACCTTGGTGCCGCCCTCCTCCGCTTCAATCTCGTAGGACGGACCGAAGCGCCGGAACGGACCGTTGGCGAGCTCGCGGTTCTCTCGGAACCAGCGCCCCTTGACCCATTCGAACGGCTTCTCCTGCCAGCGCAGGGTGAAAACGATCGCCTTGCCGCTACCCAGCCGCAGCACCGTGCCGTTGGCCTGCGGGATCTCCTCGAGCTGGTAGGGCGGGAAGCCCATCGCCTCGTTGAAGCGCACCGTATCGGCCATCACCGGCCAGAGCTGCTCCGGCGGCAGGTCGAAATGCCAGGTCCAAGTTCGCCGCATGATGCGCGGGATACTGTAGCGCGGGCGTGGCGGATGTCTTGCGCCGGATCACAGTCCGGTGAGCTCAGCCGGCCCGCCGACCGACCACGTGCCAGATCTCCATGCGGCCGGCCCCCTTCACCTCGATGGCCCCGCTGGCTTGGCACTCGAACCCGTCCTTGACCGCCACGAAGTAGATGGCGCTCCACAGCGCAGTCGCCGGCAAGGTTCCGACAAACAGCAGGACCACCAGGCGCTTGCGCAGCGCCGCGTCGGGGGTGTCGCCCGGATCGGCGCCGATGCGCCCCGCCCAGTCGAGCCAGTTCCGGACGATGGACGCGCCGGGCATCGACGCGCTCAGAGCGGCGGATGCCTGCGATGCCAGTCGCTCGCCTGCTGGAAAGCGTGGCCGGCGGCGAGGATGCCCGCCTCGTCGAAGGCGCGGCCGACGACCTGGAAGCCGACCGGCGCGCCGTCGGCGGTGAAGCCGCCCGGCAGGGTGAGCGTCGGCTGGCCGCTCAGGTCGAACGGCGCGGTGTAGCGCAGCCGTGCCGCTACCGTGTCGGGATCGCGCCCGACCTGGTCCAGCGCCGCGATCGTCCAGGCCGCCGTGCCCATCGCCGGGACCAGCATGAAGTCGAGCGAGGCCATCAACCGGCTGAGATCGCCGGTCAACGCCGCGCGTCTCGCCTGCAGGCGGGCGTATTCGAGCACCGGCAGCTGTCGCCCGGCCTCGATGAAGGCGGCCAGGACCGGGCCATACTCGGCGGCGCGCGCCGGATAGGTGGCTTCGTGGGCGAGCGCCGTCTCGACGGCGCAGAGCGGCAGCCAGTCGCGCGCGCCCTGCTCGGCCGACGCCGGCAAGGCCACCTCGATCAGCTCGGCGCCGGCGCTCTTGAAGCCGGCGACCGCCGCGTCGAACACGCGCCGCGCGTCGGCATCGAGACCGATCAGGTTGTTGGGCACGCCGAGCTTCTTGCCGCGCACGCCGCTGCCGCCATCCTTGCCGAGCGCGACGGCATAGTCGGGCACGGCAAGCGGCGCGGCCGTCGGATCGTCGGCATCGGCGCCGGCGATGGCGCCCAGCAGCAGCGCGCAATCGAGCGCACTGCGCGCCATCGGGCCAATATGGTCGAGCGAGTCGGCCAAGGCAAATACGCCGGCGCGGCTGACGCGGCCCCAGGTCGGCTTCAGCCCGGTGACGCCGTTCTGGGTCGAAGGAAAGCGGATCGAACCGCCGGTGTCGGACCCGAGCGAGCCGAAGCAGAGGCCCGCCGCCGTCGCCGCCCCCGAACCCGACGACGAGGCGCCGCTCCAATAGGCCGCGTTCCAGGGATTCTTGGGTGGGGGAATGCTGGGATGGTGCGCACCGAAGGCGCCTTCGGTCATCTGCAGCTTGCCCAGGATCACCGCGCCCGCTCCCTTGAGGCGCGCGACGACGGTGGCGTCCTTGGCCGGCACATTGCCGCGATGGATCGCCATGCCGGCGGCGGTCGCCACGCCCGCAGTGTTGCAGAGATCCTTGACCGCGATCGGCACGCCATGCAGGGCGCCGCGGAATCTCCCGATTTGCGCTTCGTCGTCGAGTCGCTTGGCGTCGCTGAGCGCCCGCTCGGGCGTCGCGGTGGCGTAGCTCTTGAGATCGGGATCGATCCTGGCAATGCGGTCGAGCATTGCGCGCGTCGCTTCGAGCGACGAAAGCTTGCGCCCCCGGATCTGGCGCGCGACTTCATTGAGCGACAAGTAATGGAGATCGGCCGGCATGGATTCTCCCTCCGGCCCCGAGACTATCACGCTCGCCCGAAATGACGACGGCGGCGCCCGCGAAGGCGCCGCCGTCGCAATCAACGTCCAGCTGCTGCTTGGCTCAGCCGCTACTCAGCTGCTTTGAGATTGACCGCTGCCGAGCGGCCACGCTCGGTGGCGATCTCGTAGCTGATCTTCTGGCCCTCGTTCAGGCCGTTGAGGCCCGAACGCTCGACGGCGCTGATGTGGACGAACACGTCCTTGCCGCCCTCGGCTGGCTGGATGAACCCGAAACCCTTGGTGGCATTGAACCACTTGACGGTACCTGTCGGCATTACTCTGTCTCCTTAGCGTAGTTGCGAGCACACGCGTGAAAGCGCAGACGGTGCGCTCGCGGCATCGATCTGCGACAACTGAAGAAGTTGGGGTAGCTTCGTGGAAGGGATTCCGCCGCGATGGGCAGGGCCGCCAGAGCAAGGCCAAGTTCGTAAGTCGTGGAAGCGCATATGGGCAGCTAACGCAGCGAAGTCAATGTTGCTCCATAAGTAACGCCCGTCCTCGCGAAAGAGTTACATAGTTGCGCCAATTTTCCAGGGCTCGAACTCATCGTCGCCGATGCCCAATGCCTCCGATTTGGTCTTTTGTCCGGAAGCTGTCTTCAGGATGAGTTCAAATATCTTCTTTCCGCTTTCCTGAATGGTGTCTTCGCCGTCGACGATGGTGCCGCAGTTGATGTCCATGTCATCGGTCATCCGCCGATAAAGCGCGCTATTTGTGGCGAGCTTCAGTGAGGGTGCAGGCTTGCAGCCGAACACGCTGCCACGTCCGGTTGTAAAGCAGAGGACGTTGGCCCCGCCCGCCACTTGGCCGGTCGCCGAGACCGGGTCGTAACCCGGCGAGTCCATGTAGACGAAGCCCTTGGCGGTGATCGGCTGCGCATATTCGTAGACCTCGACCAGATTGGTCGTGCCGCCCTTCGCCACCGCGCCCAGGGATTTCTCCAAAATGGTGGTAAGGCCGCCCGCCTTGTTGCCGGGCGAGGGATTGTTGTTCATCTCGCCGCCGGTCCTGGCGCAGTGGTCCTCCCACCACTTGATGCGTGCCACAATTTTCTCACCGACCTCGCGGCTCACCGCGCGACGGGTCAGCAGGTGCTCGGCACCGTAGATCTCGGGCGTCTCGGAAAGCACCGCGGTGCCGCCGTGGCGCACTAGGAGATCGACCGCGGCGCCTAGCGCCGGATTGGCCGAAATGCCGGAATAGCCGTCCGACCCGCCGCACTGCAGCGCTAGGATGAGCTCGCTCGCCGGAATCGGCTCGCGCCTGACGTTGTTCACCTCGGGCAGGAGCTCCTGCAGGAAGCCGACGGCGCGCATCACCGTCTTGGCGACGCCGCCCTCGTCCTGGATGGTCATGGGAATGAACTTGGGCCCTTCCTTCAGCCCCTCGGCATTCATCAGGCCGCCGATCTGGTTGGCCTCGCAGCCGAGACCGAGCATCACCACCGCCGCCATGTTGGCGTGACGCGAGTAGCCGGCGAGCGTGCGGCGCAGCACGTCCATCTCGAGTCCCGCCGCCGCCATGCCGCAGCCGCCGCCATGGGTCAGCGGCACGACGCCGTCGATGTTGGGATAGGCCTCGAGGAGCGGCTCGAGCTTCTTGGCGATCATGCGGCTGGTCGCCGCCGAGCAGTTCACCGTGGTGACGATGCCGAGATAGTTGCGCGTCGCCGCCCGCCCGTCGGCGCGGCGATAGCCCCTGAAGGTGGCGCGCTCGGCCGCCGGCACATAGTCGGTCGCGTGCGCGTCCACGCCGAAGGCGTAGTCGCGCTCGAAGTCGCCCATGACGCAGTTGTGCGTATGGATGTGCGCGCCGGGCGCCAGATCCTCGGTGGCGAAGCCGATGATCTGGTTGTACTTGCGCAGCGGCTCGCCCTTCTTCACCGCCCGCGTCAGGATCTTGTGGCCGGGCGGCACCCGCGCCGCCGCCGCCACCTCGCCCGTGCCCCCCTGCTCGACGATCGTGCCGGGCAGGATGTCCATGCGCGCCACCACGACATTGTCGTTGGGGTGCAGGCGGATGGCGATGGGAGCGGACATGATTCTAGTCTCCTAAGGCGTGCGACGACCGTAGAACCATTTTTGAGAAAGTGAAGTCCGGAGGCAGGAGGCCCCTCCCGTTAAATAAACGGAAAAAAAACGAGAGCCTCCCAGCAAACGAAACCATGAGCGCGATTATACGCTGAGCGCGCGCCAATCCACGATTATGGTCGTTAGCTCAATTTCTCCTTGTCGCTCACGCACATAACGTCCTCGGTGTCGGCTCAAGCGGCGTGCCGCGCGGGCAAAAGAAAGCGGGGCGCCCTTCTTCGACGCCCCGCTTCTCTCGTTGGTGTTGCGCTAGCCGTTAGCCGTGGCGGTCGCCGTCATGGTCCCAGTGGCCGCGCTCGTGGCGGTAGCCGCCGTCACGGTGATCCCAGCGGTCGGGCACCCAGTGATAGCCGCGGCGCTCGGCCATCCAGTGGCCGCCCACCCAGACGTGCCGCTCGCCCTCCCAATGCCAGTAGCCCGGCGCCCACACATAGCCGATGCGCGGCGGCGGGACGACCTCGTAGACCGGCGGTGGCGGCGGCGTGCCGATCGTGACGCCGAAATTCATGCTGGCCTGGGCCGCTGCCGGCGACAGCGCTGCCGGAGCGACCGCCGCCGTGGTGGAAATGGCAACGGCGGCAAGAACGGTGATCAACTTGGCTTGCATCATGACTTGCCTCCTTGCGGGCAGAGGGTGTGGCCCGCTGTGGTCCCTGATGTACGGTTTCAATCCGCGGCGCATACCCGGCGGATCGGGGTATTTACGGCGACTTGTCGCCTTGGTTCTGCCGCACCGGCGTCAGTTTGGCGTCAGTTTGGACCTGTCCCGAGGTCAGTCGGGGAACCTGCATCAGACCCTTCGCTGCCGCTCAGGGCAGGCACGAAAGCGGGGCGCCCTCAAAAGAGGCGCGCCCCGCGTCCGTCGCTTGCATCCCTTATCGATCGCTCATGCCGATGCTTCATGCCGATCGGGGGTCAGCGCCAGTGATGGCCCCAGTCGCCGCGGCCGCGATGATCCCAGTGACGATCGCGATCCCAGTGACGCTCGCGTCTTTCATGGCGATCCCAGCCGCGATTCCAGCCGCCGCCCCACCGGTGCCAGCTCTCGCCCCACGCATAGACGGGGCCGCCGGCCGGAACGACGCCGACATAGGGCGCCGGGTAGACGGGCGCCGGACCAGGAATCGAAAGACCGATGTTGAGCGACGCCTGCGCGTTGGCTGGCGTGAACAGTGCGGGCGCGACCAGCGCCGGAGTGGCGATCGCGGCGATGGCAGCGATGGTGAGAACCGTGCGCTTCATCATGGCTGTCTCCAATGGGTTGGTCGTTTGCGACCTTCTATTGGAGCTACGGCATCGCGCGTTGGGGCGTGCCTTGTTCGATCAAGGAATTCGCGCCGCGATGCAGCCCCGCTTCGACCACCTTCCGTTCAGATTCGCGTCAGAAGCGTATGGGCAGGGCACAGGATTAGTTATGTGTGGAAATCGGCGGAATCTGCTATCTCCGCCCCCTTTCGGGGCAGGAAGCAGATGGACACGCTCACCTATTGGAACGGCACCTGGCACGAGGGCAATCCGGCGATCCTTGGGCCGCGCGACCACGCCTTCTGGCTGGGCTCGATGATCTTCGACGGCGGCCGCGCCTTCGAGGGCTGCGGCCCCGACCTCGACCTGCATGCCGAACGCGTCGTGCGCTCGGCGCGCGTGCTGGGGCTCAAGCCGACCAAGACGGCGGGCGAGATCCTCGAGCTGATGCACGAAGGCGTGCGCCGCTTCGGGCCCAAGGCCGAGCTCTACGTGCGGCCGATGTTCTGGCCGACCAAGGGCGGCAAGGGGCCGATCTCGATCGACGGCGAGTCGACCCAGTTCGCCCTCTGCATCTACGTCTCCCCGATGCGCGCCGGCACGCCCCTCGCACTCGGCCTCTGCCGCACCATCCGGCGGCCGACGCCCGAGAGCGCCCCGACCGACGCCAAGGCAAGCTGCCTCTACCCCAACTCCTCGCGCGGCGCGGCAGAGATGCTGGCCCGCGGCTTCGACAACGGCATCGTGCTCGATGCCCTCGGCAACGTCGCCGAGACCTGCAGCTCCAACGTCTTCCTCGCCAAGGGCGGCGTGGTGTCGACGCCGATCCCCAACGGCACGTTTCTGGCCGGCATCACGCGTTATCGCGTCATTGAGCTGCTGCGCGATGCCGGCGTGAAGGTCGACGAGCGCACCGTGAAGCCGGGCGAGCTCGACGACGCCGACGAGATATTCACCACCGGCAACGCCGGCAAGGTGCAGCCGGTCAACCGCTACGAAAGCCGCCACCTGCAGCCCGGCCCCCTCGCCCGCCAGGCGCACGAGCTCTACATGACCTACTCGCGCACGCAGCGGATTATTTGAGGGCGCAAAGGTCCCTCGCTTCGCTCGGGATGACACTTCAGGAGCCGCGACAAAGACCGTGTCATCCCGAGCGAAGCGAGGGACCTTTATCGCGGCCCAAGTCACACCGTGTCATCCCGAGCGTAGCGAGGGACCTTTGGCGATGCTGGTTTCGAGCAAGTCGCGCCAAGTTGGATTTGCCGTTTCAACGAGTGCGTTTTTCTTGGATCGGCTCCAACCCTTGATCTGCTTTTCTCGCGAGATTGCGTCCTCGACGTACTGATATTCCTCGGCATACACGAGGGTGTTGACGCGATATCGCCGAGTGAAGTCCCCGCCCTCGCCCTTGCGATGCTCGAAGACTCTGTTTTCGAGATTATTCGTGATGCCCACGTACATGACGTTCCGCTTCACGTTTGTCAGAAGGTAGACGTAGTACGCGCGCATGCGCCGCCAAAGGTCCCTCGCTTCGCTCGGGATGACACCGGATTGTGGCGACAGTGAGTAACTCTACCTATCTCAGGGCGAAGCCGTCGTAGCCGCGGCGGACGACGTCGTCGCATTTCTCGCGGTACTTGGGGGCGCCGCCGGCATAGGCCATGAAGGTGCGCTTCTGGCGGCCGGCGACGTTCTTGTTGACGCCGGTGATCCACGAATCGACCTGCATAGCGAGCAGCCGCGCACCGGTCTCGTGGACATGCGCCGTCCACTCGCGCTCCGCCTCGGGCGTCGCTTCCAGCCGGGCCAGCCCGCGCTGGCGCATGTACTTCAAGAAGTCGGTCACGAACTCGACATTTTGCTCGATGCAGCGCGGGATGTTGCAGAAGGTCGCCGCGTTGTGCGGCCCGACCAGGGTGAGAAGGTTGGGAAAGCCTTCGATGTTGAGCCCGAGATAGGTGTGCGGCCCGTCGGCCCACTTGTCCCTCAGCCGCTGACCGTCGCGGCCCCGGAAGTCGATGCGATCGAAGGCGCCGGTGATGGCGTCGAAGCCGGTGGCCAGCACGATCATGTCGAACGCCTGCTCGCCCTCGCTGGTCTCGATGCCTTTCGCGGTGATCCGCTCGATCGGCGTCTCGCGCAGGTCGACCAGCTTGACGTTCGGTTGGTTGAAGACCTCGTAGTAGCCGCTCTCCAGCGGCACCCGGCGCGTGCCGTAGCCGTGGTTCTTGGGGATCAGCTTGTCGGCG
Source organism: Reyranella sp. (assembly GCA_051985755.1). Lineage (GTDB taxonomy): Bacteria > Pseudomonadota > Alphaproteobacteria > Reyranellales > Reyranellaceae > Reyranella. The sequence continues at coordinate 4,094 of JBPYDO010000182.1, read as the reverse complement.
ACCTTCGGGTCCTTCACGCGGGCGCGGATCTTCCTGATCACGAACTTGGTCATCTCGTCGTTGGCCGCCTTGTCGATCAGCGCGTCGCGGAAGTTGCCCTGCCAGAAGGCGAAGCCCGGCATGTCGTAGAGTTTCTCGAAGAACGCCTCGCGCTCCTCGGCCGACACCTCCATGGCGTTGCGCGAGTCGTTGGTATGGATGAAGCAGCCCCAGGTCTCCTGGCAGCGCCTGAAGATCTCGGCATAGCGGCCGCGGATCTCGTCCATCTCCTGCTGCGAGATCCGGCTGTTGCGCAGCGGCGTGCACCAGTTGGGCGTGCGCTGGAACACCGTGAGGTGGCCCACCGTCTTGGCGATCTCGGTAATCGCCTGCACGCCCGAGGCGCCGGTGCCGATCACGGCGACACGCTTAGCAACGAAGCTCACCGGGTGATGCGGCCACAGGCCGGTGTGGTAGCACTCGCCTGAAAAGTCGCCGACGCCGGGAATCGTCGGCATGGTCGGCGCCGACAAGGGACCGATCGCGGTGACCAGGTAGCGGGCGCGGGCGCGCCGGCCGTCCTCGAACGTTGTCTCCCATTCGTTGCTCGCCTCGTCGTAGGCCGCCGAGCGGACGCGGGCGTTGAAAGTGATGTCGCGCCGGAGCTCGAACTTGTCGGCGATGAACTCGCAGTAGCGCAGATTGTCGGGCTGGCTCGAGAAGTGCTCGCCCCAGCTCCATTCCTTCAGCACGTCGGGCGAGAAGCCGAAGCCGTAGCTCCAGCTCTCCGAATCGAAGCGGCAGCCGGGATAGCGGTTCCAGTACCAGGTGCCGCCGACGCCGCCGCCCGCTTCGTAGACATGCACGCGAAAGCCCGCCTCGCGCAGGCGCAGCAGCTGGTACATGCCGGCGAGCCCAGCGCCGATGACGATGACGTCCCAGCACGGGATGGGATCCGCCTGCACAGTTGCAGCGTTATCTGTCATCAAGCGATTCCTCCGCGCCCCGATTTAATCACCGGCGGCGCGCCGGAAGAAGACAGCCGCTTGCACGTTGTTCGCGAGGCGATTTTGTCCACCAGCAATGGGGTATGGCGCCGAGGCCACAGTGAAAATCCAACAGGGGATTTGCCGACTTTCGGCCTTAATCCAACCCGTAATTATGCGTTGAGGGTTCATTCCCTCGTTCCCGCTTAACCAAGGGGATTGTCATGACGAAGTACATCGCTCTGGCTGCCATTCTGCTTAGCGCCGCGGCTTGCGGCGACACTTGGGGCCAGCGCGCCGTGACCGGCGGCGCCATTGGCGCAGGCTCGGGCGCGGTGCTCGGCGCGGCCACCGGCTTCAACCCGTTGGCAGGCGCCTTGATCGGTGGCGCGGCCGGCGCCGGCATCGGTGCCGCGACGGCGCCCCGTTACTAGAGCGGCGCTGGCTTGAAGTGAGATTCGCACTAAGAGGCGCCCGCCTCCGGAACGGAGGCGGGCGCCTCAGCGCGTCTATGGCACAGGGAACCTGGCAATCCCCATCGCGTTTTCTCGCCCGTGGGAGTAAGCTGTCCACCACGGGGGTAGATGGAACCATGACACGCTATCTCGTTCTTGCTGCTGTTCTGCTCGGTGTGACCGCTTGCGGTGACACCTGGGGTCAACGTGCCGTGACCGGCGGCGCCATCGGCGCCGGTTCGGGTGCCGCGGCGGGTGCCCTCATACCGGGCCTCGGCGTGCTGCCAGGCGCCGTGATCGGCGGCGCGGTCGGCGCCGGCGTCGGCGCGGCCACCACACCCAGCCGCTAACCGCTCTCTTTGATCCAGGCGAGCGCGCCCTCGAGACCGGGGGCGCGCCGTCATGTCTTGTGGCCGTCTCCGACCTGAAAGTCGCCGGCCTGCGGCCGCGCCAGTGGCTTGAAGAGGTCGCGGTCGGGCTTGATGTCGATCAGCGGCGTGCCGTCCAGGCAGTCGAGCCCGCGCACGAGCAGCACCGGCCCCTCGACCTTCTCGAGCTTGACGATCGAGGTGCCGATCGGATTGGGCCGGGCCGGTGTGCGCAGCGAGAAGAGGCCGCGCGCCGCGCCGTTGTCGCGCGGACTCTGCCGCACCAGGTCGCGCCGCGATTCGTGCAGCCAGTAGAGCACCTCCAGGCGCTCGAACTCCTCGATATTCTCCAGGCCGCGCTGCCACGGCTCGGCCACCTCGATGCGGCAGGTCGGCCCGTCGAGCCGGCCCTGCCGTGGTGCTTCCAGCCGCGAGCTCCAGGGCGTGCGGATCGTGCCGATGAAATACACCTGGGCATCGAAATGCGCCGGCAGCTCGACCGCGAGCTCGCCGGCACGGATCTCGTTGAGGCGGACCATGGGGCCTCCTACGCTGTGGGCACGAGACTTTAGCACGCACCACAAACACAACGTGTCATCCCGAGGCCAAAGGCCGAGGGACCTTTGCGGCCGACGAAAGGTCCCTCGCTATGCTCGGGATGACACGGTTGGTGTCATCGCAGGTCTTAAGTGGCGTTTACTCGGCAGGCACCATCGCGAGCGCCGCCCGCTTGCGCAGTTCGGCCGTGGTTAGGCCCTGGCCGTTGGGCCGCCAGCCGGGCGGGCCGAACATGTAGAACCAGACGTCCTTGAGCGAGCGCGCCGAGACGAGGTCCTTGGCCAGACCGACCCAGGGCATGAGGTTGATCAGGAATGGATTGTAGGTGGTGACCGGCGTCACCAGGCCGTAGTCGCAGGGCACATCGGCGCGTTCCTCGACGAAGGTGCCGAACAGGCGGTCGAACACGATCAGCACGCCGCCATAGTTGGCGTCGAGATACTCGGGATTGCGCGCGTGGTGCACGCGGTGGTGCGAAGGCGTGTTCAGCACGTACTCGATCCAGCCGAGCTTGGGGATCCAGTCGGCATGCAGCCAGAACTGGTAGAGCAGGTTCAGGAACAGCGCGCTCACGATCGTCACCGGCTGGAAGCCCAGCCAGGCCATCGGCGTGAAGAAGATCGTGGCGCCCATGATCTTGCCCAGCCAGCCCAGGCGATAGGCGGCGGCGAGGTTCAATTCGTTGGGGGAATGGTGCACCGAGTGCACGTTCCAGAACCAGCGCACGGTGTGCGCGGTGCGATGGTACCAGTAGTAGAAGAATTCCAGGCTGACGAAGAGCAGCAGCACGTCGCCCACGCTGTTGACGCCGAGCGTGAACAGGCGGTGCTCGTAGGCGAGGTTGTAGAGCGGCGCCGCCAGCCCATAGGGCAGCAGCGCGATCGCCTTCCGGATCGTGAGGTCGCCGAGCGAGGTCGCCCAGGCCTTCCAGTCGTAGTGGCCGCGTGAGCGCTGCAGCCACAGGCCCTCGATCAGGGCGGCGCCCAGCACCAGTGGCAGCAGGATGGCGTAGAGCTTGGCGTAAGCGGCGTATGAGCCCATGAGGCGGCTCCTTTCCTTTTGCCGGCGTTCAATATATGAGCATTGCTCAGATACGGTACTCGCCTTTGCCAGGGAGCCGACCGCATGCTTCGCCCTCGCCAAGCCATTGAAAGCAAACGCAGAAAGCCCCAGCAAGCGCGCGCCGCCGAGACCGTGCAGGCGATCCTCGAGGGCGCGGCTCAGGTTCTCGAGGCGCGCGGACTGGCGGGCTTCACGACCAACGCCGTGGCCGAGCGGGCGGGCGTGTCGATCGGCACGCTCTACCAGTACTTCGCCGACAAGCAGGAGCTGCTGCGGGCGCTGGCCGAACGCGAGATGGCGCGGGTGCTTGCCAACGTTGCCCGCGCGCTGCGCGGCGAGGAAGGTCCCACGCTGGAGAGCCGCGTGCGCGCCACGGTGCGCGCCATGGCCAACGCCTTCGGCGGCCGGCTGCGCGCGCGCCGGGCGGTGCTGCAGGCCCTGCTGGTCGAGCGCGCCGGCGGCGGCGCGCTTCTGGCGCCGATCGTCGCCTTCCTCGCCGAGGCGCGCGCCCACCACTACGAGGAGCGTTACGCGCGCGAGGGTCACGCCTTCCCAGTCCTCAGTCCCGAGCAACAGTTCGTGCTGTCGCGCGCCCTGATGGGCGCCATGCGCTCGGCCGTGCTCGAGGAGCAGCCCTTCCTCAAGAGCAAGGTCTTCGAGGACGAGCTGGTGCGGCTGGCGCTGGG
>JBPYDO010000181.1:0-6147 GCA_051985755.1 Reyranella sp. | reverse complement strand
CGAACTGGTGCAGACCTTCGAGCCGGTGGTCCAGGAAGAAGGGCGCCATATCCTGTTCTTCATCAATTGGGTGGCGTGGCATCGCCGCCAATTGAACCTCATCAAGCGCATCGCGTTCGAGCTCAGGGTCCTGGCAGTCTGGGTGACGATCGCCCGCGACAGGATCGGCATCGCCTCCGGCCTCAAGGACAAGGGGCCGTCGGCGGATTCGGCCAAGTCGCTCGACAGTAACTTCACCGTGAGCAGCGCCGCCTCCTTCGGCCCCGGTCTCGACTTGCGCCAATTCCTGAGGCTTTGCCTGGAGGAGAACGATCGGCGACTGGGGATCTACGACAAACGCCTCGTGCGTCCCATGCTGGTGCCGCGTTTGGTGCGCACGGCAGTGGCGATTCTGGGACTCTTTGCTTGGCGGTCGGCTGAGAAGATGAAGCCGCCGGCTGCAGCCGAGTGACGCCGTTCAGCCCGGCATCGCCGAGTTGGGTTGCAGCTTGGCCTGCGAGCTCCACAGCCGCATCGCGCGCAGCGCGACCTCGGCCAGCTGCGGCAGGAAGCTTGGCCGCAGCAATTGCGGGTCGAAGGCGCTCATGCGCCGGCTGTTCTCGGCATAGCAATCCGCGAGGAAGCTCCGGAAATTGAACCCGTCGAGGAACACGCTGACCTGGGTGGCGGAGAAGTTCTTGCCGTCGTTCAGTTGCTTGCCGCGCTTGGCCAGCCCCATCAGCCGTCTCATGGAGCGCAGGTAGTAACGGAAGCTGACAAGCGGCGAAATCATCCGCCTGGCCCATCCCCGCTGGGCCTCGGTGTAGGCCATCCAGTTGATGAAGAATACGATATGACGCGTTTCCTCGTACATCAGCGTTTCGAAGATCTTGAACAGCTCCTTGGGCAGGAACTCGGACTGCATGGCGATCTTGAACAGACCGAAACCGAGGAACGAGTCGAGGCATTCCCCGAAGCCGAAGTCCCTGAACCGCGTTTCGATGTCGTCCCAGACGTCTTCCATGGGTCGTTCGGGGGCGTTCAGCCCGTATTTTTCGATCATCACGCGGATTAACCTTGCGTGACGGCTTTCTTCTTCGCCCTGCAGGGCGAGGGCTTGCTTCAGGACGGGGTCGGCAACGGTTTCGGTGAAGGCCGCGACAATAATTCCGGCACGGCGTTCGGTGTAAAAGACCTCCTCCCAGAAGGGGACGCTTCGCATGCGGTTCAATGCCGCTTCGTCCAACTCCGGCCAGGGCAAGGTCTCCGGATCGTATTCGGTATAAGTCCGCGTAAAGTCCCCGCAGAAGGCATCGCGATGTTCCAGCGACCCAACTTTCATGATACCTCGCCCTTCATGGCGCGCATTCAAGGCTACCGATTTCGTTTTGTCCATTGCCCTTCCGGGCCCGGAATCAACCCAGCGGCATCGATCGATTCGCGGCGGCTAACGTAGCCGGCATCGCCGTCCTCGTATCCACAGTCTGAGGCGCCTAGTGTCCACCGGGTCTTCGTTGATTGGCCGCGTCGTCGCCGCCAGCACCCGCCATCCGTTGGTTGTCCTGCTCGCAGCCGCCGCGCTGACGGCGGCGGCGGCGGCGTATCTGGCAGGCCACTTCGCCATGACCGCCGACACCGCCCAAATGATTTCGTCGAAGCTGAAGTGGCGGCAACGGGAGCTGGCTTTCGAGGCGGCATTCCCGCAGTTGCAGAACGTGACGCTGGTCGTTGTCGACGGCGCCACGCCTGAGCTCGCCGACGACGGCACAAGGCGGCTGGCCGCAGCGCTGCGGGACAAGCCCGACCTGTTCCGCACTGTTCGCCGGCCCGACGGCGGCCCTTTCTTCGATCGGGAAGGGCTGCTCTTGCTGCCGCTCGAGGATGTCGAGGCCACGACAAAGGGCCTGGCACAGGCCGCCCCCTTCCTGGGGGCACTTGCCGCCGATCCCAGCCTGCGCGGCGTCCTGTCGGCCCTTTCGAACAGCTTGCAGGGAATCGAGTTCGGCCAAGCTTCGCTGGAGGACTTCGAGCCGATGACGACCGCCCTCGCCGACACTTTCGACAAGGCGGCGGCCGGTCGGCCGGCCTTCTTCTCGTGGCGAACGCTTCTTGCCGGCAAGACAGCAGGAAAGCGGGCGAAGCGGCACGTCATCCTGGTTCAGCCGGCGCTGGACTTTACCGCTCTCGAGCCCGGCCAGGCCTCGAGCGATGCCATTCGCGAGATGGCCCGTTCCCTGGGCCTTGATCCGGCCCATGGCGTCAGCGTCCGGCTCACCGGCGCGGTGCCGTTGGCGGACGAGGAATTCGGCACTCTGGCCCAGGATGCACATCTGATCCTGGGGGCGATGATTGCGGCGCTCCTGGGGATCCTGTGGCTCGCCGTCCGCTCGGTGCGCGTCGTGCTGGCCATTCTGATCACGACTTTGGCGGGTCTTGCCGTGACGGCCGCCCTCGGACTGATGGTCACCGGCCGTTTCAACCTGATCTCCGTGGCGTTCATTCCGTTGTTCGTTGGTCTTGGCGCCGACTTCAGCATTCAGTTCAGCGTGCGCGGCCTCGCCGAGCGTATCACCCATAACGACCTCAAGGCGGCGCTGACCGCCGCAGGCAATGGCGTGGGGCGGTCGCTTGCCCTGTCGGCGGCATCGATTGGCGCCGGATTCTTTGCCTTCCTGCCGACCAGCTACAACGGCGTGGCCGAGCTCGGGACCATTGCCGGCCTCGGCATGATCGTCGCCTTTTTCTTCTGCATCATCATGCTGCCGGCGTTGCTGGTCCTGCTGCGGCCGCCGGCCGGCAGGATCTCCGAAGTTGGCTTCCCGGCGCTGGCGCCCGTCGAAACCTTCCTGCGTCGGTGGTACCGGAGCGTCCTTGGCATCTCCGTGGCAGCCGCCATCGGATCGGTTGCCCTGCTGCCGCGCGTGCATTTCGACTTCAATCCGCTCAACCTCAAGAGCGCCAAGGTCGAGTCGATGACGACGCTCAGGGCGCTCTCCTCTGATCCCGACCTGACGCCGGATGTGATCAACATTCTCAGCCCCTCGCTCGATGAGGCCACCGCCCTGGCGCAGCGCCTCGCCGCCATGCCTGATGTGTCCAGGACCGTCACGCTGAAGAGCTTCGTGCCCCAGGATCAGGCGCAGAAACTCGCCCTGGTCGGCGAGGCTGCCAGACAGATCGAGCCGGCGCTCAAGGGGCTTTCACCCGTGCCGCCGCCGTCGGACGCGGAACTGGTCAAGATACTAGCGAGTACGTCAAAGGCGTTGCGGCAGGCCGCCGCCTCTGGAAGCGACGCCGCCTCCCGCTCGGCCCTTCGCCTTGCCGATGCACTGCAGCGGCTTCACGACTCGGCGCCGGAACATCGCGCTGCCGCCCAGACGGCGGTGGCTCTGCCGCTTCGCGTCCTGCTCGACCAGATCCGCACCATGCTGCAGGCCGGTCCGGTGAGCATCGAGACTTTGCCACCGGAGCTGGCCGCCGACTGGCTGCTCAAAGACGGCCGTGCCCGCGTCCAGGTCTTGCCGCGCGACGGCAGCGAAGACAACAACGCGCTGCGCCAGTTCGCCAGCGCCGTGCTGGCCGTTGCGCCCGGCGCCACCGGGTGGCCGATCTACACGAGCTCGTCGGGTGACAGCATCGTCGACGCCTTCCTGCAGGCGGGAGTCTACTCGATCGTCGCCATCCTCGTGCTTCTGGCCGTCACGTTGCGCCGCGTGCGCGACGTTGTGCTCACCATGCTGCCGGTGCTGTTGAGCGGGCTTCTGACCTTCGCCACATGCGGCGCCTTCGGCCTGCCGCTCAATTTCGCCAACATCATCGCCCTGCCGCTGCTGTTCGGCATCGGAGTCGCCTTTAATATCTACTTCGTCGTGGCATGGCGGGCGGGAGAGACCTCGCTTCTGCAATCCAGCCTGATGCGCGCCGTCGTGTTCAGCGCGCTGACCACGGCGACCGCCTTCGGCGCGCTCTGGCTGTCGACCCACCCCGGCACCGCCAGCATGGGGCGGCTGCTCATGATCTCGCTGGGCTGGGAAATCCTCGTCACCCTGCTGGTCAGGCCGGCCCTGCTGGCGCGGCCGCCGGCCAAGGTGGGGGCGGCGGCTCTGTAACAAGCCCGGCATCCCCTCTCTTGGCGATTGACGGGTCGAGGGCCGCTGAGCAAAGCTTGGCGTGATGAACAGGGGGATGTGGTTCGGCCTGCTGGGGGTGGTACTGGCGCCGCACGGGGCATCGGCGCAGCTGCAACCTCATCATGCCGAATATGTCGTACGGCTGGGCACTGCCGCCAACGCGCCGCGCGTCGGTCGCGTGATGCAGGATATTACGCTTGATTGCAAAGGGTGGCATATCCGGCGCGATTTCACGTCGGAGATCGCCCTCACGCCTTCCTTGAAGGTGACTTTGGCGGCCCAGCTCGATGGCGAGGAGAAGCGGGACGGCGAAGGGTTCCTCTATCGCACGGCGCTGAATGCCAATGGCGACCAGAGCGATACCAGCGGCAAGGTGTTGTGGGCCGACGGCGAGTTTCACGCCGACATCGAATCGTCGAAGGGACCGGCGCACATCGTGCTTCCGTCGCCCACCCTGATGCCGGTTGCCACCGTCGGGTACCTGGTCGACCGCCTGCAAGCGAAAGTCGCGGCTTTTCCGGCGTTCATGTTCTCGGCCGAGGCGATGGGCGACACTTTTCGCATCGACGTGAAGGAACTCGGCCAGAAGGCTCTCAAGCCACCGCCTCCCGTCGTAAAACCGGTCGTCGTGCCAGCGACGCAATTCTGGCCGGTCTCGATGGCCTTCACGCGCTTGGGCCAGGACACCAAGGATCCGCTCTTTTCGATGCGCGCCAAGCTCTACAATACCGGGGTGCTCGACCGCATGACGGTCGATGCCGGCATTGTCAGCGTGATGGCCGACTTGCAGACCCTTGAGATGCACGAGACGCCCAACTGCCCCAGCCCGTAGCCGGCCGAGGCGGCGTCGAGTCGGAAGGAGTAGGCGCGTGGTTGCAAACGTTCTTGAGATCGACCCCGACCGGCTGTGGGACAGTCTGGAGCGGTCGGCGGAGATCGGGCGCTTTCGCGATGTCGGCCTGCGCCGGCTGGCGCTGTCGGCCGAGGACAAGAAAATGCGCGACCTGTTCGTCGAATGGGCGAAGGCGTCGGGCTGCACGGTCGAGATCGACCGGCTGGGCAATATTTTCGCCCGGCGCGCTGGCAGCGATCCCAGCTTGCCGCCGGTCGCGATCGGCAGCCATCTCGACACCCAGATCTGCGGCGGCCGCTACGACGGCATCTTGGGCGTGCTGTGTGGTCTGGAGGTGGTGCGGACCTTGAATGACCGCGGGCTTGTGACCAAGCGCGGCATCGAGGTCATCTGCTGGACCAACGAGGAGGGCGCCCGCTTCAGCCCGCCGATGATGGGCTCGATGGCCTTTGCCAACGTGCTGCCGCTGGAGACCGTGCTTGGCACGACCGACGAGACCGGCGTCACGGTCGCCCAGGCGCTCGACAAGATCGGCTATGCCGGCAAGGCGCCGCTCGGCAAGCGCGCCTTCGACTGCTATCTCGAGCTGCACATCGAGCAGGCGCCGGTGCTCGATCGCGAGGGTTGCGATATCGGCATCGTGGTCGGCGGATACCGTACCCAGGCGCTCCGGCTCACCATCAACGGCGACACCGGTCATGCCGGCGGCACGCCGATGGCCATGCGGCGCAATGCCCTGGTCGGCGCGGGCTACATCATCGCGTCGGTCAACGACATCGGCCTAGTCTATGCGTCCGACGAAGGCCGCACGACGACTACCCGGATCGAGAGCTTCCCCAACCTGCCCGGCACCTATGCCGAGCAGGTGAAGCTCACCCTCGATTTCCGCCATATCGACGGCGATCGCTTCCAGGCCATGCGGCGCGACATCGACGCCGCAATCGCTGCCGCCGCCCGCAAGGCCAATGTCGACATCGACGTCGCCGAAGGCTGGAGTTGGGGCACCGAGCTGTTTGCGCCCGAGTGCATAGAGCTCCTGAAGTCGACGGCCCACGAGCTCGGCATGCCCTACCGCGAGATGCGCAGCCAGGCCGGTCACGACGCCTACGCCGTGGCGACGGTCGCGCCGACGGCGATGATCTTCACGCCCTGCTACGAGGGCATCAGCCACAATGTGAACGAGAA
>JBPYDO010000180.1:0-15453 GCA_051985755.1 Reyranella sp. | reverse complement strand
GCGCTGGCGCTCAATCCCCGGCTGATCATCTGCGATGAGCCCGTGTCGGCGCTCGACGTCTCGGTGCGCGCCCAGGTGATCAACCTCCTGGAAGACCTGAAGGCGCAGTTCGGCGTCTCGTACCTCTTCATCAGCCACGATTTGAGCGTGGTCGAGCACATCGCCGACCGCGTCGCGGTGATGTATCTCGGCAGCATCGTCGAAGCCGGCGGCCGCGACCAGATCTGGCGCTCCCCGAAGCATCCCTACACCCAGGCGCTGCTCGAAGCCGCGCCCGTCGCCAACCCCAGGCTGGCGCGCAGCCGCAAACGCAGCGTGCTGCAAGGCGAGCTGCCGAGCCCGATCGACCTCCCGACCGGCTGCCCCTTCCACTCGCGCTGCCCGATCGCCGAAGCCCGCTGCCGCGTCGAAAAACCCGCGCTCCGCCCCATCGGCAACGGCGCTCTGGCGGCGTGCCATCTGGTCTAGGGCTGGCAGCGCGCTCTTCGATGGAGGACGAGGTACGCCGGGGGCGCGCCACTCAGTGGCGCGATCATGCTCTTCCGGACCGCGAGCCTCCCGGCGCGCTCATGCTCTCGAGGCGCGCGGGACGCGCGCGGTCCAGAAGAACCTACAGAGCCCGGCAGACCTCAATGTGGCGCAGGAAGTGGTCGAAGTCGGGCGTCGTGGCCTTGGGGTCCTTGGCGGCTTCGTCGTAGCGGCGAAGCCGCACGGCTTCCTGCCACTGCGGATGCTGGCGGAAGGCCGCGATCTCATCGGCCGACATCGGGCCGCCCTGCAGGCCGAGGCTGCGCACCGAATCGGGCGAGAGCTTGCCGAAATAGTCGGACTCGGTGGCGCAGAGATAGCGCTTGGCCGCGACGTGCAGGCGGACCGGCTCGCTCACCTCGGGGCCGAAGCGCTCAGCGAGCCATTTGCCGCCCAGCTCCTCGTGCACGTCGTCGATGCCGCGGCCGGCCGGATCCTCGCCCAGCTTATGGATCATGTGGCCGACGTCGTGCAGCAGCGAGGCGAGCACGGTGGCGGGCGAGCAGCCGTCGGCTTCGGCCAGCGCCGCCGCCTGCAGGGCGTGCTGCAGCTGGTTGACGGCGCTCAAGCCGTAGCGGCGCGTGGCACGGCCGGCATAGACGCTCAAGAGTTCCTGGCGCAGGGAATCGCTCATACGTTCTTCTTACCACGAACCGCGGGAGGCGGGGGCTTTTGCGGATAGCCGGGGATCATCGCCAGCGCCTGCGCCAGCGGCTCGGGTCCCCAGGCGCGTGTCATAAAATCGCCATGCATCTCCCACGAGCCGCAGGCGACGAAGGCCATGGTGCCGGCGGCGAGATCGCGCGGCAGGGTGTTGCCGAACGGAATGCGCCGCTTGGCCAGCATGCCCTCGAGGCTGGCGTTCCATTCCTGCGTCGATTCGGTATAGGCGCTGAGCAGAAAGGCGAGACGGCGGCGCGCCGACGCCCAGGCGGCGAACTTGTCTTCGTCGCCATAGAGCGCGTCCATCAGGATGACGCCCTTGATGCGGTGCGCGGCGCCGCCGCGCGCGACGGCATAGGCGGCCGACAGGTAGCCGCCGCTATAGGCCACGACCACCACGGGCGCGGCGTTGAAGCGCGGGCCGACGCGGCGGTCGCCATAAAGCCGCATCAGCCGTTCGGCCGCCTCGTCGATATAGAGGGCGAAGTGCCCGGGCTTCCAGAAATTGCCGGCGCTCGAATCGGCGGCGTCGAAGGCGAGCTGCGGCGCCACCAGGGCGATGTTCTTGCCCGACTCGGCGATCTGCCGCGGCAGGCCCTGGCGGTTCATGACGTCGCGCTCCAGGGTGGCGCCCTGGCCGTGCAGGTAGATCACGATCAGCGAGGGCAGTAGCGGATTGTAGCCGGCCGGCAGGTAGAGCAGCGAGCGGCGGTCGCTGTAGGTCGTGTCCTCCCAGCAGACATCACCTTTCAAGGTCGTGTGGCCAAGCCGCTTGCCGATGCGCACGTCGAGGAACGGCTTGCGCGTATCGGGAATGATGCCGCGATAGGGGAAGGCCGAGGCATTGAAGGCGATGAGCTGGGTCTTCGACTCCTTCAGGGGCTGCAGGCTGCCAGGCCGCGGCGGCGCGGGCTTGGCCGGCGCGGGTCTGTGGGCGGCCGGCTTGGTGGCTTTGACCTGCTTGGTTCGCGCGCGGGCGGCCATCGGCATGAAGAGGGCCCCCAGCAGCAGCGACCGGCGTTTCACGCCGCAGCCGGCCGCACCGGCGACAGCGGCCTCAGCACGGAGAAGAAGGCGGGCAGCGCCACCAGGTAGGCGACGGCGCCCACCAGCACCACGGCCGGCAAGCCGAAGCTGGTCGCCACGATCGGCACCAGGGCGGCGCCGATCACCGAGAAGCAGCCGTTGACGCCCCACGCCCACAGGAACATGTGGTCCTTGCCCAAGCGGCCCAGTGTGGTCATCGCCGTCGGCATGGGGAAGCCCATCAGGAAGGCGGGCGGCAACAGCAGCAGCAGGCAGAGCACGATGCGCGCGGCGTACGGCAGGGTGCCGATCCAGTCGAGGGCGAAGTCGATGGTGAAGGCGTAGAGCGTCAGGATGGCGAAGATCGCCAGGAAGATCTGCGGCATGACGCGGCGCGAGCGATCGAGGAAGCGCTCCGAGGTGAAGCTGCCCAGGCCCGAGCAGACCAGCATGCCGGTGATCAGCACCGATGCCGACACCGTGGCGTTGGAGAGCGCCAGGGTGAAGTGCGAGATCATGCCGACTTCGACGACGATGTAGCCCAGCCCCAGGCAGAGGAAATAGACCAGCGTGCCGAACTTGCCGGGATAGCGACTGAAGATGGTGCGCCAGCCGAACACCAGCGGGAACAGCACCAGGATGGCGGCGAAGATCGCGGCGATGCCGAGCGTCGCCCATATCAGCAGGTAGCCCCACTCGTCCTGCACCAGCTCGAGCCGGTCGGTGAATTTCAGCAGATCCTTCACCTTGATGTAGGCGGCGAAGTAGGGCTGGTGATTGGTGAGCATGCGGGTGTCGAAGACGTACTGGTCCGCCACCTTCTGCCAGCCGCCGTGCACCAGGAAATGCCAGGCGAGCCGGCCCATCACCGTCGCCGGCACGTTGGCGACGGGCGGCGTGCCGTCGTCCTTGCTGTTGTCAGCCTTGGCCTCCTCCAGGCCGGGCGGCGGCTTGTCGTGCGGCTCGCTGTCGTCGGAAGCCGTTTGCTGGGCCCCGTCCTTGGGCGCCGTCGGGTCGGGCGGCGGGCCCTGGTAGAAGAACTGGTCGTGGTAGTCCTGCAGGAGCTGCGCGAGGCCCGACGTGTCGACCTTGATGCCGGGATAGTAGATCTCGTCGAACGACATCGCGTGGCTGTGCGCGCGCAAGGCGGCGATGTCCTCGGCGCTGAAGCCGCCCTCCTTGTAGAGCACGGTCGCGGTCGAGAGATAATAGGCGGAGACGTAGAAGTTCTGGGCGATGTTGCCGCCGTTCACGTCGCGCGCCGCGGCGGCCATGGTGGCGTAGAGCTTCAGCACCGACTTGGGTGGCTCTTCCTTGTTCCAGAGCGTGACCGCCAGGATGCCGCCCGGCTTGAGCGCCCGCATGTAGGCCGCCATCGCCTCACGCGTGTAAGCATACTTCTCGACGATGGCGAAGCCGCCGGGGCTCGAGAGACCGGCCGAGTCGGCGAGCGAGAGGTCGATCACGTCGTAGCGGTTGGTCGTATGGGCGAGGTAGAGGCGACCGTCATAGTCGACGACCGAGACCCTGGGATCGTTCAGCACGTCGCCGGTGAAGGCGCGCAGACCCTTGTCCTCGCGGAACGCCGTCAGGATCGCCGGATTGGCTTCCGCCACGGTCACGTGCCTGGAGCCCGACTTCAGCGCCACCGCCGTCGAAATGCCGCCGCCGAACTGGACCACGAAAGTGTCCGGATCGTGCTTCAGCACGTAGGGATAGAACATCGGCAGATAGCGGAAGTAGGCCGTCTGTTCGTCGGGCAGGTTCTTGATGATGCCGGAGGGCCCGTCGGAATCGAGATAAAGGCCGAGATAGGCCTTATCCGGCATCGTCTTGAGGTTGAACGCGGCGTTGTCGGAAAGGCCCGGCGCGAAATGCAGGTACGAGCTGGAATAAACCTCAAGCAGGCCGAACGGCGAGGCGCGCTCGTAGACGCGCTTGTTGTCGGGGAACTTGCGGGCGTAGGAGACGCCCTTGTAGTCCGACACGGCGAGCTTGGGGATGCCGAGCGCCGGCGGCAGAAGATAGTGCGCGCCGGCCGCTAGCAGCGCGACAACCACGATCGAGGCAAGCCCGCGCCGATCGCCCATCGTCAGGAACCACAGCGCGCCGCCGGCAAACCACAGGATGAGCGGCGCCATGATCAGGTTCGCGGGGCTAAAGACGTACATGGCGAGCAGCACCGAAAGCCCGCACAGCCCCGAGCCGACCAGGTCGGCGAAGTAGACGCGATTGAAGGTCTTCTTCGCCTTCAGGAAGACCACGCCGAGATAAAGGGCGCCGGCCAGGAACGGCAGGAAGTAGAGCACGAAGTTGGCGAACAGCCGCCACTTCTGCATCGGGTCCGACACCAGGAAGATGGCGTTGAACGGCACCTGCTGGGCGACGAGGTTGCAGGCGACCATCAGCGGCCCGAACAGGAGCAGGGCTCCTTTCACCGCGCCCTGCCAATGACGCTCGAACCAGCCCTTGGCGACGCACATCACCGCCGAGGTGAGGCCGAAGCCGAACATGGCGAGGCTCACCACCAGCGAGCCGAAGTGCGCCCAGCTGCCGACCGAGAAGACGCGCATGATGCCGATCTGCAGCGCGATGATGCTGCCGGCGACCAGCCCGACGGACAGGTAGAAGGTGATCGGCGGGCGATGGTCGAGATCGACCGTGACGGTCACAACGGACACTTTGGCGGGCACTCCCCTGCGGGCAGCACGCGCCGCGTTAGCGGTTGTGCGTGCCGACGATCTTGTCGCCCTCGAGCTTGGTGAAGGGCACGAACGGCACGATCTTGCCGCCGTAGATGTCCTCGCGCGTGGTGGTGATCGAGCCGTCGGCGCCCTGGATCTTGGCGATCTTGAGCACGCGCTGCGCGCCGGGCGGGCCGACCGGGATCACCATCAGGCCGCCGGGCTTCAGCTGCTGCAAGAGCGGCGGCGGCACGTGGTCGATGCCGCAGGTCACGATGATCTTGTCGAAGGGCGCCGCCTCTTCCCAGCCGTAGTAGCCGTCGGCCGACTTGCTCTTGATGTGCTGGTACTCGGTGTAGCCCTTCTCGATCAGCTTGTCGTAGAGGCCGCGCGTGCGCTCGGCGAGCGGCTTGATGATCTCGATCGTGTAGGCGTTCTCGGTGAGGTTGGCGATGTAGGCCGACTGCACGCCCGAGCCGGTGCCGATCTCGAGCACCTTCTCGCCGCGCTTGACGTCGATCACGTTGGTCATGCGGCCCTGCAGGTGCGGGCCGGACATGGTGACGCCCCAGCCGATGTCGAGGAAGGCGTGCTCATAGGCGCGCTTGTGAATCGCCGGGTTGACGGCGGCGAATTCCTCGCGCGGCGTCAGCAGAAAGGCCCGGATGGTGGCGGCGCCCCACAGGTCCTTGTTGCGCAGCATCGCCTGGAAGCGGTCCCAGCGCTGGCCGAGGAAGTAGGGGTCCTCGCCGCGCGCCTTGCCCCAGGCGATGAAATTGTCGCGCGTGTCGGTCGGCGGATTGAGGTCCCAGCTGTAAGGCTTGATGGTCGCGGCGAAGGCCGGGCGAACCAGGGAAACGGCGGCGAGCGCGACCGTGGCGGAGACGAAACGGCGTCTCTTCAAACTATCCTCCTTGGCGCGGCCCCCGACGAAACCAGGGAGGGGAATAGGGCAGGCCGCACACCCACTAAATACGGGAATTGTGGCGGATTTGCCAGTGCAGCTCCTTCCCTGCGCGGACTCCGCGCAGGGAAGACGGCCTCTACGGCTGGCTCATGAGGTGTGACGTGGCCTTCAGGCGATAGCCGATTCGTTCGTAGAAGGCGCGCGCCCGCTCGCGGTCGATGCGCGTATAGAGCGCGGTCGAGGCGAGCTGGCGGCCCTCGGCCCAGGCTTCCGCCTCGCGCATCAGGGCCTCGCCGATGCGGCCACCGCGCCGCTCGCTGTCGACCACGAGCGCCTGAACGATCGCCGCGCACGGTTTCTCGAGCGCCGGCCGGTCGAAGACGTGCAGCAGGCCCACGACGAGGCCGTTGTCTTCGGCGACGATGACGCGATGGCCGGGCGCCGCCGCCACGCTCTCGAAGCGGCGGCGAAACTCCGGCTCATCGGGCGCATAGCCCAATTGCCCGATCAGCCGATGCATGGCCGGGATATCTGCCGGTCGAGCGTCGCGGATGATCATGGCCGGGCGCCTCAGGTGTACTTGCGCACGTCGTCAATCACCTTGCCGTCGTTGGGCAGCGAACCTGGCGAGGCGAACTCGACCTTGCCGCCTACTTTGCACACGGTGCGAATGGTGCCTTCCATGGCCTGGCCGAGGTCGGACGTCGGCGAAGCGGCCTCGACCTTGAGCGTCATGACGTCGGCCTGATTGACCCAGTCGATCACCAGGCGCAGGCGGCCCAACCCCGGGTGCTTCCTGGCGATCTCGGCGATCTGCGCCGGATCGACGAACATGCCGCGCACCTTGGTGCGCTGGTCGGCGCGGCCCATCCAGCCCTTGATGCGCATGTTGCTGCGCCCGCACGGGCTCGTCCCCGCCAGCACCGCCGACATGTCGCCGGTGCCGAAGCGGATCAGCGGATAGGCGCGATTGAACGTGGTGACCACCACCTCGCCGACATCGCCCTCGGGCACCGGATCGCCGGTGCCGGGGCGCACGATCTCCAGGATCACGCCCTCGTCGACGACCATGCCCTGGATCGATCCATCGGGCGCCGCCGCTTCGTAGGCGATGGTGCCCACGTCGGCGGTGCCGTAGCTCTGCAGGCAGGTCATGCCCTTGTCGACGAACATCTGCCGCAGGCTGGGCGGCAGCGCCTCGGCGCCGACGAAGGCGTGCTTCAGCGACGAGATGTCCTTGCCGAGCTCGGCCGACTTCTCGATCAGGATCTTGAGGAACGAGGGCGTGCCGGCATAGCCCGTGGGCCTGATGGCGGCGATGGCGTCGAGCTGCAGTTCGGTGTTGCCGACGCCGCCCGGCACGACGGCGCAGCCGAGGGCCCGCAGGGCCGATTCCATCATGATGCCGGCCGGCGTCAGGTGATAGGAGAAGGTGTTGTAGATCACGTCGCCGGCGCGAAATCCGGCGGCGTACATGGCGCGCGCGCCGCGGAAGTAGTCGGGCTCGTCGGTATCGATCTCGAAGATCGGGCCGGGCGACATGAAGACGTGGCGCGCCTTGCTCATCGGCACGGCGATCAGGCCGCCCATCGGCGGGTCCTTCTTCTGCACCTCGCCCAGCACCGACTTGCGCAGCACCGGCAGGTTGGCCAGCGCCGCGCGCGAGGTCACGGCGGCAGGATCGACGTCCTTGAGCCAGCTGGCGAAGAACGGCGCATTGGCCTTGGCATGGGCGATCTGCGCCGGCAGCGCCTGCATCAGGGCCTTTTCGCGGTCGGCCGGCGAGCGGGTTTCCAGGCTGTCGTAGTGGTCCGACATCGGTGCGCTCCCTCGGTTCGGAGCGTAACCGTAGACCGGACGACAAGGCGCGCGCCAGCCCGCCCGCGCGCGAGCCTTCGCTTACGCGGGCCGCAGCTTGAGGGTGAACACGGCGCCGCCGTCGGGACGGTTCTCGACGGCGACGCTGCCGCTGTGGGCTTCGGCCACGCGCGCAACGATGGCGAGGCCCAGCCCGCGGCTCTCGGCCTTGGCGCGATCGCGGCGCCAGAAACGGCGGAAGATCGTCTGGCGGTCGTCCTCAGGGACACCCGGGCCGTCGTCCAGCACGCGCACGACGCCGTCCTTGGAGGCCTCGACCTCGATCGAGGTGCCGGCCGGCGTGTGGCGGATCGCGTTCTCGATCAGGTTGCGCACGGCGCGGAACAGGGCCTCGGGCTGGCCATGGACCCAGATCGGGCCGCTGTCGCCCGTGAGAGCGATCGTCTTGGACATTTCGACTGCGAGCGGCGCCATCAACCCGACCGCGTCGGAGCACACCTCGTGCAGGTCGGCCTTGGCATCGGTCTGGACGATGAAGGCCTCCAGCTCGGCGATGTCGAGCACCTGGTTCACCGTGCGCGTCATGTTGACCAGGTCGGCGCGCAACGCGTCGCGCAGCGCGCCCGGCTCCAGCGAGTCGACCCGGGCGCGTACGATGGCGAGCGGCGTGCGCAGTTCGTGCGCCATGTCGGCCGTGAAGTCGCGCTGGGCGCGATAGCCGGCCTCGAGGCGATCCAGCGCCTGGTTGACCGCGTGGACCAGCGGAATGATCTCGGTCGGCATCGACTGCTCGGGCAGGCGCACCTCGGTGCGCGACGGACCGATCGAG
Organism: Reyranella sp.; assembly: GCA_051985755.1. Classification (GTDB taxonomy): domain Bacteria; phylum Pseudomonadota; class Alphaproteobacteria; order Reyranellales; family Reyranellaceae; genus Reyranella. The sequence continues at coordinate 6,998 of JBPYDO010000180.1, read as the reverse complement.
GCTGCGGTCTTGGAGGCCTCGCGCACCGGGTCCAGCGCGCCGCGGAAGATCAGGATGTCGATCAGCAGCAGCAACAACAGGATCGGAAAGGTGATCCATGCGACACGCGGCAGGAACGACGTGACGACGTCGTCGATGATCACGTCGCGGTGTGCGAGGTCCTGCCCGACCTGGATCACGTACCGATGCTGGCCGATCGGTCGGTCGACGCTGACGCCGAACATCGTCGAGCCGGTGCTGATGCGCCGGGTGAACCAGTCGCCTCCGGGGGAGTGATCGTCCTCGGTGAACAGCGCCTTGCCGTCGGCCCGCGAGGAGAACAGCACGTGGCCGGCGGCGTCCAGGACGGAATAGGCATAGAGGCCGTAGTCGGAGGTGTAGAGCGCTCTCACCTCCTGCGGGATTTCCAGCGACAGCTGGCCGTCCGGCTGTGGGCGCAGGAACGTGCTGAAGGTGAAGGCCTCGCTGCGCAGGGTATCGCGGTGCAGGTTGTTGGCCGCCTGGTTGAGCAACCAGTACAGTGCCAGGGGCATCAGGATGGAGGTGATGCCGATCGCCACCACGTGCAGCGCGACGATGCGCGTGATGATCGATCGGAAGCGGATCACCCCGCCTTTTCCTCTTTTTCCTCGGCCATGAGGTAGCCGACGCCGCGCACAGTATGGATCTTCACCGTGGCACCGGCATCGCTCAGCATCTTGCGCAGCCGATGGACATAGACTTCGACTGCATTCGAGCCGATGTCGCCCGAGAGGCCGAACAGCTGGTCCTCGAACAGACGCTTGGGCGCCACGTTGCCACCGCGTCGCAGGAGGATCTCGAGGACTGCGGTCTCGCGCGCCGGGAAGGCGCGCGGGGTGCCGGCGACGAAGACCTGCCGTCCCTCGGTGTCGAGCGAGACGTTGCCGAAGGTGAGCAGGCGGCCGAGCAGGTTGCCGGGACGGCGCAGGAGAGCCTGCAGGCGCGCCACCAGCTCCTCCATGGCGAACGGCTTGGGAAGATAGTCATCGGCGCCTTCGCGCAGGCCGGTGACGCGATCGGTCACGCCGTCGCGCGCGGTGAGCACCAGCACCGGCGTGGCGTCGCCCTTGCGCCGCATATCGCGCAGCAACGCCAGCCCATCGTCGTCGGGCAGGCCGAGATCGAGCACGACGGCGGCGTATTTCATGGTCGAAAGCACATGCAGAGCGTCGCCCACCGTGCCGACCGAATCGGCGGAGAGACCGCTTTGCGCCAATCCTTTGACCAGAAGCGATACCAGCTCCTGATTGTCCTCGACGAGAAGCACTCTCATCTTCGTGCTCGTCCGCCCTTCACCTCTTCAGGCCATCGGGGGCGATTGTATCACGGCGCCTTCAGGTCCGCCTGCCGGCCGCCGGCACAGAGACCGGCCGCTTGACCCTGCGGCCAGCGCCCCGGAAAAAGGCGCAATGGCGCCTCCCGACGACTTCATCGACCTCGGCGACCGCACCTTGCGCGCCCGTCGGCTGGCACCCCGGAACGACGACGGGCTCGAACGGACCACCTTGGTCTTCCTGCACGAGGGCCTGGGTTGCATAGAAATGTGGCGGGATTTTCCCCAGTTGTTGTGCGATGCGGTGCGCTGCCGGGGCGTGGTTTACGACCGGACCGCCTACGGCCAGTCGAGTCCCTGGCCCGCCGACCCTGGCGTCCGTTACATGGAAATCGAGGCTGACGAGGTGCTGCCGAGGCTGCTCGCGGCGCTCAGGATCGAGGACTGCGTGCTGGTCGGTCACAGCGATGGCGGCACGATCGCCCTCAACTACGCCGCGCGCGACCCCGAGCCGCTGCGCGCCGTGGTCACCATCGCGGCCCATGCCATCAGCGAGCCATCCAACCTCGCCAACATCGTCAAGACACGGGCCGCATTCGATGAGGGCGAGCTGCGCCAGCGGCTCGCCAGGTATCACGGCGACAACGTCGATCGCGCCTTTCGTCTCTGGTCGGACGCCTGGCTGGCGCCGGGCTTCGAGCCGATGGACGCAAACGGCCGCTTGCCCGGCGTGCAGGTTCCCGTCCAGGCGATCCAGGGCGAAGACGACGAATACGGCAGCGAACTGCAGCTTGGCATCATCGCCGGCAAGGTCGGAGGCTATTGCGAGACGCGGCTTATCCCCGGCTGCGGCCACAGCCCGCATCTGCAGCAGCCGGCGATCGTCCTTGCCGAGATCGCGCGATTCGTGGCGCCGCTGGCGCTTGCCGCCTAGAGCCGCTTCAGCTCGCTCGACGCTGCCCAGTTCAGCTCGGACACGGTCGGGCAGCGCGCCTGCGCCAGCTGAAACTGCTCGCGCGCCCTCACCTTGTCGCCGCGCCGTTCGGCTTCCATGCCGAGGAAGAAGGCCGACGGACACTTGCCGTTGGTGTGCTTGGCGCTGTCGTCCGATTCGGCCACCACCTCGAGCTCACCGGCGGGCAGGCGGTTGATCAGGAACTTGGCGATCGGCCCCGGCCACTGGTTTAGGTTTTCGTTGCCGACGTCCCTCGCCAGCGCAGCGCGTGCGTCGTGCCGGGTGTGGACCTGGGCGGCATAGCGCCACAAGAGCGGCGCCAGGCGCGACGCAGGCTCGGTGCGACCTTGCAGGGCCGCCTCGAAATCGTCGGCGGCCTGCTGGTAGTTGCCGAGGTTGAAATTGGCGTGACCGCGGAAGTAGAGCGCCGAGCGACGGTCGGCAGCGCCCTTGGCGCCTTCGACCGCGCCGTCGAGCAGGCCCAGGGCCCGCGGGAAGTCGGCGATCTGCATGTGGACTTGCGCCTGCGCCGTCTCCAGCCAGGAATCGCCGGGCTTGCGTTGCAACGCATAGTCGAGCGTGCGCAGCGCCGCCGCCCGGTCGCCGCCGCCCGCGAGCTCGGGCTGCGTGCTCGACAGCACGACCTGCCAGGCGTTCGGCAGCAGCCGGCCCATCTCGGCCACGTCCTTCTGGCTGTCGGCGTCGCGGCCGAGCTTGCTCAACTGGAAGGCGCGAATGCTGAGATAGACCGAGCGGTCGACGGCCGACAGCTGCGACGCCGAAAGAATCCGGTTGAGCGCCTCCAGCGGCGAATTGGCCGGCTTCGCCGGATTGCCCTGCAACAGATGCGACAGGCTGCGCGTCATGGGGTCCCAGTCCTGGTCGCCGGTCATCCCATTGCCCAACTGAGCGGCGGCTCCGGACGCGACCAGGGTGAGGCCGGCGAAAGCCATCAAAGATGGCAGTATTTTGCGGCGCATTCCGCCAATCTGGCACACTGCGCCCAGCGCCGCATCCGCCGATTGCCTCTGAGGTTCGGCGCCCCTATTTTGCCCCAGCGACCGCCAATTTTGATTCAGGAGTAAGGTCGATGACCGACGCCCATCCCAACAGCTTCAAAGCCCGCAAAACGCTGCAAGTCGGCGGCAGGAGCTACAGTTATTTCAGCTTGAAGGCGGTTGAAAAGGAAGTCGGCGATCTTTCGCGGCTGCCCATCTCCCTGCGCATCCTGATGGAAAACCTGGTGCGTCACGAAGATGGCACAACCGTAAAGAAGGAGCACATCGCAGCCTTTGCCGACTGGATCAAGAACGGTGGCAAGTCGACCAAGGAAATCAACTTCCGCCCGGCGCGGGTCCTGATGCAGGACTTCACCGGCGTGCCGGCCGTGGTCGATCTCGCCGCCATGCGCGATGCCATGGGCAAGCTGGACGGCGACCCCAAGAAGATCAATCCGCTAGTGCCGGTCGACCTCGTGATCGATCACTCGGTGATCGTCGACAATTTCGGCAACAAGTCCGCCTTCGCCGCCAACGTGAAGCTCGAGTACGAGCGCAATCTCGAGCGCTACCAGTTCCTGCGCTGGGGCGCGATGGCGTTCGACAACTTTCGCGTCGTGCCGCCGGGCACCGGCATCTGCCACCAGGTCAATCTCGAATACCTCTCGCAGGTCGTCTTCCAGAAGAAGGACGGCAAGCAAACGACGCTCTATCCCGACACGCTGGTCGGCACTGACAGCCACACCACGATGGTGAACGGCCTCGCCGTGCTGGGCTGGGGCGTCGGCGGCATCGAGGCCGAGGCCGCAATGCTTGGCCAGGCGCTGCCCATGGTCATTCCCGAAGTGGTCGGCTTCAAGCTGACCGGCAAGCTCAAGGAAGGCGCGACCGCGACCGACCTGGTGCTGACCGTTACCCAGATGCTGCGCAAGAAGGGCGTGGTCAACAAGTTCGTCGAATTCTACGGCGATGGCCTCGACGACCTGCCGCTCGCCAACCGCGCGACCGTCGGCAACATGGCGCCTGAGTACGGCGCGACCTGCGGCTTCTTCCCGATCGACAAGGTCACGCTGGAATATCTCGGGACGACCAACCGCAAGCAGGCGGCACGGCTCGCCGAGGCCTACGCCAAGGCGCAAGGCATGTGGCGCTCCAAGAAGTCGCCCGAGCCGGTGTTCAGCGACACGCTGACGCTCGATCTCGGCGACGTCGAACCCAGCATCGCCGGACCCAAGCGGCCGCAGGATCGCGTGCCGCTCAGCCAGGCCGCGCAGCAGTTCGTCGCCAACATCGAGAAGGAATTCGAGCGGCGCGACGACGGCAAGCGGCACAAGTGCGAGGGCACCGACTACGATCTCGGCCATGGCGATATCGTGCTGGCCGCCATCACCTCGTGCACCAATACGTCCAATCCCTCGGTCATGCTGGGCGCCGGCCTGATCGCCCGCAACGCGGTCAAGCACGGGCTCAAGGTCAAGCCCTGGGTGAAGACGTCGCTGGCGCCCGGCTCGCAGGTCGTCAGCGAGTATCTCGTCGCCTCGGGCCTGCAGAAGGATCTCGACAAGATCGGCTACAACCTGGTGGGCTACGGCTGCACCTCGTGCATCGGCAATTCGGGACCGCTGCCCGACCCCGTGACAAAAGTGATCAACGATGCCGACCTGGTGGTCTGCGCCGTCCTGTCGGGTAACCGCAACTTCGAGGGGCGCGTCAATCCGCTGACCCGCGCCAACTATCTAGCCTCGCCCATGCTGGTCGTGGTCTACGCGCTGGCGGGCTCGATGAAGATCGACATCACCAAGGATCCAATCGGCATCGGCAAGGGCGGCAAGCCCGTCTACCTGAAGGACATCTGGCCGACCAACAAGGAGGTCCAGAAGTTGGTCGACAAGTACGTGACGGCCAAGGCGTTCAGGAAGCGCTATGCCGATGTCTTCAAGGGCGACAAGTTCTGGCGCAGCGTCAAGACCAAGGCGAGCCTCACCTACCAGTGGGACGACAAGTCGACCTACGTGCGCAATCCGCCTTACTTCGACGGCATGGGCAAGACGCCAGGCAAGCTCTCCGACATCGCGGGGGCGCGCCCGCTCGGCCAGTTCGGCGATTCGATTACCACCGACCACATCTCGCCCGCCGGCTCGATCAAGAAGGACAGCCCGGCCGGCAAGTACTTGGAAGAGCACGGCGTGGCGGTGAAGGACTTCAACGCCTACGGCACGCGGCGCGGCAACCACGAGGTCATGATGCGCGGCACCTTCGCCAACATCCGCCTCAAGAACGAGATGGTTCCCGGTATCGAGGGCGGTTTCAGCCACGACTTCCGCTCGGACGAGCCGGTGCCGATCTACGACGTCGCCATGCGCTACCAGAAGGAGCACACGCCGCAAATACTGATTGCCGGCAAGGAGTACGGCACCGGCTCCTCGCGCGACTGGGCAGCCAAGGGCGTCAACCTTCTGGGCGTGAAGGCCGTGGTATGCGAGACCTTCGAGCGCATTCACCGCTCGAACCTGGTCGGCATGGGCGTGCTGCCGCTGCAGTTCAAGCCCGGCATGACGCGCAAGACCTTGAACCTCACCGGCCACGAGACCTTCGACATCTCCGGCATCGATCGGGGGCTTCGCCCCGGCATGGACGTGCCGATGACGATCCATCGCCGCGACGGCACGTCTGAGAAGGTCATGCTGACCTGCCGCATCGATACCGCCGAAGAGATCGAGTACTTCAAGAACGGCGGCGTGCTGCAGTACGTGTTGCGCAATCTGGCGGAAGCGGCCTGAAGGCGGCAGGGCGATGGCGACGAGGCCCAAAGAAGCGGGACTCGTCGGCCATTTCATCGCCATGGCCCGCAACAATGCCTGGGCCAATCATCGACTGCTGAGCGCCTGCGAGGCGCTCAGCGTTGAGGCGTTCGCCGCACCGCGCACCAGCTTTTTCCCGTCGCTGCGCCAGACGCTGAACCACATCCTCGACGTCGATCTATATTACATCGACGCCCTTGAAGGACGCGACGCGCTCAGGCGCTACAGCGAGCCCGCCCGCGACTATCCCGACGCGCGCTCGCTGCGCCTGGTGCAGACCGAGAGCGACAAGCGGCTGATCGCCTTCTGCGAGCGCCAGACCGCAGAGTCCCTGGAGCAGCACTGCGTGCTGCCGCGGCCCGACAGCAAGCCGCCGCCGACGCGCGTTGCCGCGGTGCTCGAGCATCTTTTCCAGCACGATATCCATCATCGCGGCCAGGCCCACGCCATGCTGGCCGGCACGACCGTCGCGCCGCCGCAGCTCGACGAATTCTTCCTGGCCGGCGAGGAGCATCTGCGGCGCGACGAATTGCGGGCGCTCGGGTTGCCCGAACACTGATGCCGTCGCGCTCTTCCTTCGCCGGCGCCGCGATCGAAGTCAGCGACCTCGCGCGATCGGTCGCGTTCCATCGCCTGTGGCTGCCGATGCTGGGCTTCCATCGTGTCTGGACGAGCCCCGATCGCGTGATGTGGTCGCGCGGCTACGATCACTTCGTCATGCGGCAGGCCAAGCAGGGCGTGAGCTACGGTCCCGGGGCGCTGTGGCTCGCGGTCTCCGCCGAGAGCCGCGCGCAAGTCGACCAAGTCTATGCCGAGCTGCGCGATGCCGGCGCGGAGATCCTGCAGCCGCCCAAGGAGCTCGACTATTTCGCCCCGGGTTACTACTCGATGGGCTTCCGCGATCCCGACGGCGTGCCGATCGAGGTGGCCCATCGCTGGGAGGAGCTGCC
>JBPYDO010000179.1:0-4716 GCA_051985755.1 Reyranella sp. | reverse complement strand
GTGTAGTCGAGCCATAGCGAATCGACACAGGCCGCATAGTCGGCTGCCTTGGTGCCGGACTTCACCGACGCGTTGCAAAGCCGTGCGCCGTCCATGTGGACTGCAAGGCCTGCGTCGTGCGCCACCTTCGACACGCCCTGCAGCGTGGCAAGCGGCCATACGGTGCCGAAGCCGCCGTTCGAGGTGTTCTCCACCGACACCAGCCGCGAGCGCGGGGCGTTTCGGCTGTTTGGGTCACGCAAGGCCGCCTTCACCTGGTCGGCGGTGAAGACGCCGTTGGGGCCCTCGAGCATGCGGATCATCACGCCCGAATTGGCAGCGGTGCCTCCGCTCTCCGCATTGATGATGTGAGCCGTTCGGTCGGCGATCACCTCGTCCCCCAGCCGGCAATGGACGCGCACCGCGGCCTGGTTGCACATGGTGCCGCTCGGCATGAAGACCGCGTCCTCCTTGCCCAACAGCTCGCAGACGCGCAGGCGCAGCCGCTCGACCGTGGGGTCCTCGTATTTCTGCTCGTCGCCGACTTCGGCCTCGGCCATGGCTTTTCGCATGCCGGGCGAGGGTTTGGTCTTGGTGTCGCTGTAAAGATCGATGAAGCGGTTTTGCATGGCGTCGCGTGTTCTCCTGCGCCACCATAGCGCGGAGGAGCGCGAGGCGACGACCATGAAATTCACCTGGTTCCACCTGATGCCCTGGCCGCATATGCCGGAGGACTTCCGGCAGAAGCATCGCTCGGTGTGGGTCGACCTTGCCAACAGCATGTACGATCCCGAGCTCGGCCACGGCATCTACCACCGCTATCTCGACCAGCTGGAATATGCCGAGAGCCTCGGCTTCGACGGGCTGGGCGTGAACGAACATCACGCCAACGCCTACGGTCTCATGCCGTCGCCCAATATCATGGCCGCGACTCTCACACGACGGACCTCGAAGGCGGCGCTGGTCGTGCTCGGAAACTCGATCGCGCTCTACAATCCGCCGCTGCGCGTGGCCGAGGAGTTCGCCATGCTCGACGTGCTGTCGGGCGGCCGGCTGGTGGCGGGCTTCCCGGTCGGCACCTCGATGGACACCAACTATGCCTACGGCACGATCCCGGCGCTGACACGCGAGAAATATGCCGAGGCACACGATTTGATTCGCAAGGCGTGGGCCGCCAGCGAGCCCTTCGCCTTCAACGGCCGCTATACCAAGCTGCGCTACGTCAACTGCTGGCCAAAGCCGATTCAGCGGCCGGCGCCGCCAGTCTTCATTCCCGGCGGCGGCTCGATCGAGACCTACGACTTCTGCATCGACAACACCTACTCCTACTCGTACCTGAGCTACACGGGCTACCTGCGCGCCAAGCTCCTGATGGAGGGCTATTGGAAACGAGTCGCCGAGCGCAAGGTCGACGAATCGCCGTTCCGCGCCGGCTTCGCCCAGGTGATCTGCGTTGCCGACACCGACGCCGAAGCCGAACGGCTTTATGGCCCGCACGTGAGCTACTTCTATAACCGCTGCCTGCACGTCTATCCGGGTTTCGCCGACGCGCCGGGCTACCGCACCATCAAGACCATCCAGAGCGGGGCGCTGTCGCAGTTCCAGCCCGGCTCGGGCCGCGACTATCCCAACATGACCTGGAAGGACCTGACCGAGAACCGCTACGTCGTGGCCGGTTCGCCGGAAACGGTGCGCCAGCAGATGGAGGAGCTGATCAAGACGCTTCGTGTGGGCAACGTCTTCTGCCTGCTGCAACTCGGCGACATGCCCGACGACAAGGTGCGGCATTCGAGCCGCCTGTTCGCGGAGAAGGTGATGCCGCACCTGCGCAACCTGTGGCCCGAGTGGCAGAACCACGACGACCGTTTCTGGATCCATCCCATGCAAGAGCGTGTGCCGCTGCGCATCGCGGCCGAATGAAGTCGAAATTCCTCACGCTCAAGCGCGGCGGCGCGCGCGTCCAGTTCGTCGAGGCTGGCAAGGGCAAGGACCTGCTGTTCCTGCACGGCGCGGGCGGGCACATGGTCGACGATCCGCTCCTCGCGGCACTTGCCAGAAAATATCGCGTCGTGGCGCCGTTGTTGCCGGGCTATGGCGGGTCGAGCGGCGAAGACGGGTTGCGCGACATGCTGGACGTCACGCTGCATTCGCTGGACGTGTTGCAGGCGCTGGAGCTCAAGAAGCCGATCGTCGTCGGTCACTCGATGGGTGGCATGATCGCGGCCGAAATGGCGGCGATCGCCCATACCGAGATCGCGCGGCTTTGCCTGCTGGCACCGGCCGGACTGTGGCGCGACGAGCAGCCTGTCGTCGATATCTTCGCCAAGCTGCCGTTCGAGTTGCCCGCCCTGTTGTTCCACGACGCCGAACTCGGGGCAAAGCTCCTGACGGCGGGTGGCGGCGACATGAACGACACGGAGTTCCTGAAGGAGTTCCTGGTGACGCGCGCGCGCCGTCTCGGCATGGCGGGCAAATTGCTGTTTCCCATCCCCGATCGCGGCCTCGCTGCGCGCCTTTACCGCATCACCGCCAAGACCCTGATCGTCTGGGGCCGCGAGGATGCGCTGATCCCGCCCGTCTATGGCGACTTCTTTAAGAAGGCGATTCCCGGGGCGAAATTGGTTAAGGTGGCCGGCGCCGGGCACGCGGTCGGTCATGAGAAGCCGGCGGCCGTGCTCAAAGCGATCCGCGACTTCTTCTGATGGCAGACTTCTCGTGAAGGGAGAATGGGCGATGCTGAAGGCAGTTTCTGTTGGCGTCTTCGCGGCGCTCCTGTTCAGCGGCGCGGCCGAGGCGCAGCCCGTCGTCTACACCTGGACCGGGTATGGCACCAATGTCCCGGGCAGCTCGAAGTGCCCGACCTACAAGATGACCATCAACGTCACGGTCGACGGCAAGAACGTGAAGGGCACCTTCCAGCAGGAGGGCCGGCCGCAGCGGACCTTCGAGACGACGCTAGACAAGGGGGGCGGCATCAAGACCGCGGCGATGGTCGGCGGCGGCGGCATGATGGACGTCATCGGCTCGGTCAAGGAAGGCGCCGCCAAGATCAAGCTCGACGGCTACTGCAAATTCGAGGGTCCGTTGACCAAGAAGTAGGCGACGGAGGAGGAAGAGGGGGAGTGATGGCCAACAAGGCACGCTGGGCGGCAGCGGGCGCGCTCGCTCTCCTGCTCGCCGGTCCAGCCGGCGCCCAACCGGTGGTCTACACCTGGTCCGGCATGGGCACCAACGTCCCGGGCAGCTCCAAGTGTTCGACCTACCGCATGACGGTCGACGTCATGGTCGACGGCAATACGATCAGGGGCGCGCTGAAGCAGCAGGGCCGGCCGGAACGCGCCTTCGAGGCGACCAAGGATGCAAGCGGCGCCTTCAAGGCCAAGGTCCAACTCGCCGCCGACAACACGATGGACGTCACCGGTACCGTCTCCGACAAGGAGAGCTGGGTATTACTCGACGGCTACTGCAAGTTCCAAGGCAAACTGACGCCGAAGTAGCTAGTCCAGCGCGATCGCAACCCGTCCCACGGCCTGGCGTGCGAGCAGGGCACGCATGGCAAGCGGTGCTTCTTCCAGCTTGTAGGTGCGGTCGACATGCGGCCGGCACAGGCCCTGCTCGCACCAGCCGCGGACGCGCTGCGTGAGCGCGAGGATGCGGTCGGCTTCCTCGAAGCGCGCATCGTGCGGGCTCCAGCCGACATAGTAGCCGTAGTTGAAACCCATCACAGCGATCGACTTCACCAGCAGAATATTGGCCGGAACCTGCGGGATGGCGCCGGAAGCGAAGCCGATCGGGCAGATGCGGCCTTCGCTGGCCAAGCAGCGCAGCGACTGGTTGAACACCTCGCCGCCGACCGGATCGTAGATGCGGTCGACGCCGCGGCCGTCGGTGAGCTTCAGCACCTCGTCGCGGAAGTTGGCGGTGGCATAGTCGATGACGTGGTCGGCGCCATGTACCCTGGCGAACCCGGTCTTGCGCGGCCCGCCTGCGGTCGCAATGACGGTGGCGCCCAGGATCTTGCCGATTTCGACCGCCGCCATGCCGACGCCGCCCGCCGCGGCATGGACCAGCAGGGTCTGTCCCTTCTGCAGGTCGAGTACCATCGGCCAGGTGAGCGCCGCGGCCGACGTCGGGTAAGAGACCACGAGCGGGATTGCTTCGACGAAGCTTACGTTTCCGGGCTTGGCGAAGACATTTACCTCGTGCGCCACGGCCTCCTCGGCAAGCCCGCCCCAGTCGAGCACGGCCATCACCTCGTCGCCGACCCTGACGCGCTTGCAGGCCGGGTCGACTTCGATGGCCTCGCCTGTCACTTCGGTTCCCGGCGCGAACGGCAGCGGCGGCCGGCGCTGGTACTTGCCGGCGATCACCAGGGTCATGGCGAAGCTGACGCCTGCCGCCTTGACCTTGATCCGCACCTGCCCGGGCTTGAGCGGCGGCCGCTCCATGTCCTCGAGCCGCAGATCCTCGGGCGTGCCCCACTGGCGACAGATCAGGGCTTTCATGCCATCGCCCGCAGCGCAACCGGCAGACACTTGACGCCGCGCAGGATCAGCGAATCGTGCCATTGCGGCTCGCCGTGCAGCAGATGGATGCCGGGCAGGCGTTCGGCCAACCGGATGGCGGCGATGCGCGCCTCCAGGCGGGCGAGCGGGGCGCCGAGGCAGAAATGGATGCCGTGGCCGAAGGTCAAGTGCGGGTTCTGCGGCCGGCCGATGTCGAAGCGGTCGGGATCGT
>JBPYDO010000178.1:0-3885 GCA_051985755.1 Reyranella sp. | reverse complement strand
AAAGCTGGCAGCCCCAGCCCACGCCGCCCTCGAGGAAGGCAAAGTTCATATCGGGGAAGCGCCGCGTCACGCCGCCCAGGAACAGGCCCTTGGCGATCGAATGGCCGGCGGCGGCGAAGTGGCCGATATGGTTGTAGGTGAAGTTGCTGGGCGAATTCCTGAGGCCAAAGCCGCGCCCGCCGGCATGGAAAGTGGGCGCGATGCCGAGCTCGCGGCACTTCTGCCAGACCGGGTCGTAGTCGAAGTCGCTGTCGATGCCAAACCGCTCGAAGGTCATCGTGTGGCGGGTCAGGTCGGGATCGATGTCCTTGGCCTTGGCCATGCGGCGGGCGGCGTTGCCGAACATGGCGACCTTGGCGCCGAGCTGCTTGACGCAGAATTCGAGCTCCTCGATCGCCTCCTCGGGCGTGAACATCGGGATCACCGCGGCGGGCGTGAGCCGATCGCCCAGCTTGTCGAAGTATTCGGCGGTGACGATGTTGAAGCCGCGGCAGACGGCGCGCCGCGTCGCCTCGTCCGGAATGCGCGGCACGCTGAGGCCGCCGGTCGGATAGATGATGCCGAAATCGATGCCGAGCTCGTCGAGCCGGTCGTACAGCATGCGCGGCATCATCGCGGTGGCGCGGTCGCGGGGGTTGGGCGACTGGCGCGTCCAGTAGCCCTCCATGGCGACGCCGCGCTGCTTACGCTCGGCGATCGAGAGCTTCAGCGCATCGGGAATGCGGCGCTGCGCGGCGAGGAAGCCGTCGGCCGACTTGTCGCCTGCGACCTTGCGCATCCGTTCGGCGAACACCGGGGTGTACTCCACCCAATGGCCGTCGCCGTCGATGATGGGGTGCTTCAGGCTGCCACGGATTTCCGCCGGGCTGCGATGAGCGCTCATGCTTGCCTCCAAGGTCACCAGTGAAAGCGCCAGGGGCTACCAAAGGAACACACGCTGCCCGTTGGCATTGCAACCGTAACCCTGCATGTCAGCGCGCGCAACAAAGCGCTATCACTCTGCGGCATGGCTGGTGAGCGGCGACACAGCAACTGAACACAGCTGAGACTCAGCCGAAGCGTCCCGGGTCGCAGGCGCTGAGCGCTTCTGGCAGTTCGTCGCCGGCCATCTGGCGGGCGATCAGACGGCCAGTGGCGGTGGCGAGCGTCAGGCCGACATGCTGGTGGCCGTAGCCGCAGTAGACGTTGCCGAGCCGTGGCGCGCGGCCGATCGCCGGACGAAAGTCGGGCAGGCTCGGCCGTTCGCCGATCCAGCGACTCTGCTCGGCGCCGCCGACGCCCGGAAAGATATCGTGCAGGTGCTTCACCAAGAGATCCGCGCGATGCCATGACGGCGGCTGGTGCGGCGCTGCCAGCTCGACGGTGCCGGCCACCCGCAGGCCCTCGTCCATCGGAGTGATGAAGAACCCGCGCTCGGCCGGACTGACCGGCAGGTCGAAGCGCACATTGTCGGGCGCCAGCATGACGTGATAGCCGCGCTCGGCCACCAAGGGCGCGTTGAAGCCAAGCAGCCTGGTCAGCTCGCCGGAGGCGCGGCCGGCTGCGATGACCACGGCGCTTGCCGGCAGCTCGCGCTCGGTCAGGCGCACCGCCGTGACCCGCTGGCCATCGCGGCGAAATCCGCGCACCCGGCCGCGCTCGATCGTGCCGCCGTCGGCCGCGAACCGCTCGGCCAGCATCTCCACGACGCGGTAGGGATTGGTCGTATGCATGCCTTGCGGGTAGTAGACGCCGCGTACGATGCGGTCGCTGAGGCCGGGCGCCAACTCGCGGGCGCGATTGCCGTCGATCAGCTCGAACTCCGTGCCCTTGGCCTTCTGCAGATCGCGTTCCTCGGCGCCGGCGGCAAACGCCGCTTCGTTCTCATAGACGTAGAGCGCGCCCTGGCTCCTGAAGATCTCGCCGAGACCCGAAGCCTGGATCTCGGCCTTCCAGGCGACGTTGGCCTCGGCCATCAGCACGCCGAAGGAGTCGACGCCTTTTCTGACTTCGGCGGCGCTGTAGGCGGCGAGCGCAAAGCGCGCCATCCAGGGCAGCAGCCAGGGGATGCTGGCGGGATGGAGCGTGAGCGGCCCGTCGCGGTCGCGGAGCATCTTCGGCACGCGCCGCAGCGTCGAAGGCCGGGCGAGCGGCAGGACATGGTCGATGGCAATGAAGCCGGCATTGCCGAACGAGGTCGCGCGTCCCGGTTCGGCGCTGTCGACCAGGGTCACCGGATGGCCGGCGCGCTGCAGGGCGCGCGCGGTCGCCGTGCCAATGATGCCGGCGCCGACTACGACAACGGGGGCTTCAGCGTTCATGGGCTGACGTTAGCACGGCGCTCTGATTGAATTGTCCTGCCGAATGACTATCTAACGAGGCCATGTCCCCACAATCCGACAACACGCTTGCTAGCTGGCACGCCACGACCATCCTGTCCGTTCGCAAGGCCGGCCAGGTCGTGATGGCGGGCGACGGCCAGGTCTCGATGGCCCAGACCATCGTCAAGGGCAATGCGAAGAAGGTGCGACGGCTCGGCAACGGCCAGATCATCGCTGGGTTCGCCGGCGCCACGGCCGACGCCTTCACCCTGTTCGAGCGGCTGGAGGCCAAGCTCGAGCGCTTCCCCAACCAGCTGCTGCGCGCCTGCATCGAGCTCGCCAAGGACTGGCGCACCGACCGCTACCTGCGTCGCCTCGAAGCGATGATGGCGGTGGCCGACAAGGACGTGTCGCTGCTGCTGTCGGGCACCGGCGACGTGCTCGAGCCGGAAGGCGGCATCATCGCCATCGGCTCGGGCGGCAACTACGCGCTGGCGGCGGCGCGGGCGCTGGTCGACGTCGAAGGGCTCGACGCCGAGGCGATTGCCCGCAAGGCGATGAACATCGCGGCCGACATCTGCGTCTACACCAACCACAACATCGTCATTGAAAAGCTCTGAGCAGCGTCATGAGCAACGTCTTTTCTCCGCGCGAGATCGTTTCCGAGCTCGATAAGCACATCGTCGGCCAGCAGGACGCCAAGCGCGCCGTCGCCGTGGCGCTGCGCAACCGCTGGCGCCGGCTGCAGCTGCCGGAAGATTTGCGCGAGGAGGTGCTGCCCAAGAACATCCTGATGATCGGCCCGACCGGCTGCGGCAAGACCGAGATCGCCCGCCGGCTGGCCAAGCTCGCCAACGCACCCTTCCTCAAGGTCGAGGCTACCAAGTTCACCGAGGTCGGCTATGTCGGCCGCGACGTCGAACAGATCGGGCGCGACCTCATGGAGGTGTCGCTGGAAATGGCGCGAGAGCGGCTGCGCAAGGACGTCAAGGCCAAGGCCGAGCTCGCCGCCGAGGATCGCGTGCTCGATGCCCTGTGCGGTCCCAATTCCAGCGAGGAAACGCGCCTGCGCTTCCGCCACAAGTTGCGCGACGGCGAACTGGACGAGCGCGAGATCGAAATCGACGTCGCCGATTCAGGCATGCCCATGCAGTTCGAAGTGCCCGGCCAGCCCGGCGCCTCGGTCGGCATGATCAACATCGGCGACATGCTGGGCAAGGCCTTCGGCGGACGCACCAAGAAGCGCAAGATGAAGGTGGCCGAATCCTACGAGACCCTGATGCGCGAGGAGAGCGACAAGCTGCTCGACCAGGAGAAGGTCGTGCGCGAGGCGCGCGAGGCGGTCGAGCAGAACGGCATCGTGTTCATCGACGAGATCGACAAGATCACGGGGCGCAGCGAGTTCCGCGGCGGCGCCGACGTGAGCCGCGAGGGCGTGCAGCGCGACCTCCTGCCCCTGATCGAGGGCACGACGGTGAACACCAAGCACGGCCCGGTGAAGACGGATCACATCCTGTTCATCGCCGCGGGGGCGTTCCACGTCTCGAAGCCGGCCGATCTCATGCCGGAACTTCAGGGCCGCTTC
>JBPYDO010000177.1:0-7768 GCA_051985755.1 Reyranella sp. | reverse complement strand
TTCCTTGGCCTCGCCGCCGCCTGCCGCCGCCTTCAGGCGCTCCTGCGCCTTGGCGCGCGGCGCGCTCTTCTTGGTCTGCTCGCGGCGCTCGCGCGGCTTCATCATCTCGGCCTGTGCCAGGAACTTGGCGACCCGGTCGCTGGGCTGCGCGCCGGCCTTCAGCCAGTGCGCGATGCGCTCCTTGTCCATGGTCACGCGCTGGGCGTGCTCGCGCGGCAGCAGCGGGTTGTAGGTGCCGAGCTTCTCGATGAAGCGGCCGTCGCGCGGACTGCGCGAATCGGCCACCACGATATGGAAGAACGGCCGTTTCTTGGCGCCGTGGCGGGACATTCGGATCGCTAGCATTCTCTCTCCTTCGAACGATCGAACGGGGTTGGGTTCACAAAACCTTCAGCGCGGAAAACCGGGAGGCGTCATGCCTCCGAGGCTGCGCATGAATCCTTTTTCTCCGAGCTTGTTGACGCGCTTCATCATCTTCACCATGTCGGCGTGCTGCTTCAGGAGCTTGTTGACGTCCTGCACCTGAACGCCGGAGCCCGCTGCGATGCGCTTCTTGCGCGAGGCGTGGATGATGTCGGGGTTGCGCCGCTCGCGCGGCGTCATCGAGAGGATGACTGCCTCCTGGCGCTTGAGCTGCTTTTCGTCGATCTTGGCCTTCGACATCGCGGCCTTGGCCTGCATCGCGCCGGGAAGCATGCCCATCAGGCCCTGCAGGCCACCCATCTTGCGCAGCTGGCGAAGCTGGGAGAGCAGGTCGTCCATGTCGA
Organism: Reyranella sp.; assembly: GCA_051985755.1. Classification (GTDB taxonomy): domain Bacteria; phylum Pseudomonadota; class Alphaproteobacteria; order Reyranellales; family Reyranellaceae; genus Reyranella. The sequence continues at coordinate 7,001 of JBPYDO010000177.1, read as the reverse complement.
ACTGGCCCTTGCGCACCTTGGCGGCGAGCTTCTCGGCGTCCTCCTTCTCGATCGTCTCGGCCGCCCGCTCGACCATGGAGACGATATCGCCCATGCCGAGGATGCGGCCGGCGATGCGGTCGGGATGGAAAGGTTCGAGCGCGTCGTACTTCTCGCCGACGCCGATCAGCTTGACCGGCCGGCCGGTGACGGCGCGCATGGATAGCGCGGCGCCGCCGCGGGCGTCGCCGTCGACACGGGTCAGCACGATACCGGTGACGGCCAGTCGCTCGTTGAACGCCTTGGCGACGTTGACCGCGTCCTGGCCGGTCATGGCGTCGGCGACCAGCAGGGTCTCGGTGGGCTTGGTGAGCTGGGAGATCTCGGCGACCTCCTTCATCAGCTCCTCGTCGATGGCGAGCCGGCCCGCGGTATCGAGGATCAGCACGTCAAAGCCCTCGCGCCGCGCCGTCTCCAGCGCCCGCCGCGCGATGGCATGCGGCATCTCCAGGGGCACGATCGGCAAGGTCGGCACGCCGGTCTGCTCGCCCAGCACTTTCAGCTGCTGCTGCGCCGCCGGCCGGCGGGTATCGAGCGAGGCCATCATGACCTTGCGCCGGGTGGCGAAGGTGCCGCCGAACATCTCGGCCGCCATGCCCTGGGTGCCCTGGCTGAGGCGGTACGCGATCTTGGCCGACGTCGTGGTCTTGCCGGAGCCCTGCAGGCCGACCATCAGCAACACGACGGGCGGGCCGGCGTTGAGGTCGAGCTCGGCGCCAGTGCCGCCCAGCATCTCGACCAGGTGGTCGTGGACGATCTTGACCACCATCTGGCCGGGCGTGACCGAGCGAATGACGTCGGCGCCGATCGCCTTGGGCCGCACCTCGTCGATGAACTGCCGCACGACCGGCAGCGCCACGTCGGCCTCGAGCAGGGCGGTGCGCACTTCGCGCAATGCGGTCTCGACGTCGGCCTCCGAGAGCGCACCGCGCCCGCGCAAGCGGTCGAACACGTCGCCCAGTCGTTTGCTCAGACCTTCGAACATCAAATTCCCATCCGCCCAAAGAGGTATCGCGCCGATGCGCGAACCCTCGCGGATCGACGGAGCTCCCCCTCTTTGGAAAGCAATTCGGGGGAACCAACAGAAATCGGCACGACCGATTGAGCGGGCGGGGTATAAGGCCGGACAGCCACGGAGTCAAAGGGCTTGGCGTCAGATCAGAACCCATTGATTGGCAACAGTAGTCCTCGGATTCCGGGGTGGTCCCTCCTGGTATTCCTGGCGGCCCTTGTGGTGCTTTGCGTGGCGGCTGCGGGCTTCCTGCAGGGCGGCGGCGGCCTGCTCTTCATCCTTGCCCTGTTCTACGCTGCAGGACTGGGCGCGGTGGCCGTGGCCGCGGCGCCGCTTGGCCGCGATGCCATCCGAGCCCTCGGCCTGCGCGGCGCCAGCTGGCGAATCGTGCTGCTCGGCGCGCTTGGCACGGTCGCCCTGTCATTTGCCGTCAGCCAGCTCGGCATCGAGCCCAAAGGCGTCAAGCAGGCAATCGAAATCGCGCGCCAACCGGGTGAGCTGCTGAAGAGCCTGGTCGTTCTCGCGGTGCTGGCGCCCTTGGTCGAGGAGCTGATCTTTCGCGGGCTGTTCTATGGCTGGATCGCCGGCCGCTGGGGGAGCTTCGCCGGCTGGATGGCCAGCTCGCTCGCCTTCGCAGCGGCCCACTACGAGCCGGCGCACATCCTTCTGGTCCTGCCGCTGGGCTTCCTCTTCGGTTGGCTAAGGCGGCGGACCGATTCGCTTCTGCCATCGCTGGCAGCGCACATCGTGAACAACGGCTTCGCCGTCATCGCTGCCGCCTACCTGGACGTCTAGTTGGCAGCAAGCTTGCGCTCGACGAATTCGAGCCTGTCCTGGCCCCAGAAGATCTCGCCATCGATGACGAAGGAGGGCGCGCCGAACACACCCTTGTCGATGGCGAACTTGGTGTAGGACTCGCGCTTCTGCGCCATGCCCGGCGTCTCGGCCGCCTTCAGCACCATGTCGGCATCGAGGCCGCAGCCGACGATGATCTGGCGCAAGGTCGCAGGATCGCCGGTGTTCTTTTCTTCCGCCCACAGGGCTTCGAGGACGGCATGGGCGAGCTTGATGGCGTCGGCCATGCGGCCGAGCTCGCGCAAGGCGATCACACACTTAGCGGCCGGCACCTCGTTGGCCGGAAAGAATTTGGGCTCGAGCGTGAGCTTGATGCCGAGATGGTCGCGCCAGCGCTTCAGCTCCATCATGCGATAGGCTTGGCGTTGCGGCGCCCGCTTGGGCAACGGCAGGCCACCCGACACGGCGAACACCGATCCGAAATCGACCGGCCAGATCGACACGTGGGCGTTGTGCTTCTTGGCGATCGCCTCGAAGCGCCTGGACCCGAGATAGGTCCAGGGCGAATTGAGCGACACGTAATAGTCGACGTGCTTTGGCATGGAACTCCCTCTCCTTTTTAGACTTTGGCCGAAAGGCAGGCGACAGCAAAGCCCCGTTCGGCCATGCTTGAAGGCAATGGACGAAAAGGCAATCGCCATCACCGGCGGCGACGCCGGCTATTTCGAGCTGATGCGCGACTGCATCGGCTCGCTGCGCAGCGTGCCCGAGGGCTGCGCGCTCGCTCTTGGAGTTCTCGACTGTGGCCTGACCGAGGAACAGCGCGCTTGGTGCCGCGCGCAAGGCGGGGTGCTGGTCGAACCGGGCTGGGATTTCGACTTTCCCGGACGGGACAAACTCAGCAGCGGTTACAAGGCTCTGACGGCGCGCCCTTTCCTGCCGCGCTACTTCCCGGGCTTTGATCTCTATCTCTGGATAGACGGCGATTGCTGGGTGCAGCAGGGCGACGCCATCGCGCTCTTCCTCGCCGCGGCCCGCACTGGGGCGTTGGCGGTGGCGCCGGAGATCCATCGCTCGATGCGGCACTATCGCCACGCCTGGCCGGAATTTGCCGCAGTCAACGGCGCCGCCTTCGAAGCCTGCTTCGACAGGCCGACGGCCGATCGGCTGGTCCGCTATCCCCTGATCAACGCCGGTGTCTTTGCCTTGCAAGCCGACGCGCGGCATTGGCAGGGCTGGGCTGATCTATTGGGCGATGCGCTGCAGCGCTCGACCGACATGACCGATCAGATTTCGCTCAACGTGCTGGTCTACGACAAGGGGTTCACCTGCGAGCCGCTACCTAGCCGCTGCAACTGGCCGGTCCATCACGCAACGCCGGTATGGGATGCAGAACGCACCCTCTTCGTCGAGCCTGCCATGCCGTACGATCCGCTGGGCATACTTCATCTCACCATCTACACCAAGTGGCAGGCGGCGCTCGACGTGCGCGAGCTCGGAGGGCCGCATGCTGGCGAGGTGCGCGCCCGCTCGTTGCGCTGGCCCGGCCGAACCGCCATATAGCGCCGCATGGCCGGAGTGCCTTTCCTCAAGATGAACGGGCTGGGCAACGATTTCGTCGTTCTCGACGGGCGGGCGCTGGCGCTCGATCTGTCGCCGGCCCGGGTGGGCGCGATCGCCGACCGCCGCCTGGGTGTCGGCTGCGACCAGCTGATCGTTCTGGAACTGCCGACCGATCGCACGGCCGACGTCTTCATGCGCATCTACAATCCGGACGGCGGCGAGGCCGGCGCCTGCGGCAACGCCGCGCGCTGCGTCGCCTCGTTGCTGATGGACGAGCGCAAGACCGATAATGTGGTCGTGCAGACGATCTCGGGTCTGCTCGAATCGCAGAAGACCGGCCAGGCCGCCAATGGCCTGCCGGTGATCTCCGTCGATATGGGGCTGGCCAAGCTCGACTGGCGCGACATTCCCCTCGCCAGGCCCTGCGATACCAATCACCTGCCGCTGGCGCTGGGACCGCTCAGCGATCCGGTCGCCACCAGCGTCGGCAATCCGCACGCTACTTTCTTTGTCGGCAACGTTGACGCGATCCCGCTCGGCGAGCTCGGTCCCAAGCTGGAGAACGATCGTCTTTTCCCCGAGCGCGCCAACATTGGCGTGGCGCAGTTCCTCGACAAGGGCCGGCTGCGGCTTCGGGTCTGGGAGCGCGGCGCCGGGCTGACGCTTGCCTGCGGTTCGGGGGCCTGTGCGGCCGTCGTGGCGGCAAGCCGCCGTGGCTTGGTGGAACGCAAGGCCGAAGTCGTGCTCGACGGCGGCTCGCTTAGCGTCGAATGGCTGCGCGACGAGCACGTGCTGATGACGGGCGGCATCGCCGTGTCGTTCAAGGGCACGCTCGATGCCTCGCTGCTGTGTTGAGGCAGGGCCATGAGCGACACCTCCCTGACGGACGGAGCGGCGCCAGAGAAGAGATCCTGGCTGGCGCGGCTGCGCGGCGGTCTTGCCAAATCCACCAAGCGCGTCACCGAAAACATCACCGGTCTCTTCACCAGGAAGAAGCTCGACAAGGCCACTCTCGACGATCTGGAGGACGCGCTGATCCAGGCCGATCTCGGCGTCAGCGTCGCGGCCCGCCTGGTCGAGAAGCTCGGCAAGGAGCGCTTCGGCAAGGAGGTCACCGACGAGGAGGTGCGCTCGGCCTTCGCCGACGACATCGCCGAGATCCTGCAGCCGGTCGCCCAGCCGCTCGCCGTCGATCCGGCGCGCAAGCCGCATGTAGTGCTGGTGGTGGGCGTGAACGGCAGCGGCAAGACCACGACCATCGCCAAGCTCGCCCATCTCCTGAAGGCTGAAGGCAGGAAGGTGATGCTGGCGGCGGGCGACACGTTCCGGGCGGCCGCCGTCGAGCAGCTGAAGGTCTGGGGCGAGCGGGCGCACGTGCCGGTGGTCGCCAAGCCGCCTGGCGCCGACGCCGCGGGCCTTGCCTACGAGGCCCTGGAAAAGGCGCGGGCCGAAGGGTGCGACGTGCTGCTCATCGACACGGCGGGCCGCCTGCACAACAAAGCCAACCTCATGGAAGAATTGGCCAAGATCGTGCGTGTGCTGGGCAAGCTCGATGCCAGCGCGCCGCACTCCTGCCTGTTGGTGCTCGACGCCACGACGGGCCAGAACGCGCACGCCCAGGTGGAGACATTCAAGGCAATGTCGCCGGTCGACGCGCTGGTTGTGACCAAGCTCGACGGCAGCGCCAAGGGTGGCGTGCTGGTGGCGCTCGCCGAGAAGTTCAACCTGCCGGTGGTGGCGGTCGGAGTCGGCGAAGGCATCGACGATCTGCGGCCCTTCGAGGCGCGCGCCTTTGCGCGCGGGCTGATGGGCCTTCCGGCATGAGCGACGACATCAAGCCGGAACGTGGCATGCGCCGTCTCTATGCGACGGCGCTTGAACTGGGGCCGCTGGTGCTATTCTTCATCGTCGTCAACCGCGCCGATATTTTCTGGGGCACCGGCACCTTCATCGTCGCCACCGCCGTGGCGCTGCCCTGCTACCGCTGGATGGAGGGCCGTTGGCCGATCATGCCGGTGGTCGGCGGCTTCTTCGTGCTGGTGTTCGGCGGGCTCACCTTGTGGCTGCAGGACCCGATCTTCATCAAGCTCAAGCCCACCATCGTTAACTGCCTGTTCGGCACCATCCTGGGGGGCGGGCTCATCCTGTTCCGCCGTCCGCTCTTGAAGCCGATCTTCGGCGCCGCCTTCAGCCTGACCGACGAAGGATGGTTTAAGCTCACGGTGCGCTGGGCACTGTTCTTCTTCGTCCTGGCGGCGATCAACGAGGTCGCCTGGCGCAATCTGTCGGACGCCAATTGGACCTTGAGCAAGGTGGTCGTGAGCTTTCCGCTCACCTTGGTCTTCGCCCTCCTGCAGGTGCCGCTGCTCAAGCGCCACTGGGATGGCGCCGACAATCCCTTCGCCAAGGGCTGAGACGCCGCCACCTCCCTAGAAGGCTGGGGAGGGCCTACTCCGCCGCCATCGGCAGGCGATTTAGCAGGTCGAGCGGGCTCAGCGCCGTCTTCAGCTTGTCGGCGTAGGCGTCGAGCCAGTCCATGCTGGCCGGTGCGATGAAGGCGCCGCCGCGGGCGCGGCGATAGATGTCGGGATCGTCGACGGTCGCCGGCACCTTGCCTTCCTTCATCAGGGCCTGCGCCGCTTCCAAGAGCCGCTTGCGCGTGAGCGCGATCATGCGGTCGGAAGGCGCCAGATGCTCGAGGGTGCGATCGACGATCTCGCCCATGCACTCGATCATTGCCTGGTCCTGGCGGCCAATGCCCTGGATGCCGGAGTAGTTGACGTTCTTCTGCATGTCGCGATCGATGAAGTAGTCGTTCTCGCGCCGCGCCACGAGGCGATGGCGACCGAACCAGTCGTTGGTGTTGGGCAGGTACTCGAACTGGGGCTGCAGGCCCGGGATCCAATCGCCGTTCTTCAGGGTCTCGAGCGGCCGCGTCTTCTTCTTCCAGGCGAGGTTGTAGGTCATGGTGTGGGTGTCATCCATCGGCACGTTGAGCGTGCACGCCAGCTGATCCTCGAAATAGCCGTTCGGGGTGAGCGTGATGAACGGGAACATGAAGTGGGCGAAGCGGTAGTAGAGCGTGCCCGGCTCCGCCGGACGGTAGGCCGCGTACATCGTCCCCCAGTCGGTCTCGGTCGCCTTGTAGTCGGGCGCCCGGTCGGCGACGGCCCAGCGATTCATGTCCTTGGGAGAGACGTCTTCCATTTCGACGCCACCGACATGCAGGAAGCCGAAGTGCGAGGTGTCGATGTCGCCTTCCAGCGACTGGAACCAGTTGCACTCGCGCATATGCACGCGGGTGAAACGCTCCTCTTCCGGCATCATCAGGATCTCGACGTTGGGCAGTTGCGGCGCCTCGGCGCGCGAGCCCATGTATGTCCAGACAAAGCCCGCGCGCTCGACCACCTTGTAGGCCTTGGTATGGATGCGGTGCTTGAAGTCCTGCGACGCCGGCACGTTCGGCATGTCGACGCAGTTGCCTTCGACGTCGAACTTCCAGCCGTGATAGACGCAGCGCAACCCGGCTTCCTCGTTGCGACCGAAGAACAAGGACGCGCCTCGATGCGGGCAATTGTGGCGCATGATGCCT
>JBPYDO010000176.1:0-6043 GCA_051985755.1 Reyranella sp. | reverse complement strand
CGGCGATCTCGTTGACGTTCACGATCGGCGTGTCATCCGGACAGAACACCACTGTCTCGATGCCGGCCCGGCTGCCGTAGGCTGCGAGAGCGGCACCGGCGTTGCCGTTGGTCGGCATCGCCATCTTCTTGATGCCGAATTCCTTGGCCATGCAGACGGCCAGCGCCAGTCCACGCGCCTTGAATGACCCGGTCGGCAGTCGCCCCTCGTCCTTGATAATGACCTCGCCCGTCGCGCCCAGCGCTTTGGCGAAACGCGGCATCGCGATGAGAGGCGTCATCACCTCTCCCAGGGTGACGATGTTTTCCGGCCGGCGCACCGGCAGCAGCTCGCGATAGCGCCACCAATCCAACGGGCGATCGGCGAGCTTCTCCTTGGTCAGCACCTTTTTGACGCCGGCCAGATCGTATTTCACCAGAATCGGGAAGCCGGCCGGAGAAAGATTGTGGGGAGTGTCGGCCCGCAGCTTCTCACCGGTCATCGCGCATTCAAGATGAGTCACGAACGTTGGCAGATCTGGAAAGGTGGTCATCGTCTCGCTTTCTTAGGCGGCGCGGAGTCTTCAAATGGTATGCGCCACGATGCAATGCGCTAAATCGCCCGCGTTGCCCCGTGCAGCCAGTCGCGCGTGGCAGCGTCGACCTGCGAACCAACGACGTCGCGTACGCGGGCGTGATAGGCGTTCAGCCAGTTCTTTTCCGCCTCGGTCAGCAGGCTCGCCTCGACGCAATTGAGGTCGATCGGCGCCAGAGTGAGGGTTTCGAACTCGAGGTAGCGCCGGTCGGCGCCTTCGATCCGGGCTTCCTTCACCGCCAGCAGGTTCTCGATGCGGATGCCATAGGCGCCGGCCTTGTAGTAGCCCGGCTCGTCGCTGACGATCATGCCGGGCTGCAGGGCGACGCTGCTCGCGATCTTGGAAATGCGCTGCGGCCCCTCGTGCACCGAAAGGTAGGCGCCGACGCCATGCCCGGTGCCGTGATCGTAGTCGAGACCGGCCTGCCAAAGGGCATAACGAGCGAGCGTGTCGAGTTGCGAGCCGGTCGTGCCGGCGGGAAAACGCGCCGTCGCGAGCGCAATATGGCCCTTCAGCACCCGCGTGAAGCGATCGCGCATCTCGGCGCTGGGTGTGCCGATGGCCACCGTGCGGGTGATGTCTGTCGTGCCGTCACGGTACTGGCCACCAGAATCGACCAGATAGAGCGAGCCGGGTTCGAGGGTGCGCTCGGTGGCCGGCGAGGCGCGGTAGTGCACGACGGCGCCGTTGGGACCGGCGCCCGAGATGGTGTCGAAGCTCAAGTCGCGCAGCTTGCCGGTCTCGGCGCGCAGCGCCTGCAGCCGGTCTGAGACCTCTATCTCGCGCAGCTTGCCGGCTTTTGACTCGCGCGCCAGCCATCCGAGGAAACGGCTGACCGCGGCGCCGTCGCGGCGATGGGCGACGCGGACGCCTTCCAGCTCGACGGGATTCTTGCAGGCCTTGGGCAGCGCCACGGGGTCGGCGTCACGCACCAGGGCGGCGCCCGCCGCCTGCAGGCGCGTCGCCGCCCAGTAGGGCACCGTCGCTGTCTCGATCAGGACCCGCTTGGCCATCTTGCCCATTGTATCGAGCGCCGTGCCGAGCTCGTCGGGCGGCGCCAGGGTCACCGCATTGCCGAGCCAGGCGACCGTGCGGTCGGGAATCTTGCGGCGGTCCATGTAGAGATCGACATGGCCGTCGCTGTGCAGCAGGGCGAAGCCCAGCGCGAACGGCGTGCGCGGCACGTCGCCGCCGCGCACATTGAGCAGCCAAGCGATCGAATCGGGCGCGGTCAGCAGCGCCACTTCCGCCCCTCGCGCGGCGACGCTTTCGGCGATGCGCTTGCGCCTCGCCTCGCTCGTCTCACCGGCGAATTCCACCGGATGCGGCAGCACGGGTGCGATCGGCGGCGCCGGACGATCGCGCCACACCGCGTCAATGGGGTTGTGCTCCACCGCCACAAAGCTGCCGCCGGCGCATTCGGCGGCGCGGGCATAGCGCTCGTGGGAGTCGACGGTCTGCAGCCACGGATCGAAGCCCAGCCGGGCACCCTTCGGCAGGTTGGCCGCGATCCAGGCCTCAGGCGTCTCCTCGGGCACCTGATGCGGCTCGAAGACACGTGTGTCCACCTGGCCGCGCACGGCCAGGGTATAGCGACCATCAACGAAGATAGCGGCGCGCTCGGCGAGCACGATCGCGACGCCGGCCGAGCCGCTGAAGCCCGTTAGCCAGGCGAGCCGCTGCGAGTGGCGCGGCACGTATTCGCCCTGATGCTCGTCGGCGCGTGGCACGACGAAGCCGTCGAGGCCGCGGCGGCCGAGCTCCTCACGAAGATCGGACAAACGTTGCGATGGCGCCGGCGAGGCTTCGAGACCGTCGCCGGCACGCGCTAACTCGGTACGCCAAGCCTGGAGCGCCTGTCTCAGAGGGGCGTCGGGCTCCGGGTCTATGAGCTCGATCCATTCCGGCCCGGCCAGTCCTTCGGGCGCCGCCGCGACGCCGCGCATCAGCGCCTCCAGTTCGGCGCGTTCGGGCGTCCGACCGCGCCGGCGCAGGAGATCGAGAACGTCGTCTGGAGCGGAACTCATCGGGGCTCGTTGGGGGCTCGTCGGAACCTAATCGCGGCCGCCCCCCACAAGCAAACCGCCACAGGCAAACTGGGGATAGCTGAGCGCGCCGCCAAGGCGGCGGTGGTGGCGTGGCGCGTTGGCGGGCCGAATTGAGCAATTATTGTTCTTTCGGCGGCGCGAAATGCCTCTTTGTTAGGCCTCATGCGGACACTGCATGGCTCCTTCCCGTGGACCGCCATTATTGTGAAAAATCAACACCCTATATTGCCTATGTGCAGGCGCAGCATTAGTCGCTGCGTCGCACAAAATGAAGGAGCGTACCATGATGACCCAGCCGATTCAGAAATTCCAAGGCCTTGCGAGCGAGACCACGCCGGCGGGGGGAAACGATCTCAACGGGCTGGGCTTCGAGCATGACGACGGCCGCGGGCTGGAACAGCGCGCCCGCTACGAGCGCGCCGCCATGCTGACCGGTGCCCTGTTGTGGCTCGGCCGGCAGTCCAGCCGTCTCGTCGAAAGCGTCAAGGCGAACCGGCGCATCCGAGTCGCCGAAGACCAGCTCTATCGCATGAGCGATCGCGAGCTGGCCGATATCGGCCTCAGCCGCGCGGAGATTCCCTTCGCCATCCGCCAGGCCGCCGGCGCGACGCCCGCCTTCCGCGGCGCCACCGGCGCGGCCGGCGCAGCAAACCAGAACTTGCGTCACGCAGCCTGAACGCAAACGTCAGTCGCGTAGCGTAAGCGTAGAAGGGGCCGGCGAAAGCCGGCCCTTTTTGTTGGGAGCTACGTCCTGCGCAACAGCAGGGTCCGCCACCAGGCGCCGCCGGTCTCGAGATCGATGTGCCGCTCGGTCTCGAAGCCGCGGCGGCGATAAACCGACAGGATCGTGTCGGCCTGCTCGACCAGCAGGCCGCTCAGCAGCACGCGCCGCGCCGAAGCGAAAGACTCGGATAACTCGATCAACGGGCCGGCCAGGATATTGGCCGCGATCAAGTCAAAAGGAGCCAGCGCCTCGATCTCGGGAGCGCACATGCCAGCCGACGTCACGAATCGACAGAGATCGGAGACGCCATTGAGAAGGGCGTTCTCGCGCGCCACGACAATGGCTTCGGGGTCGCTGTCGCCGCCGAGAACCGGCCGCTTCCACAGCTTCGCCATGGCGATCGCCAGGATTCCCGAGCCGCAGCCGACATCGACGGCGCTCGTCGTCTCGGCCGGGTCAAGCGTCGCCAGCAACTCCAGGCAGCCGCGCGTTGTGGCGTGCGTGCCGGTGCCGAAGGCCATGCCGGCGTCGATGCGCAGCGAAATGGCGCCGGCTGGTTGCTCGCCCTTATCGTGCGAGGGATGCACCCAGAAGGGGCCAACGGCGAAGGGGCGGAAAGAGCGCTGGTTCTCGGCCACCCAATCCTTGTCAGGCAGGGCCTCCCACTGCCAGGCGCTGTTCTCGAGCGCGGGCTTGTCGCCTTCACCGTAGATCTCGATCCGCCACGGCCCATCGCGCGCGAGCTCGCGGCTGGTCACGACAAGACCGTGTTCCGCCAGGTACTCCAGTGCCTGCTCGCGTTCGGCGCGTTCGCAGGCGGGAACGTCGAGCCAGGCCTTCCAGCCGCTCACGCCGCCTCGATGAAACTGTCGAGCACCTTCTTGGCGCCGGCCTTCTCGAACTCGATGTCGAGCTTGTTGCCGTCGACCGCGACGATGTGGCCGTAGCCGAATTTCTGGTGGAACACCCGCTGGCCAACGGTGAGATCGGGCTTGTCGCCTTCGACGGCGCGGCGGTCGTCGACCGTCTCGTGGCGCCAGCGCGTGCGCGAGCGGCCAACGCTGGTGGCACCCAGGCTCTCGTAATCGAAGCCGCTCGCCTGATCGCGCAGGCCGCCGTGATGGCCGGCCGAGTAAGTGGCATAGAGGCCCGCATCGCTGCTTTCCGCCAGGTTCCCGGTTGGCAGCTCGCGCACGAAGCGCGAAGGAATCGCCGCCTGCCACTGATTGAAGACGCGGCGGTTGGCGGCGAAAGAGACATAGGCGCGCTTGCGCGCGCGCGTCAGCCCAACATAGGCGAGTCGCCGCTCCTCCTCCAGCCCTGCCACGCCCTTGTCGTCGAGTGCGCGCTGGTTGGGGAACAGGCCTTCTTCCCAGCCGGGCAGGAAGACGGTGTCGAACTCGAGCCCCTTGGCGGCGTGCAGGGTCATGACGGTCACCATGTCGCCATCCGAGCGCTCGGCATTGTCGGTGAGCAGCGCCACGTGCTCAAGGAAAGCCGGCAGCGTGTCGAATTCCTGCAGCGCGTTGGTCAGCTCCTTGAGGTTCTCCAGGCGGCCCGGCGCCTCGGGCGAGCGGTCCTGCTGCAGCATGTCGGTGTAGCCCGACTCGTCGAGGATGGTCTCCACGACCTCGACATGGTGCATGCCCTCGAGCATCGACCCCCAGCGGTCGAATGACCTTATGAGGTCGCCCAGCGCCTTGCGCGGCCGCGCCTTCAGCTCGTCGGTCTCGAGCGCGCGGCGTGTCGCCTCGAACAGCGATACTTTGTGGGCGCGCTGGATCTGGTGCAGGGTCTGCAAGGCCGATTCGCCCAATCCGCGGCGCGGCGTGTTGTAGATGCGCTCGAAGGCAAGATCGTCGTCGGGCTGCACGGTGACCCGGCAGTAGGCCAACGCGTCGCGGATCTCCTGGCGCTCGTAGAAACGCGGGCCGCCGATCACGCGATAGGGCAGGCCCATGGTGATGAAGCGTTCCTCGAACTCGCGGGTCTGGAAACCGGCGCGCACCAGGATGGCGACCTGGCTGAGCGAATGCTTGTCGCGCTGCAGCGCCTCGATCTCCTCGCCGACCTGGCGCGCCTCCTCGTCGCCGTCCCAGACGCCGCGCAGCGAGATGCGCTCGCCCTCCTTGAGCTCGGTCCACAGGGTTTTGCCGAGGCGGCCTTCATTGTGCGAGATGAGATGCGAGGCGGCGGCCAGGATGTGCGGTGTCGAGCGATAGTTGCGCTCCAGGCGCACGATGGTGGCGTCGGGGAAATCCTTCTCGAAGCGCAGGATGTTGCCGACTTCGGCGCCGCGCCAGCCGTAGATCGACTGGTCGTCGTCGCCCACGCAGCAGACGTCGCGCGTGCCCTGGGCCAGCAGCCTGAGCCACAGGTACTGCGCCACGTTGGTGTCCTGGTATTCGTCGACCAGGATGTGGGGGAAGCGCCGATGGTAGTCGGCCAGCACGTCGGGATGCTTCTGCCACAGCGCCACGCACAGCATCACCAGGTCGCCGAAATCGACGGCATTCACCTCGGCGAGCCGCGCCTGGTACTGGCGGTAGATGTCGGCAGCGCGGCCGTTGGCGAAGTCGCCGGCGTCCTCGGCGCTCACCTTGTCCGGCGTGAGCGCGCGGTCCTTCCAGCGCTGGATGATGCCGGAGAGCACCCGCGCCGGCCATTTCTTGTCGTCGATGCCTTCGGCCTGCAGCA
>JBPYDO010000175.1:0-15209 GCA_051985755.1 Reyranella sp. | reverse complement strand
TCGTCGGCCTTCACGTCGAGGTCGGGGTCATCGCCGCGCGCCGCCAGATCCTCCAGCGAATCGAAGACGACAGCCCGGCCCGTGTGAGTGAGCAAGGCAGGCGAGGCGGCGGCATGCTTGATGACGGCGCCGCGCGGCGCCAGGTTGCCGCGCAACACCGCCATGCCGCCGGTCGGCTTGATCGGCTTCTCAGGGGTGCGGATCACCGTCTGGTTGGGCACGATCTCGGCGGCGTCGATCACTTGTCTGACTGTCCTGCCCGCGACGGTGAGGCATTTCTCATCGAGGTGCGTGCGGATCTCGCGCAGCAGGCGCGGATTGCCGCCGGCCCAATGGAAATGCTCCATGTAGTGATCGCCAGAGGGCTTCAGGTCGACCAGCACCGGTACCTTACGGCCGATCCGGTCGAACTCCTCCAATTCGATCTCGATGCCGCACCGACGGGCCACGGCGGTGAGGTGCACGAGGGCGTTGGTCGAACCGCCGATCGCCTGCAGCACGGTCAGCGCGTTGCGGAACGCCGCCTTGGTCATGATCTCGCTCGGCCGGGGGCCGCCGTGCACGGCCATCTGGGCCGCGAGCTTGCCGGTCGCTTCGGCGACGCGCAGGCGGTCGGAGTGCGTCGCGGGAATTGTGCCGCTGCCCGGCAGACCCATGCCGAGCGTCTCCACGATACAGCCCATGGTGCTGGCGGTTCCCATCACCATGCAGGTGCCCTTGGTCGGCGCCAGCCGCCCGCTCACCGTCTCGATGTCCTCCGCCGAAAAGGTGCCGGCGCGATGCTGCCCCCACAGCCGCCGGCAATCGGTGCAGGCGCCCAGCACCTCGCCCTTGAAATGGCCAACCAGCATCGGGCCGACTGGCAGCACGACGGCGGGGCGGTCGACGCTGGCGGCCGCCATCAGCTGCGCCGGCAGCGTCTTGTCGCAACCGCCGATCAGCACCACCGAGTCCATCGGCTGGGCGCGAATCATCTCCTCGGTGTCCATGGCCATTAGGTTGCGCAGGAACATGCTGGTGGGATGGGAGAAGCTTTCGTGGATCGACACCGTCGGGAAGACCATGGGCAGGGCGCCCGCCAGCATGACGCCACGCTTCACCGCTTCGATGAGGTCGGGCACGTTGCCGTGACAGGGATTGTAGTCGCTGAAGGTGTTCGTAATTCCGACGATCGGCCGGTCGAGCGCATCATCGGAGTAGCCGCCGGCCTTGATGAAGGCCGTGCGCAGGAACAACGAGAAGCCCGCGTCGCCATAGGTAGCGAGGCCCTGGCGCATGCCGGTGGCCTTCTTGTTGTTCTTCTTTGCCTTCGCCATGTCCTTACACTCCCAGGCCCGCTGCCCAGCGTGCATGCTGGAGGGGGTCGCGCACCGATGCAATGGTGCGAGCGAGTTCCAGCCCCATCAGGGCGCCGAATTTGAAGCCGTGGCCGGAGCAGGGCGACATCACCCAGCCTGCGGCGCCCTGCTTCTCCACCACAAAGCGCTCGTCGTCGGTGACCGTGTAGTAGCAGACCTTGAGCCGGTCGGTGCGCCAAGCCTCGAATCCGCGAAACAGGCCGCGGCAGCGGTCGAGCAGGGCGCGGATTTCGTCCTCGTGGGCCTCGCGTCCGCCGTCCGGGTGGCCGCGTCGCGTAAACTCGTGGTCGCCGACCTTGAAGCCCCGCCCGTGCATCGGCGGCACAAGATAGAGGCCGACTTCGCCGGTCTTCTCGATGATCATCGGCCCCTTCGACCAGGCTGCGAGCTGCTCGGGCGGCAGCCGGAAATAGATGACGATCTGACGAGACGGCACGAGGCGCTTGCCGAGTGACGGCATCAGCCCGGGCGTCCAGGCCCCCGCCGCCACGACCACGACATCTGCGCCATAGGTGGCGCCAGCCGTCGTCACTATTCGTGCGTGCTCGAGATCGACCTCGCGCACCGCCGTGCTTGCGTGTAGCGCCACGCCCGTCCGGTTGGCGAGATGACGGGCGAGCGCCTGAACGATGTCCTGCGCGAACAAGACGCCGCCGGTATCGATCCAGAAGGCGCGCTCGACGCCGGCCACGTTCAGCAACGGAAAGCGGCGCGCAAGGTCGCCGACCGGCAATTCACTCATCGGGCGCCCGATCGCCGCCAGGGTGGCTGCCGAGCGCTCGGCCCAGGTGGCGCCGTTGCCCGAGAGGGCGAGCGTACCGGTCGGCGCGTAGTAACTCTGGCCGAGATCGCGCCACAGGAGATCCCAGGCGGCAAAGGCGTCGTCGATCATGCGGGCATAGCCCGCGTGATCACCATAGGGATGGCGGATCAGGCGATGCTCGTCGAACGATGACGCGAGCCGGTTGGGAAGCTCGCCCTGTTCGAACAGCTCGATGGCGCAACCCTCGCGCGCCAATGCCCAGGCGGTCGCCAGTCCCATCACGCCGCCGCCAACGATGATGGCTTTCATGATTGCACTGGCAGTGTCGGCAGCGGGCCTGTCAAGACGGCAGCAGACCGGGCTGCAGCTTGGCGCAACTATGATGATGGTGCCGCTGATGTGCGTTCTTGGGCATGCGATCGGCCTTGCAAAAGAAATCTTCCTAGGCGTTGATACAAACCGGTTTTACAACCGTACAACAGGGGTACGGTCGAGTAGGGGTGCATTATGGCGATGACGATGCTGCAAATGGCTGGGGCGAAGCCCTCGCCGGCGACCATGTCGGACGGCCTTCTGCTGATCATCGATGCGCAACGCGAATATACCGACGGTCTGGTGCCCCTTGTAGGCATCGATGCGGCGGTGGCGGCGCTGGCCAACCTGCTCGACAAGGCGCGCAAGGCCAGTACCCCGGTCATCCATGTGCGGCATCAGTCCAAAGGTCGGGCCTTCAATCCGTCGTCGAGCGGCTATGAGATCGTGAAGCAGCTGGCGCCACGCGACGGCGAGACGATCATCGACAAGGGGCTGCCCAACGCTTTCGCGGGCACTGATCTTGCCAAGCACCTGGTGGCGAGTGGCCGCAAGAACCTGATTGTCGGCGGATTCATGACCCATATGTGCGTGTCTGCCACCGTGCGCTCCGCGACCGACCATGGGTTGATGTGTACCATCGCGGCCGACACAGTGGCGACGCGCGACCTTCCGGACGCGGTGGGCGGCGCCACGATCGCTGCCGATACCATCAACCGCATTACCCTTGCGGCCCTGTCCGACAGATTTGCCTGGATCGTGCCGAAGGCCTCCGCGATCTCCTGATCTGGCGCCAGGCCTCGGAGCCTGGGCGGCGACGTCAGGTGGATGCGTGGCCGTGGAGCTGAGCGACCAGGGCCACGGCCGCGATCGCCAGCAGCAGTACCAGCGAGCTGTATTCGACGAAGAAGCTGCCGCGCCGGTCGGCGAGCAGGCGTTTAGCGCGGGCGGCGAGCACAGATAGCTTCATCTTCATTGAATGGCGGTGGCGACCAGCCCCAGGCGTGATGGCAAAGCCTAGTCCGACATCCGCCCGCGACCTACGTAACATTGGTAAAGTTTGTCGCCCGGCGTGGCGCCCAAACAAAATGGGCGGCCACAAGGCCGCCCATCTGCTCGCCGGTCCGAGGGGACCGCACTATCAGTTCATCGCGTTGGCGACGTTGCTCAGGACGTTCGACACCTTGCCGCCGACCGTGGTCATGGCGACGATCGCCGCGACCGAGATCAACGAGGCGATCAGCGTGTATTCGATCGCGGTAGCGCCGCGATCGTTGTTCATCAGGCGACGGAAAATGGACAGCATGAGTATCTCCAAAAGAAAGTCGTTGTTGCCTTACGCTCCTGTCCGTCCCTTCCGCCGGGTTCTGGGGCTCGGTGGTTGGGGCAACACAAACGCCGAATCTGGCACTACTCATACCTCGTGAAAAAGGTGAGGTACGGCCAATAAATTATTGAAACAGAATGCAGATTCAATGAAGCGATTGTAACATGTGCTTCAGCCTCTAAGGCGGCAGGACCTCATGTTATCGTCGGCGCCGACAGGGAGGGCATGTCATGAAGTCAATTCTGACAATGGCCTGGACGGCAGAAGATCCGTCCGCATTTGAGCTGGCCGCCAAAATGGCACGCAGTTTCGACAGTCGGCTTGTGGGTCTGGAGCCGCCGTCTTACGGCGTCATGAGCATGGCCTGGGCCGACGCCGGCATGGGCGCCCCGATCGGCGGCGGCCTCGCCGAGGACGCCGAGGAGCGCCAGCGCGTGGCGGCGGTCAAGCAAGCCTTTGAGCAAAGCGCCAAAGGGATCTCCAGCGAATGGCATTCGGCCGAGGACAGCGGGCCGACGGCGATCGGCATTATTGGCCGCGCCTACGATCTCATCGTCATGCCGCAGCCCGGCCCCTTGCCCAAAATGCCGGAAAGCGTCTTCGAAACCGCGCTGTTCGACTCGGGGAGACCGGTCCTGGTGGTCCCGCCCGGGTTTCGCGGCATGGTGGGCAGAAAGATCCTGTTCGCCTGGAATGGCTCGACCGAGAGCGCGCGGGCCATTTCGCTCGCCATGCCGGTCCTGAGCAGAGCCGAGGCGATCGACGTGCTGAGCGTCGACGGCGCGATGGTGCCCGGCCCGAGTTCCGCCGAGATCGCGCAGTCGCTGAGCAGCCACGGGCTCAAGGTCAGCAGCCAGCACGTCAAACCCGGCAACCGCTCTGCCGGCCAGACGATCGTGGAGACGGCGGTCGCCGGCGGCGCCGACCTGATCGTCAAGGGCGCCTACACGCAAAGCCGGCTGCGCCAGATGATTTTCGGCGGCATGACCCGTCATCTCATCCTCCATTCGACCTTGCCGGTGCTGTTCTCCTACTAGCCGACATGAATCGGCCGCGGTCAGAGCAGCGCTCGGCCGTGCTACAAAGAGGGGCATGACGATCGGTCCGGGTTTGCAGGCTCGCCGTGACCTCCGCCGCTGGATTGTCGCCGCCGTCGTAACGCTCGGCGTCGCGGTGACCGCCGCGGCGTTGCTGGCCGGCGGAGCGACGCCGGTCCGTGGGCCGACCGTCGGCGAGAAGCTTGAGACGCTCAGGACCGCCCGCGCCGCGTTGCAGGCCCGTGCCGACGGTGAGGCGCGGATCATGATGCTGACCGCCTTCCGCAGCGCCAGCCTTCTGACCGATGCGCTGCTGGCCCGCCACAGCCCTGACTCCGAGGAGACATTCACCGCGTTGCCCGCGCGGGAGGCCAAGGCCTTGGCCAGCGTCGACGCGTTGAATGCCGCGTTGCGCGACGCCCTCAATCGGCCCGGCGAAGGCGCGCGGTTGGCCGTTGGCGCGGCGGCCCGGGCATCCCGCGGCGAGCTCGAGTCGTTGGCCGGCGTCGGCGAGAGCCCGCTGGTGCTGGCCTTCTCGCCGCGCTTCGTGCCGCCTCGGCGCGGTGCCGCTGAACTCGACCTGGCACCCCCGGTGGCGGCCCCTGCCAAGGACGCAGGGCGGCTGGTCGAAGCGACTCGGCATGACAGCGCCGCTAAGGCGGGGTCGGAGGCGGAGGTGCCGATGGTGCCACGCTATGCCCCAGACTTCGCCGCCGAGCGCGGCGACGATCCTGCGGTCAAGGTCGAGATCATCGGCTTGCACTTGGCGCCGGACACCGATTGGCCACCCACCCTTTCGATCGGCAGCTGGCGCGGCACCGCCCAGGTCTCGCCCGAGCGGCTGCGCTTCTCTGCGCCGCGCGCGGCTTTTGCGACGGAAGGTTCGCGCACGGAGTTCGTGAGTGGCCTGCTGTCGCTACGCCACGCCGCGCGCAACGTGAACTTCGATCTCCTGTTCGTGGTGCTGCCGGATCGTCCCGGCTCTTTCGCGCTCGATCAGAGAGTGCGCAGCTTGGTGCCCGAGGCCAAGACCCTGGTGTCGCCCGAAATCCTGGCGCGTGCGCCGGTCGGCGAGACGCAGACGGTTCGCCGCTGCTTCGACCCGCCGCCCGGCTGGCGCTTCGACAAGAACCAGCGGCGCATGGTGTCGGTGGAGCGGCTGGGCTGGCTCGACGATCAGCCCGACGCCACGCTGAACGGCGGGTCGGTCGAATTCGCCAACGACGAGGCGCCGCAACAGATCTGCGTGGTGGTCGTGGCGAAGCCGGTCACCAAGGCGGCGCGCACCGCGACCATCGGCCGGTTTGAAGTGGCGCTGGTGCACGACGTGGCCCAGGACAAGACGATCGAGAGCGGCGTGCGCGCGCTCGATTGGCGCGAGGCCGTGCGCGTGCCGCTCGCACCGGAAACCGTCGAATGGAAGCTCTATCTGCGCCTCTTGGGCGAGATAGATCGGGAATTCAACCTCGCGACACGCGACGCGGCGCTGCCGGCCGGGGTGCCTTTCCTGCGCATCGAACGCGAGGCGACGGGCGCCATCGTCCTGCGCGCCGATCCCACGGCGGAGCCTTAATCTAGTCGGACGGTTCGGGAACGTTGCCGTCGGCCGACAGCAGCACTGCGACTGGCCGCGTGGCGCGGAAGTGCGCCAGCACGATCAGCAGCACGACCATGATCGGCACGCACAGGAACATGCCGACGACGCCCCAGATGGTGCCCCACACCATCAGGGAAACCAGGACGACGAGCGGCGAGAGATTGAGCGAGCGGCCCATGATCGCCGGCTCGATCACGTTGGACATGACGACCTGGATGGTGCCGAACACGAACAGCATGATCAGAAAAGGGGTCAGGTGATCAAATTGCAGGAGGGTCAAGAGCGCCGGCGCGACGATGGAGAGGATCGAGCCGACGGTCGGTATGTAATAGAAGAAGAACACCATGACCGCCCAGAAGCCGGCGAAGTCGACGCCGACCAGGGACATCAGGCCGTAGGCGAGCGCGGCAGTCACCACGGCGAGCGTCGTCTTGATGCGCAGGTAGATGCGGACGTCGCGGTCGATCTGCTCGAGCACCGAACGCACCTGAGCCTGTTGGGCGCCGCTTCCAAACATCAAGGCGAGCTTGCGCCTGAAGTGAACCTGCTCAACGAACAGGAAGCCTGTGTAGATCAGCACCACGCCGGCGACGCTGACGAGAGTGGCGGCGGCGGAGGCAACGCCGCCCAGCGTATCGGCGAGGCTGATGCGGTCGAACAGCTGGCTTATGGTCGGCGCCTGCTCGATGCCGACCCAGGTGGCTCCCTGGTCGAGCAGCTTCTGCAGGCGGACTTCGTAGCTGGGCGCCACGGCGGCTACCGCGCTGACATTGTGGGTCACTGTCCGGCCGACCACCCAGACCAAGCCGCCCATCACCACCAGGGCGGCCAGCAGCGCAATCGGCCGTGGCACGTGCAGGCGGCCGACCCGCGGCCGTTCGATGGCGTCGGCCAGAGCATCCACCATGTACCAGAGCGCCAGGGCGAGCACGAAAGGCAGCAGCAGCCCGCGGCCCGCGACCAGCAGATATATCGTGGCTGCGATCACGATGGCCCACAGGGCCGTTCGCTGCAGTGTCATTGAAACACTATACGCAGGCCATTTGACGAAGGGGAGGAGACAACCGCATCAGGAGGCGCAATAATCCGGGCGCTCGTGTTGCGTTTCAGTCGCTAATAGCTCTCTCGGGGGAGAAGCCAATGCAAAGTCTGTTGTTTAGCTTCCAGGGGCGGGTGAACCGCGCCAAGTACTGGCTGGTCGGGATTGGCGCTGGCATCGTGTATGTCATCCTGATGGGCATTCTCACGGCGGTCACTGGGGGATCGATGACGCCGGACGCCAGCGGCAACATGCCGTCGGTCGGCGGAGGTCCAATCGGCATCATCATCTCGCTCATCTTGCTCGTCGTCTTGGTGTGGGTCAGTCTCGCCATCGCTGTGAAGCGTTGGCATGACCGCAACAAGTCGGGGTGGTGGGTCCTGATCAATTTCGTGCCGGTGATCGGCGGTCTCTGGCAGCTGATCGAGTGCGGCTTCCTGAAGGGAACGACGGGGCAGAACCAGTACGGCACCGATCCGCTGGCAGCCGGCTGATCGCGTGGCCGTCCTCCCTTCCCGACGGGTGGAGGACGGCCCACTCGCTCCGTCTAGTGCAGACGCCGGATGTGCGGCACGCCCGGGCAGGGCTGGTATCGCACGCCTGCTTTCATGATGAGATGCAGGCGCGCGCGGTCCTGAAGCACGCGCACGTCCTTCACGGGATCGCCATCGACCAGCAGCAGGTCCGCCAGATAGCCCGGCCGCACCTGACCTAGCTCGTCGCCGCGCTGCATGATCTCGCCGCCGGTGCGGGTCGCCGCCTGCAGGGCCTCGCTCGCCGTGAAGCCAAAATGCGTCACGAAGTGCTCGAGATCGCGGGCGTTGGTCCCCTGTGGATTGGCGGCAAAACCGTAGTCGCCGCCCAGCACGATGCGAATGCCCCGCTTGCGCATCTCCTGGTGCGTGCGGCAGCTCGCCTCGTAGAGTCGCTGGAAGCGGTCGAACGCGATCCTTCCCCGGCGGGAATTGTCGCCGCGCAGCGCCTCGAGCCGGGCAATCACAAGGCCGATCGCGGGACCGGTGAAGACGCGGTCCTTGACTGACTCCAGCAGGTCGAGCGCCTCCGCGTCGGCGAAGTCGCAGTGGTAGATGATGTCGACCCCATGCCGCACGGCGCGCTTGACCGATTGCGACGCACGCGCATGAGCGGCGACCCGCCGTCCGATCCCGTGGGTAGCATCGACGGCGGCTGCGACCTCGTCGTCGGTCATGACCGCGGCGTCCTGCGGTGCCGCTTCGGCGCCGATATCGCCCGAGATGTTCAGCTTGATGGTGTCGACGCCTTCGCGCAGGCAAAGCCGCACGGCGCGCCGCATCTCGTCCGCTCCGTCCACCGGCAGGCCGAAGCTCTGCAACGGCAGGTGCAAGCGGCGGCCGTCGCCCAGGCCGCCGGTCACAGTGAGTTCCGGACTGGCCGCCAGGAGCCGCGGACCGTCGATCAGGCCGTCCTCGATGGCGTCGCGGATCGCCACGTCGATGCGGATCTTGGCGGCTGCTGCGGAGCAGGCGCTGGTGAAACCGGCGGCCAAGAGCTGCCGCGCCGCGTTCATGGTGAGCAGCGTGTGCTCTTCCGGCGGCAGCTCGCCCAGCGCCGTGCCGCGCGCCACGTCGACGAAGGAAAGATGGGAATGGCCCTCGACCATGCCCGGCATCAGGAACTTGGCCGTGCCGTCGATGCGCTCGGCGCCGTCGCTCGCCAGGGCCTCGCCTTGCGGCGCGACGGCTGAAATGCGTTCGCCGTCGATCAGCACCTTGCCAGGAAAGGCCGTCGCTCCCGTGCCGTCCCAAACCATCGCGCCTTCGATCAAGAGCCGCATCGATGCTCCTCCGCCAATGTCCGCCATCCCACGACTGCCGGCATCTTAGCCTAGCCGACGCGATCGCTGTCGATGGTCGGAATTCCGTTGCCGAGGGGGGTGCGCCAGCCTAGCGTGAAATCAAGGTCACGTTGATGACCAAGGGACAGGAGGAAACCATGGCTGCTTCGAGGATCACGCGTCGTCGCGTCGTTGCCGGTACCGCCTTCGCTTCCGCCTTGGTCGCTGCACCTTTTGTGCGCGGCGCACATGCCGCCGGCAAGCTGTCGGTCGGCTTCTGGGACCATTGGGTGCCCAACGCCAACAGCGCAACCGAGGCTTTGGTCAAGGAATGGGCGGAGAAGGAAAAGGTCGAGGTGCAGCTCGACTTCATCACTTCGCAGGGCAACAAGCTCCTGCTGACCGGAGCGGCCGAGTCGCAGGCCAGGGCGGGCCACGACATCCTGGCCTTGGCAGGCTTCCTGCCGGCGCGCTACGCCGATCAGCTCGAGCCGGTCAACGACCTCATGCAGCCGCTGATCGAGCAGAACGGCGCGGTCAACGCGACGGTCGAATATCTCGGCCTGCTCAAGGGCAAGTGGCTGGGCGTGCCGGCCACGGTGGGCAGCCAGATCAAGGGCCCATGCTCGCGCATCGACTACATGAAGCAGTATGCCGGCATCGACGTGCAGGCGATGTATCCCGCCGGCGAGAAGCCCAAGGCCGACGCCTGGACCTACGACGCTTTCCTGAAGGCCGCGCAGGACTGCCACAAGGGCGGCCATCCGTTCGGCATCGGCGTCGGCAACACCTCCGACAGCGTCGATACGGCCGGCGCGATCTTCCGCGGCTTCGGCGCGGAGCTGGTCAACGCCAAGGGTGAGATCACCGTCAAGAGCGACGCGGTGCGCCAGGCGCTCGACTACTACAAGCAACTGATGGCGGTGCTGCCGCCCGACGTGCCGGCGTGGGACGATGCATCGAACAACAAGTACCTGATCTCGGGCCAGGGCTCGCTGATCATGAATCCGCCGAGCGCCTGGGCGGTCGCCAAGCGCGACGCGCCCAAAGTCGCCGAGCAGTGCTGGACCCATGGTTTCGCGATGGGGCCGAAGGGCAGGTTCGCGGCATTCGCGCCGTTCTTCTGGAGCATCTGGAACTTCAGCAAGAACGTGCCGGCGGCGAAGAGCCTGATCACCCATCTCTCGCAGCCGAGCGCCGCCGAGAAGATGGTGATTGCCTCGGGCGGCTACGACCTGCCGTCGTTCGAGAAGCTCACCACCTTCAAGACCTGGGCCGAGGAAGGACCGCCCAAGGGCACGCTCTTCCACTATCCCAATCCGTTCAATCACCAGACCCTGACGGTGGCCGGCATGCCGGCTCCGCATGCCATTGCCGAGCGCATTGCCACGCAGGCCACGGCGACCCAGATGGCCGTTCGCTATTTCAAGGGCGAGCCGCTGGAAAAGACGCTGGCCTGGGCGGAAGGCGAGCTCGAAGGCTTCATGCGCAACTAGGGGCTCGCGCGAAGCCTAGCTCTCGGGCGCCGGCAGGGCGTCGAGCCAGCGCCGGGCAAGGTGCAGTTCGCGGAAGATCTTGATCGGGCGCTTGGCTTGGGCGAGCGCTGCGTACATGCGCGCCTGCTCAAAGGCTTTCGCCGACGAGGCGACGATGGCGAGCGGACCCATCGGCTCGTCGCGCTGTTGCGCATAGGCCTGGATGCGGGCTCCCAGGGCCATCATGTCTTCGTCGCTTTGATAGAGGGTCGCTTCGCCGACGTCGAAGATCTTGCGATACGGCATCGCACCCGCCACGACGACGGCATCGAGATAGGTCTCGATGTCCTGGCGAGTGATCGGTGGCTTGCACACGGCAATGACAAGACGGTTCGGCGCAGAGATAGTCCAAGTGACCGGCATCGGGCGACGTGCAGAAGACGTGAGAACCCTGCCAAACCATCGCGAATTTCCGGACGATGCAAGCGAATTGATGCGCTCAACAACCTATTCGCGGTGACGGTGAAGGTTGACGCAGAGCGAAAGAAACGATTCGCTTGTCGGGATGGTGCTGCCGGTCAGGATTGAACTGACGGCCTCTCCCTTACCAAGGGAGTGCTCTACCACTGAGCTACGGCAGCGTGCGATGTCGCGTGGGAAGCGGGCGCGGATATGCCATAGCGGACACCGGGGTTCAACCGCCGGCCCGCCGTCCGAAATCGGCCCGCCGGGCGCGCTTGCGGCGTTTCTTGCGGCGGCCTTACCATCGGTGCGTTCCGGAGGCAGCGCGCATGGACTGGCGTCCCATTTCAGCCGATTCGCACATCACCGAGCCGCCCAATTGCTACGTCGACAACATCGATCCGGCGTTCCGCGAGCGCGCGCCGCACATCGTGCGCAAGGATGGGATCGGCGACACTTTCGTCGTCGAGGGCATGAAGACGCCGGTGCCGCTCGGTCTGATCGCCGCGGCCGGCGTGGCGCCCCAGGACATCAGGCTGGGCGGCGCCAAGTTCGAGGACCTGCACAAGGGCGGCTGGGATCCCAACAGGCGGCTCGCCGACCAGGACCGCGACGGCGTCGCAGCCGAGGTCATCTATCCGACGGTCGGCATGCTGATCTGCAACCACCCCGACTTCGACTACAAGAAGGCCTGCTTCGATGCCTACAATCGCTGGCTCCAGGGCTATTGCAGCCACGATCCGGCCCGCCTGGTCGGGCTCGGCCAGACCGCCATGCGTAGCATCAAGGAAGGCATCGAGGATCTCGAGCGCATAAAGGCGATGGGCTTCAAGGGCGTCATGATGCCGGGCAATCCCGGCGAGAAGGACTACGACGACCCGGACTACGATCCCTTCTGGCAGGCGGCGGTGTCGCTCGAGTTGCCGCTGTCGTGGCACATCCTGACGAGCAGCGGCGACAACACGATGGTCAAGCCGCGCGGCCCCAAGATCAACAGCTTCCTGTCGATCATCCGAGGCTGCCAGGACATCATGGGCATGCTGGTGTTTTCCG
Source organism: Reyranella sp. (assembly GCA_051985755.1). Classification (GTDB taxonomy): domain Bacteria; phylum Pseudomonadota; class Alphaproteobacteria; order Reyranellales; family Reyranellaceae; genus Reyranella. Next base: position 2,970 of record JBPYDO010000175.1, on the reverse strand, counting down.
GCGTGTTCGAGCGGCATCCCCGGCTGCGCGTGGTCTGCGTCGAGGCCGACGCTGGCTGGGCGCCGCATTTCATGTATCGCATGGACCATGCGTACAAGCGGCATCGCTACTGGATGAAGGGCCAGGAACTGGCGCGCCTGCCGTCGGAATATTTCCGCGAGCACATCTCGCTCACCTTCCAGGACGACTGGACGGCGTTCCAGTTCGCCGAGCGCCTGGGGCCAAAGCAGCTGATGTGGGCCAACGACTTCCCGCACAGCGATTCGACCTGGCCGTGGAGCCAGGACGTGATCGCCGAACAGACCGCGCATCTCAGTCTCGAGCTCAAGAAGCGCATCCTGCGGGATAACGTCGCCGAGTTGTACAAACTCGCTACGTAGCGGCGAGTTTGTACGGCGGCGTGTAGCGCTGCAGGGAGCGAAGCGACCGAAGCGCGGGCGCCGCACAGCGCAGAACGAATCACGGTGCAGACGCCGGCCTTCTTGTCCTTTCTGAAGCGCGCGGGCTCTCGGCGTTGATTACAACGCCTGCCGCCCGCCCGTCTGGCTGGATCGCTAGCGATCCAGCCAGACGTCCTCAAACCGGAAGCCGTTGTAGAAGCTGTTGACCATGCTGGTGTAGCCCTTCACGTAGGGCTGCAGGCAAGTGGTCGAGCGGTTCCACATGATCGGCGGCCGCGCGCCGTCGGCCAGCAGCCGCACGTCGATCTCGTGCACGAGGTCGCGCCGCTTCTTGATGTCGGGCTCGACCGACTGCGCATCGAACATCTTCTCGATCTCCGGATTGCAGTAGCCGGTGTAGTTGCGCGCCGACTTGCAGGCGAAGTTCTCGTAGAAGGTCTGGTCCGGATCGTCGACGCCGTTGCCGGTAGCATTGACGCCCAGCGTATATTCCTTGCGATTGAGGCGGGCGAACCACAGCGACGTCTCGACGATCTCAACGTCGGCATCGACGTATATCTGCGCCAGCTGCTTCTTCAGGAGCTCGGCTGGATCCTTGTACAGGGCAATGCCGCGTGCCGACAGCTTGACCTTGAGGTGCTTGTCCGGCCCGTATCCCAGCTTCTGCATCTGGGCGCGGGCTTCCTCGCGGTTCTTGGCGACGTCCGGACCGTAGCCCGGCACGACCAAGAGCATGTCGGGCGGCAAGCCCCAGACGCCGTCGGGCGGCGGCTGCATCGTGCCGCCGATCCGCGAATTGCCATGGCTGATCTTGTCGACGAATTCCTTGCGGTCGAGCGCCAGCATGACGGCGCGGCGGAGGTCGGCGTTGTCGAAGGGCGGCCGCGTGCCGTTGATCAGGAGGTTGATGTTGAGGTTCATCGACGTCGTCTCGCAGACCGCCTGCGGCGCATCGCGCTTCACCGTCTTGAGGTCGTCCGGCGTCACCTCCCAAGGGAAGGTCATGTCGAAGCGGCCGGCCACGAAGCTCACGATGGCGGTGATCGGGTTGCTGACGATGTTGAAGTCGATGCCGTCGAGATAGGGCCGCCCCTTCTTCCAGTAGTCGGGGTTGCGCACCAGCCGGATGTACTGGAACTCGTTGAACTGCGCGAGCTTGAAGGGACCAGTGCCGATCGGGTGCGAGCGCATCTTGGCCGGCGAGACGTGGCACGGATAGATCGGCGAAAAGCCCGAGGCCAGCATGGCGAGCAGCGACGGCTGCGGCCGCCTGAGATGGACGGTGACCTGGTAGTCGCCATCCTCGGTGACGCGCTCGACGTTGCGGTACCAGGAATAGCGCGGGTTGCGCCGAAGCGGCACCGCCGCCGCATTGGTCAGGAGATCGAAGCTGCACACCACGTCGCGCGCCGTGAACGGCTTGCCGTCGTGCCACTTCACGCCCTGTTCCAGCTGGAAGGTCAGGTTCTTGCCGTCGGCGCTCCAGCTCCACGACTTGGCCAATTCAGGCCGGATGGTGTCGGCGCTGTTCTGGGCGATGTGCTGGTCGTATAGCACCAGGTTGTTGAACACCGACATGAAGGGCACGACCGTCGAGGCGGTAGCTTCCTCGTAGATCGACGCGCTCGGCGGATTGTCGCGATGATAGATCTTGAGAACGCCGCCGCTCTTCTGGGCGAGCGCGGGGTCGGTGGCACACAAAAAGGCGGCAAGCATGCCGCCCATAACGATTATCGACCGCATTTCGGCCTTTGACTCCGCGCGACCGACGACGGGACGCGTTTGATGAAACACGATCTTATACTGTCTGCGATGGGCCTGCGATCAACATTTGCGCCGATCTGGAAGACAGGTGAACCAAGTGAAGGCCCAGGAACACGTCCGGGCCTTCGCCATTGCGCGCCGGCTCAGCCCTGATCCAGAAAGCTGCGCAGCATGCGCGAGCGGCTCGGATGCTTGAGCTTGCGCAGCGCCTTAGCCTCGATCTGGCGGATACGTTCACGTGTAACTGAAAATTGTTGGCCGACCTCCTCCAGGGTGTGGTCGGTGTTCATGCCGATGCCGAAGCGCATGCGCAGCACGCGCTCTTCGCGCGGCGTCAGCGTGGCCAGAACCCGAGTCGTGCTTTCGCGCAGGTTGCCCTGGATGGCCGCCTCGAGCGGGATCACCGCGTTCTTGTCCTCGATGAAGTCGCCGAGGTGCGAATCCTCCTCATCGCCGATCGGCGTCTCGAGGCTGATCGGCTCCTTTGCGATCTTCAGGACCTTGCGCACCTTTTCGAGCGGCATCGCGAGCTTCTCGGCCAACTCCTCCGGCGTCGGCTCACGGCCGATCTCATGCAACATCTGTCGCGAGGTGCGCACCAGCTTGTTGATCGTTTCGATCATGTGCACAGGGATACGGATCGTTCGCGCCTGATCCGCGATCGAGCGGGTGATCGCCTGGCGGATCCACCACGTGGCATAGGTCGAGAATTTGTAGCCGCGGCGGTATTCAAATTTATCGACCGCCTTCATCAGGCCGATATTTCCCTCCTGAATCAGATCGAGAAACTGTAAGCCGCGGTTGG
>JBPYDO010000174.1:0-17068 GCA_051985755.1 Reyranella sp. | reverse complement strand
AGGAAGGGGATCGGCAGCAGGTTCTGGCCGCTCTTGCTCTCTTCCTCGAAGATGATCTGGGTCAGCACCGAGCGGGTGATGTCCTCGCCGGTCTTGGCGTCGTAGACCACGAAGTCGGTCTTGTCCTTCACCATCTGCGACAGATGGTCGAGCGTCACGTAAGCGGAGGTGGCCGTGTTGTAGAGCCGCCGGTTCGCATACTTCTTGATGACGACCGGGGCCGGTTTGGGACCGTTCTCCGGGGCTGCCTGATCGGCCATTACGCTCTCGCTCCTCAATCCCCGTCGCAATCGCTGAACGCTCGTTCACCTGAGCAAATCACCTTAGCGCCTATGCCGCAGTGCGACAAGACTGGCTTAGCGCCTGCAAAAGACGCGTTGTAACGCCGATGCGCTATAGTCGGGCCATGGCCGCGGAAACGGACCACCCCACCGCCGAGTTTGATCGCCTGGCCCGGCGCTATCTCGATCTTTGGCAGAGCCAGCTCGCCGGGCTAGCCGCCGATCCGGCGCTGACCGAGCAGATCGTCCGGCTTTTCGCGGCCGCGAACGCCCAAGTTGCGTCTGCAATACAGGCCGCCCAAGGTGCCCCCCATGCAGCAGCCACAGCCTCGACTGGGACCGCGCCCGTTGCCGCTCCATCTCGGGACGGCGCTGATGACCTGGGCGAGCTCCGAAAGCGCCTGGCAGCTCTGGAAGCGCGATTGGCCGAGCTCGAATCCAAGCTCGGCGGTTCCTGAAAATATTGAGCCGCTGCTCGCCGAAGTCAGCGCGCTGGAGGGGCGCACCGGCGCTGGTCAGTTCGAGGCGGCCCTGCATCGCGAAGTCGGCCGCCGCCTCGATCGGCTGGCCGAAGGCGTGCTGGCCTACCGCCGCCATCCCTTCCATCGCACGCTGCAAGATCCGCCGTCGGTTTGGAGCGAAGGCAGCACGCGGCTGCTCGACTACGGCACGCTGAGCGGCGCCGTGCGGCGCCGCGGTGTGCGCGCCGTGCTGGTGGTGCCTTCACTGATCAATCGCTGGGAAGTGCTTGACCTCACGGCCGAGAAGAGCCTGTTGCGTGCCATGACGGCCGCCGGCGTGCGGCCGTACCTGATCGACTGGGGCGGGCCGGGCGCCGAGGAACGCCGCTTCGACCTCACCGCCTACATCGCGCGGCTGGAGCGCGCGCTCGCCTTCGTGGCACGGCGGGCGCGCCGTGCGCCCGTCGTCATGGGCTACTGCATGGGCGGCACCTTGGCTGTGGCGCTCGCCCAGCTGCAGCCGCGCAAGGTGGCGGGCCTCGCGCTGCTCGCGGCACCGTGGGACTTCCACGCAGACAAGGCGGGCCATGCCTTCCTTCTCGCCGCGGGGCCATTGCTGGCACGGCTCGCCGAGCACACCGGCGAACTGCCGATCGACATCCTGCAGACCCTGTTCTGGTCGCTCGATCCCTGGCTTGCCGTGAAGAAATTTGCGCGCTTCCTCGGCATGGACCAGCAAGGCGAGCCGGCGCACGAATTCATCCTGCTCGAGGATTGGCTGAATGGTGGCGCCCCGCTGGCCGGTCCCGTCACGCGCGACTGCCTGGTCGGCTGGTATGGCGACAACCTGCCGGGCACCGGCAAGTGGCGGGTCGGCGGCAAGCGCATCGTGCCGCGCAAGATCGCAAAACCCTCCCTGGTGATGATTCCCTCGGGCGACCGCATCGTGCCGCCCTTGTCGGCGGCGGCTCTCGCCGATCCCAAGCACGGCCTGAAGAACGTCACGCGCATCGACTTGCCGCTGGGCCACATTGGCATGGTAGTGAGCGGCCGAGCCCGCGAACTCTGCTGGGCGCCGCTGATCGACTGGCTGAAGGCCTGCTGATGGCCGAGAGCAAGCCAACCTTCGACTGGCGCGTGCCGGCGACCTGGGCAGTGATTCTTGCCATCTTCTGCCTCGTCAACTCCTACATCGGTTACGCCGATGGACTGAAATACGGTCACGCCGTTCCTTTCGGTTGGATCTTCGCCGTCGAAGCGACCAGCCACTTGACGCTCGCCGCCTTGATCCCGGCGCTCTATTGGATGCAGCGGCGCTTTCCCTTGACCGAGCCGGTCAATTGGCTGGCGCACGTTGCGGCGCTGCTGCCGTTCAGCTTCTTGCACACGGCCGGCATGACGGCGCTGAGGCTGCTGTGGTTCTCGGCCATTCTGGGACGGAATTTCGAGTTTCCACTCACCTTCGGGCGGCTGAGCTATGAATTCCCCAAGGACATCGCGACATACTTCACCGTCAGCATCGGCATCATCGCCTTTCGCTACCTGCGTCAGCGGGTCGATCAGCGGCAGCAGGCCGCGCCGACCGCGCCGGGACGGTTGCCCGAGCGCTTTGCCGTCCGCAAGCGCGGCGGCAACGAGGTGATGGTCGAGGTGGCCGACATCGACTGGATCGAGGCATCCGGCAACTACGCCATCCTGCATGTCGGCGGCGAGACCTTCGAGATCCGCTCGTCGCTCGCCAAGCTGGAAGGAGAGCTCGACCCCAAGCGCTTCGTGCGAGTCCACAAGTCACATGTGGTGAATATCTCCCGTGTCACGGAAGTGACACCTTGGGTGAGCGGTGACTGGCGCATCCGTCTGCAGGGCGGGGCCGAAGTGAACCTGAGCCGGCGCTATCGCCAGCGCTTCGAGGCCCTGGCGCCCGTTCGGAGTTGAGGTTCGCGGCGTTCGTCTCGCCGGGCACGCCGGTCGTCCCATCCGCATCGCCGGTCGTCACAAATCGCCGTAGGATCAAGGAGCTAGGCTTTACCTGTGCCCTCGTCCAAGCACGTGGAGGAGAGGCTGATGATGCGGCGAGACCTCATGAAATATGCCGGTGCGTTCACTTTGATGGCAGCTGACGCCGGCGCGCAAGGCGGCGGCAACACCTTCCGTAGGGTGAGGCCCAGCGAGCCGGGCTGGCCGTCGGCGGCACAATGGCAGGAGCTGAACGCCAAGGTCGGTGGGCAGCTGAGCGCGGTGACCTCGCCGCTCGACGTCTGTCGCGACGGCGCCGATCGCGCCGCCTGCGATGCCGTCTTCAAGGGCTTCAAGAATCCCTATTTCATCCGCGACAACGTCGCACTCACCCAGACGACCGGCTATGCCGATGCCTGGGTGTCGAAGCCCAGCACTTACGCCGTGATGGCGCGCAATGCCGCCGATGTGGCCGCGGCCGTCAACTTCGCACGCGACAACAAGCTCCGCCTGGTCGTGCGCGGCGGCGGCCACAGCTACCACGGCACGTCGAATGCACCCGACTCGCTTCTCGTGTCGACGCGGCCGATGGACCAGATCGTGCTGCACGATGCTTTCGTGGCCCACGGCTGCAGCGATCATCCTCAGCCGGCTGTGTCGTTGGGGGCCGGCAATGTCTGGCTGAAAGCCTACGCCGCCGTCACCAAGGCCGGCCGCTATGTGCAGGGAGGCGGCTGCTGCACGGTCGGCGTGGCAGGCCTGATCCAGGGCGGCGGCTTCGGCAGCTTCTCCAAGCGCTTCGGCCTCGCCGCGGCGAGCCTGTTAGAAGCGGAGATCGTCACCGCCGACGGGCGGGTGCGCATCGCCAACGCCTGCAGCGAGCCGGATCTCTTCTGGGCGCTCAAAGGCGGAGGCGGCGGGAGTTTCGGCATCGTCACGCGTGTCACGCTCAAGACCCACCAGCTGCCGAATTTCCTGGGCGGCGCCTTCGGCGCCATCAAGGCCCACTCCGACGATGCCTACAGGCGCCTGATCGCGAAGTTCATGAGCTTCTATCGCGAGAGCCTGTTCAACCCAACCTGGGGCGAGCAGGTGAAGTTCCGGCCCGACAATGTGCTCGAGATTGCAATGGTGTTTCAGGGCGTCGACCAGGCGAAGGCCGCGGCGACCTGGAAGCCTTTCATCGATTGGGTGTCGTCGGCTCCCGATGACTACACGATCGCGGCACCTTTGCAGGCCCTGGCGGCGCCCGCCCATTTCTTCTGGGACGCGGCCTTCCTGAAGCAGAACCTGTCGTCGGTCATCCTGTCGGACAATCGGCCGGGCGCTCCCGACGACGCCGTCTTCTGGGCGGCCAATCTCGGCGAAACCGGCTGGTACATCCACGCTTACGAATCGGCGTGGATGCCGCAGTCGCTGCTCGCGGATGGCGCGCGGGAGAGATTGGTCGAGGCGACCTTTGCCGCCTCGCGTCGCAGGGGCTTTGCCTTCCATTTCAACAAGGGCTTGGCGGGCGCGCCATCCGACGCCCTCGCGGCGGCGCGCGACACCGCGATGAACCCGGCGGCCTTCGACGCCTTTGCCCTGGTCATCAGCGGGGCGGGCGGGCCGCCTGCCTTTACAGGCATTGCCGGTCACCAGCCCGACAAGGCCCTGGCGGACCGCGAGGCTGCCGCCGTCACGGCCGCGCTCGACGAACTTCTCAAGGTGGCGCCCGGCGCCGGCGCCTACTCGATCGAATCGAGCTTTCACCAGAAGGAATGGCAGCTGGCCTATTGGGGCGACAATTACCCGCGCCTGCAGACGGTAAAGAAGAAGTACGACCCCGACGGGCTCTTCTTCGTCCATCACGGGGTTGGCAGCGAAGGGTGGAGTCCCGACGGCTTCACCCGGCTAGGCTAGCAGCCTATATATCCTCCCTCAGGGCGGCCCGAAGGAGGATTACATGGCTACGGAAATCGTCATCGCTAGTGCTGCGCGCACGCCGGTCGGCTCGTTCAACGGCACCCTTGGCAGCGTGCCGGCGCACGACCTCGGCAAGGTCGCCATCAAGGGCGCGCTGGAGCGCGCGCACGTGAAGCCCGAGGAAGTCGACGAAGTCATCATGGGCCAGATCCTGAATGCCGGTCAGGGCCAGAACCCGGCGCGCCAGGCGGCGGTGAACTCGGGGATTCCCGTCGAGAAGACCGCGCTCGGCATCAACCAGCTTTGCGGCTCGGGCCTGCGCGCCGTCGCCTTCGGCTGGCAGGCGATCCGCAACGGCGACGCCTCGATCATGGTGGTCGGCGGCCAGGAGAGCATGAGCCAGGCGCCGCACGTTGCCCACCTGCGCGACGGCGTGAAGATGGGCGAGATGAAGATGATCGATTCCATGCTCAAGGACGGCCTGTGGGATGCCTTCCACGGCTATCACATGGGCAACACCGCCGAGAACGTGGCGCAGAAATACCAGATCACGCGCGCCGAGCAGGACGCCTTCGCCGCCCAGTCGCAGAACCGGGCCGAGGCGGCGCAGAAGAGCGGCCGCTTCAAGGACGAGATCGTCCCGGTCACGGTGAAGACCCGCAAGGGTGACATCGTGGTCGATACCGACGAGTTCCCACGCCACGGCACGACCGTCGAGGTCCTGGCCAAGCTGCGCCCGGCGTTCTCGAAGGAGGGAACGGTCACGGCCGGCAACGCCTCGGGCATCAACGATGGCGCCGCAGCACTGGTGCTGATGAGCGCCGACGAGGCCAAGAAGCGCGGCGTCAAGCCGTTGGCCAGAATCGTCTCGTGGGCGACCACGGGCGTCGATCCGGCGATCATGGGCATCGGCCCGGTCACCGCCTCGCAGGCCGCGCTCAAAAAGGCGGGCTGGACGGTCAAGGATCTCGACCTGGTCGAGGCCAACGAAGCCTTTGCGGCGCAGGCCGTGGCGGTCGGCAAGCAGCTTGGCCTCGACCCGACGAAGCTCAACGTCAATGGCGGCGCCATTGCGCTCGGCCATCCGATCGGCGCCTCGGGCGCGCGGGTGCTGACGACGCTGCTCTTCGAGATGCAGAAGCGCGACGCCAAGAAGGGCCTCGCCACGCTGTGCATCGGCGGCGGCATGGGCATCGCCATGTGCGTGCAGCGCGACTGATTGATGGACTACCGGTCGATCAACTTCGCGCAGAAGTTCGGGCTGCTCAGCGAGCAGTGGCAGCCCCGCGTGGTGGCCGAGCTGAACGACTACCAGTTCAAGGTCGTTCGGCTACAGGGCGATTTCGTCTGGCACTCGCACAAGGACACGGACGAGGCCTTCGTCGTGATGGAAGGCGAGCTGCGCATCGACTTCCGCGACGGAGCCGTGCGCATCCGCCCCGGCGAGATGTTCGTCGTCCCAAAGGGCGTCGAGCACAAGCCCTATGCCGAGGCCGAGGTCAAAATGCTGCTGATCGAGCCGCGCGGCGTGCCCAACACCGGCGACCAGGGCGGCGATCGGACAGCTGCGAACGACGTCTGGATCTGAGCCGTCAATACCGCGCGCGTCGCGGATAGAGGGCTGACGACCGCCTTCATAGGTTCCTGGAAACCAATTCCAGGAGCCTGCGATGTCCCCCTCCCACGTTTCCCTGCCGCCGACCTTCAATCGCTTGGCGTGGTCCAATCTCGCCGCACAATCGGCCGAGCAGGTGGCGCTGGCTGCAGCGCCGATCGTCGCCGTGTTGCTGCTGGGCGCCGGAGCGGGCGCCACTGGCGCCTTGCAGACCGCGCTCACTCTACCCTTCGTATTGTTTGCCCTGCCGGCGGGTCTGCTGGTCGACCGCCTGTCACGGCGCTGGTTGATGGCAGGCGCCGAGGCGCTGCGCGCGCTCGCGTTGCTTGGCATCCTGCTCGCCATCGCCGCGGGTTTCCTCAGCCTGCCCATTCTTGCCCTGCTGGGATTCGCCGCGGTGTGCGGCACGGTGGTCTACAGCGTCGCCGCGCCCGCGCTCGTGCCGTCGCTGGTGTCGCCCGAGGCGCTGCCCGCCGCCAATGCCCGCATCGAGCTCGCCCGCACCGTGGCCTTTGCCAGCGGCCCGGCCTTGGGCGGTTTGCTGGTCGGATGGATCGGCGCCGCTCCGGCGTTCGGCGTTGCGGCCGCGCTCTCGGCGATTGCCGCGGTTCTGCTGGCCGGCCTGTTCGAGCCGGCGCGGCCGGCCGTTGCACGGCGGCGCCATCCGTGGCGCGACGTCAAGGAAGGCGCTGCCTTCGTCTTCCGCCATCCCCTGCTGCGGCCGGTCTTCACCACGCAGTTCATCTTCAATGTCGCCTCGTTCCTGACCTTCGCCGTGTTCGTACCCTATGCCGTGCGGCGTCTTGGCCTCTCGGCGGCCGGCGTCGGGCTGGTGCTGGCGATGTATGGCGTCGGCATGGTGTCGGGCGCGCTGCTGGCAACCCGGGTCATGCGCTGGCTGCCGTTCGGCAGCGTGATCGGATTGGGGCCGGTCGCTGGCCTGATTGCGGCGGCCATCATGGCGCTCACCACGGTGCTGCCGATGCCGGCACTGGCCGGTCTCAGTTTCTTCTTGCTGGGTGCCGGCCCGATCCTCTGGGTGATCAGCACCACGACCCTGCGCCAGTCGGTCACGCCGCCCAGCCTGCTGGGGCGGGTGTCGGCCATCAACATCATGGCCTACGGCGCGCGGCCGCTGGGCGCCGGGCTCGGCGCGCTGGTCGGCGGCGTCTGGGGCGCCGAGCCCTGCCTTTATCTCGCCGTCGCCATCTTTGCCGCACAAGCGCTTGTCATCTGGATGTCGCAAGCCGTCGTCCTGACGCGCCAGCCCGAGATGGCCGGCGACTGAGATGCTGCCCTTTGCCGGTCGCGCGAGTACAGTGCCGGCGACAGCCTAGGGAGGATGACATGCCAGGACGTGTGGCACTGGTAACGGGCGGAACACGCGGGATCGGCGCGGCCATCGCCAGGATGCTGAAGCTGCGCGGCTACAATGTCGCCGCCAACTACGCCGGCAACGATGTCGCGGCGTCGGCCTTCAAAGAGGAGACCGGAATCCCGGTCTACAAGTTCGACGTCGGTGACTTCGACGCGGTCGTGGCCGCGGTCGCGCAGATCGAGAAGGACCTCGGTCCCATCGAGATCGTGGTCAACAATGCGGGCATCACCCGCGATTCGACCATGCGCAGGCTCGACCGCAAGATGTGGCAAGCGGTGATCGACACCAATCTCGGCTCCTGCTTCAACGTCAGCAAAGCGGTGTGGGACGGCATGAACACGCGCGGCTTCGGCCGCATCGTCAATATCGGCTCGATCAACGGCCAGGGCGGGCAGTACGGCCAGGTGAACTACGCCGCGGCGAAGTCCGGCATCCACGGCTTCACCAAGGCACTGGCGCAGGAGGGCGCCGCCAAGGGCATCACCGTGAATGCCATCGCGCCCGGCTACACCGACACCGACATGGTGTCGGCGGTGCCGGCCAACGTGCTCGAGAAGATCATCGCCAAGATCCCGGTCGGGCGGCTGGGCAAGGCCGACGAGATCGCGCGCGGCGTGGTGTTCCTGGTCTCCGACGATGCCGGCTTCATCACCGGCTCGACGCTGTCGATCAACGGCGGCCAGCACATGTACTGAGCCGCGGCGCTTCGATCTAAGGCGTTGAGTTAGCTAGGCCATTTGCACAAGCGACCATAATCGTCGTTCGGCGGCGTGCGAGCGTATGATCGCGCCCAAGAAGCTCCGGGAAACCACGGCAAAAGAAGCGCGGTTACGAAAAGTACGCGTTAAATTTCCGTTTGTTTAACGGGAAGCCCATCTTTTTGTTGAGTGGGCGGGGGCCTTCCGATCGTAGGAGCGTCGCATGGCCAAGCTAATCGAGTACAAGGACATGAGCCCGCGCGCCAAGGCTGTGGTCGAAGCCATCGCCAAGGGCCGCAACATCAATCCCGCCGACATCAACAACGTCTGGAAGGCGCTCGCCCGCCACCCCTCGGTGATGGAGCAGTTCGCGGCCGAGATGAAGGCGGCCTTCGCGCCCGGCAAGCTCGATCCGCTCACCAAGGAGCTGATTTATCTCGCGGTGAGCGTCACCAACCAGTGCGACTATTGCATCGCCTCGCACGGCGCGATGGCGCGCAAGAAGGGCATGACCGAGGAAATGCACGAGGAATTCATGGCTGTTGTCCTGGCGGCGCAGAAAGGCAACAAGATCACCATGGCGTACCGCGTTCCGGTGGACGCCGCCTTCGAGGAGAAATAAGCGTGGCGAGCATTGCTTCGACTAACTGGGACGCCAACCTCTACCTGAAGTTTGCCGATGCGCGCTCGCGACCGGCGATCGATCTGATGAACCGGCTCGATCCGGCCAATGGCGCGCGCCCCGGCCATGCGATCTACGATCTGGGCTGCGGCGCCGGCAACATTGCGCGGCTGCTGGCCGAGCGCTTTCCGCAGAGCCAGGTCGTCGGCATCGATTCGTCGGAGCAAATGCTCGCCAAGGCGCGCTCGCAGACCGAGGACAAGCGAGTGACCTTCGCCAAGGGCGATCTCACGCGCTTCAAGCCCGACGCGCCGCCCGCGATTCTCTACAGCAACGCCGCTTACCAGTGGGTGCCGGGGCACATCGACCTGTTCCCCGGCCTCTTGAAGCTGCTGCCGTCGGGTGGACAACTCGCCATCCAGATGCCGCGCAATCACGACGCGCCGTCGCACGCCCTGATGCGCAAGGCGGCGGAGGCGGGGCCGTGGCGCGCGAAACTCGAGGGCGTCGGCGGCATCGTTCGGGTCGAGGATCCGGCGCGCTACTTCGACGTGCTGAAGCCGCTCAGCTCTGGTCTCGAAGTCTGGGAGACGGTCTACCAGCAAGTGCTGACCGGCAAGGATCCGGTGGCGCAATACACGGAGAGCACCGGCTTGCGGCCCTTCATGGAAAAGCTCGAGGAGCCGGAGCGCACGGCCTTCTACCAGACCTATGCCCGCCTGACGGCCGAGGCCTATCCGACGCGGCCCGACGGCATCACGCTCTTTCCCTTCCGCCGCATGTTCATCGTGGCGCGCCGCGCATGAGGTTGTTCTCGCTGGCGGCCCTTGTCCTGGCGTTCATCGTCGCTGGTCCGGCCGAGTTATCGCTCGCTGCGCCCAAGTCGATGGTGGCGGCGGCGCATCCGCTGGCGGTCGACGCCGGGCTCAAGGTGTTGCGCGAGGGCGGCTCGGCGATCGATGCCGCCGTCGCGGTGCAGATGGCGCTGGGCGTGGTCGAGCCGCAGGCCTCGGGCCTGGGGGGCGGCGGCTTCCTGCTCTACTACGATGCCAGGTCGCGGCTGATCACGGTCTATGACGGCCGCGAGACGGCGCCGGCGGGTGCCACACCCGTGATGTTCCTGGGCGCAGCCGGCAAGCCGCTGCCATTCCGCGAAGCCGTCGCGTCCGGCATTTCGGTCGGCGTGCCGGGGGCCGTGGCTCTGCTCGAGTTGGCGCACAAGCAGCATGGCAAGCGGCCCTGGCGCGAGCTCTTTCAGAGTGCCATCGCGCTGGCGCGCGACGGCTTTCCCGTCTCGTCGCGACTTGCCGCCTGGCTGGAGACCATAAAGTCCTTCGCCAAGGAACCTGAGGCGCGCCGGATCTTCTTCAACGCCGACGGCTCGCCGCACAAGCAAGGTGATCGCATCGCCAATCCGGCGCTTGCCGACACCCTGCAGCTCGTTGCCGAGCAGGGCGGCAAGGTCCTGCAGGAGGGTCGGATCGCTGCTGAGATGGTGGCGCGCGTACACGGCCATGTGCGGCCGGGCACCCTGTCGCTGGCCGACCTTGCGGGCTACCGGCCGGTCGTGCGCGAGGCGGTCTGCGGGCCTTATCATGTCTGGACGATCTGTGGCATGCCGCCGCCGTCGTCGGGCGGCGTGGCGGTCCTGCAGGCGCTCGAGATTCTAGAACCGTTCGAGCTGTCGCATGAGCCGCCCAACAGCCTGCGCTCGCTGCATCTCATCGCCGAGGCGAGCCGGCTCGCCTTCGCCGATCGCGCCCATTACATCGACGACCCGGCCTTCGTGCCGGTTCCGGTGAAGGAGCTGCTATCGCCCGCCTATCTTGCCGAGCGGCGCAAGCTCATCTCGCCAGATCACGCCATGAGCGGCGAGAAGCCCGTGCCGCCAGGCTATGTCGAGCACGGCACCAGCCACATGACGATCGTCGACGCCGAGGGCAACGCCGTCGCCTTCACGACCACCATCGAGGCGCCGTTCGGCGCCGAGATGATGGTGCGCGGCTTCATCCTTAACAACGAGCTCACGGATTTCTCGGCCTTGGCCGAGCGTGACGGCAAGCCGGTCGCCAACCGGGTCGAGCCGGGCAAGCGGCCGCGCTCGTCGATGTCGCCCACCTTGGTGCTCAACAAGGACCGCGAGCTGGTGCTCGCCCTGGGCTCGGCGGGCGGCGCCCGTATCATCGACGACGTCCTGCAGGCTTTGATCGGCATGCTCGACTGGAATCTCTCGCCCCAGGCCGCGCTCGCGCTGCCGCGGATCGTCAACATGAACGGCCCGACCGAGCTCGAAGACGTGCCGTCGCTGGCGGCGCAAGCCGCCGCCTTGCGCGCGCTCGGCCACGACGTGCGGCTGCACAAGCATGATGGCGGGTTGACGGCGGTGCGTCGCAAGGATGACGGCTGGGAAGGCGGCGCCGATCCGCGACGCGACGGGGTCGCGAAGGGAGAATAGCGTGGCGAGCAAGCGGCCCAGTGTTCTGTTGCGTGCCGGCGAGGACCGCCGGGTGCGCTCGGGCCATCCCTGGGCCTATTCCAACGAGATCCTGATGGATCCCGAGACCAAGGCGCTGGCGGCGGGCTCGCTGGTGATCCTGCGCGCCCCGGGTGGCGAAGCGCTCGGGATCGCCATGTTCAATCCCCATTCGCTGATCGCCGCCCGGCTGCTCAGCTCCAATCCCGAGGCCGAGATCGATCGTCTGTTCCTCGGCCGGCGGCTGGCGCAGGCGGCGGCGCTGCGCGACCGGCTGGTCGGCGTCCCCTTCTATCGTCTGATCCATGCCGAGGCCGACGGCCTGCCGGGCTTGATCGTCGATCGCTTCGGCGACGCGCTGGTCGTGCAGGTGAACAGCGCCGGCATGGAGCAGCTGACGCCGGTCCTGCTCGAAGCGCTCGAAGCCGAACTGGCGCCCAAGACCATCGTGCTGAAGAACGACTCGCCCGTGCGCGAGCTCGAGGGCCTGAAACGCGAAGTCGCAGTCGCAAAGGGTGATGCCGAAGGGACCGTCGAGCTGATCGAGAACGGCGCCAGGTTCGTCGCCGATCTTTCGGTCGGCCAGAAGACCGGCTGGTTCTACGACCAGCGCGACAACCGGCGCTTCATGGCTGGGCTCGCCAAGGATGCAAGCGTGCTCGACGTCTACAGCTACACCGGCGGCTTCGGCGTGCTGGCGGCCAAGCAGGGCGGAAAG
Organism: Reyranella sp.; assembly: GCA_051985755.1. GTDB lineage: Bacteria > Pseudomonadota > Alphaproteobacteria > Reyranellales > Reyranellaceae > Reyranella. The sequence goes on along the minus strand of JBPYDO010000174.1, from coordinate 4,961 downwards.
TCCGTGCTGTGCGTCGATCGCTCGGCGGCCGCCCTCGACGCGGCGCGGCAGGCGGCCAAGTTGAATGGCGTCGACAATCTGGTGTCGTTCGAGAAAAGCGAGGCCTTCGACGCGCTCGAAAGGCTCGCCGGCACTTCGGCCCGCAAGTTCGACGTCGTGATCTGCGATCCGCCGGCCTTCGTGAAAAGCCGCAAGGACCTCAAGACGGGCGCGCAGGGCTACCGCAAGCTGGTGCGCCTGGCCGCCCCCCTGGTGGGGCGCGGCGGCTTCCTGTTCGTTGCCTCGTGCTCTCACCTCGTCGATCCGCCTCTGTTCGCCGAGCAGGTGCGGCGCGGCCTGCGCGATGCCGAGCGCAGCGGGCGCGTGCTGCTGAGCTCGGGCGCGGCCCTGGATCATCCCGTCCATCCCAGCCTGCCCGAGACCGCCTATCTCAAGGCGCTGACCCTTCAACTCGATTGACATCATGCTGCTGCATTCCCCAAGACCCGGCCCGCGCAACCTGATCACCGATGTCGACGGCATCCTGGTCGGCAACGCCGAGGACCAGCGCGTGCGCTCGGGCGTCAGCGTCGTGCTGTGCGACAGGCCGTCGGTCGCCTCGGTCGACGTGCGCGGCGGCGGACCGGGCACGCGCGACACCGATCTGCTCGATCCGAGCTGCCGTGTCGATCAGGTCAATGCGGTTTGCCTGAGCGGCGGTTCGGCCTACGGACTGTCGGCGAGCGATGGCGTGATGCGCTGGCTGCGCGAGCGCGGCCGCGGCTTGACGGTAGGCAGCGCGATCGTGCCAATCGTGCCGGCGGCAATCCTGTTCGATCTCCTGAACGGTGGCGACAAGGACTGGGAGTGGCCGCCCTATCGCGAGCTCGCCTACCAGGCGGCGGGCCGCGCCGCGCACGAATTTGCCCTGGGCAATGCCGGCGCCGGCCTGGGCGCCAAAGCGGGCAATCTCAAGGGTGGGCTGGGCAGCGCCTCGGCCGTCGATGCCGACGGCCTGCAGGTCGGCGCGTTGGTCGCGGTGAATGCGCGTGGCTACACGACCATCGGCGAGCAGCCGCAGTTCTGGGCCTGGGCGCTAGAGCAGAACGGCGAATTCGGCGGCTTGCCGCCGCCCAAGCACGGCCTGGGCCTCGCCGTATCGCACGATCGCGCCGACCTCACGCATGACCCGGCGGATGCGGCGCGCGCCGATCCGCGCGCCAACACGACCATTGCCGTGGTCGCGACCAACGCCCGGCTCGACAAGGCGTCGGCAGAGCGCGTCGCCGTGATGGCGCAGGACGGCCTGGCGCGTGCCATCCGTCCGGTGCACACGCCGCAGGACGGCGACGCGGTGTTTGCCATTGCGACCGGCACCCACGCCCTCAGCACCGATCATTTGGCCATTGGCGAACTCGGCACGCTGGCTGCGGATTGTCTGGCGCGGGCCGTGGCGCGCGGCGTGTACCACGCCGCGACCCTCGGCGCGGCGCGCGGCTGGCGCGACGTCTTTGGCCGCTGATAGACTGCGCAGTCAAAAATCGGGAGGGCTTCGGTGAATACTTACTCTCGCCGCCATTTTCTCGGCGCAGCGGCGGCTGCCGGCACGTTGACCACGCTCGGTCCCGACGTCTGGGCCGAAGCGCGGGACCGGCTGGTGATCGGTATCTCGCTCGAACCGCCAGTGCTCGATCCCACCAAGAATGCCGCCGCAGCGATCCGCAGCATCTGCTGCCCCTCGATCTACGAGAGCCTGGGCCGCATCGACCGCAACGGCAATGTCGGGCCGGGCCTCGCCCAGAGCTGGACGATCTCGCCGGACGGCAAGGAATATGTCTTCAAGCTGCATACCGGCGTGAAGTTCCACGACGGCGAGGCGCTCGACGCCTCGGTTGTGAAGTTTTCCCTCGACCGGCTGTTCGCGCCCAACTCGACGGCGCCGGCGAAGTCGCTCTACACCGACATCGACAAGATCGAGGCGGTCGACCCGGCGACGGTCAGGATCGCGATGAAGTCGCCCAACTCCTACCTGCTGTTCAACCTGTCGATCGGCGATGCCGGCATCATGCACCCCAAGACGGCGGCGACCAACGACAAGCATCCGGTCGGCACCGGCCCCTATGTGTTTAAGGAGCGCAGGGAAGGCGATTCGATCACCATCGAGAGGTTCGCGGGCTACCGCGATCTTGGGCCGTACAAGATCAAGACCATCGTCTTCAAGGTTGTGAAGGACCCCTCGGCGCAGGTGAATGCGCTGCTCGCCGGCGACATCGACGCCTTCCCCGGCTTCCAGGCGCCCGAGCTGGTGGCTCGGCTCAAGAAGGATCCACGCTTCGCCGTGGTCGTCGGCACGACCGAAGGCGAGGTCATCATGTCGACCAACAACGGCAGGAAGCCGTTCGACGATCTCAAGGTGCGCCAGGCGATGGCCCATGCCATCAACCGCGACGAGCTGATCGCCGCCGAATCGGGCTTCGGTACGCCGATCGGCAGCCATTTTCCGCCGCACAACAGGGCCTATATCGACCTCACCAAGACCTATCCCTTCGACATCGCGAAGGGCAAGGCACTGCTCGCCGAAGCGGGCCATCCCAACGGTTTTCAGGCCACCCTGAAGCTGCCGCCGGTCGGCTATGCGCAGCGCGCCGGCGAGGTGCTGGTGAGCCAGATGGGCAAGATCGGCATCAAGCTCTCGATCGTCCAGCTGCAATGGCCGCAGTGGCTCTCCGAGGTCTTCAAGGATCGCAACTATGATCTCACGGTCGTCGCCCATACCGAGGCCAACGATCTCGATCGCTACGCGCGCGACGACTACTACTGGAACTACAAATCGCCCGAGTTCAAGGCCAAGTGGCGCCAGGTGCTGGATGCGACCGACTTCAAGAAGCGCGACGAGCTCCTGAAGGATTGCCAGCGCATCATCGCGCGCGACGCCGTCAACGGCTTCCTCTACCAGCTCGCCAAGATCGGCGTGTGGAAGAAGGAGCTGATGGGCATGTGGGCGAACGATCCCTCGCCATCGGCTGATTTCGCCGGCGTCTACTGGAAGGCGTGATCGAATTCCTCTCCCGGCGGCTCGTCACCGCACTCATCACCCTGGCGCTCGCGACCGTCGTCGTGTTCGCGATCGTCGAGGTGCTGCCGGGTGACCCGGCGCTGGTGATGCTGGGCACCGACGCACGGCCGGACACGCTGGCGGCGCTGCGGGCCCAATACGGCTTCGACCAGCCGCTGTTGATGCGATACTTCCAGTGGATCGCTGGCCTCCTGAGCCTCGATCTCGGCGTCAGCCACGCCTACGGCACGTCGGTGGCGCGCCTGATCGGCGACCGCCTGGTGGTCACCCTGCCGCTCGCGGCGCTGGCGCTCGCTTGGGCGATCGTGGTCGCCGTGCCGCTCGGCGTGTTCGCCGCCTGGAAGCATGGCACGGTGGGCGACTGGGGCGTGATGGGCTTCAGCCAGATCGGCATTTCGGTGCCCAATTTCTGGTTCGGCATCGTGCTGGTGCTGCTGCTGGCCGTCGGCTGGCAGGTCTTTCCCGCCGGCGGCTTTCCCGGCTGGGCGCAGGACACGCCGGGTTCCTTGCGGGCGCTGGTGCTGCCGGCGCTGGCGCTGTCGCTCAGCGAACTTGCCATCCTGACGCGTGTCACGCGCTCGGCCATGCTCGACACGCTGCGCGAGGATTACGTGCGCACCGCGCGCGCCAAGGGCGCGCCCGAGCGTGTCGTGCTGTTCCGCCATGCCCTGCGCAACGCCCTGATCCCGGTCACCACGGTGGCCGGCCTGATCGCGGGTTTTCTGGTGGCGGGTGCGGTGATCGTCGAAAGCGTCTTCCGCCTGCCCGGCATCGGCTCGCTGGTCTACGATTCGATCAACAACCGCGACCTGATCGTGATCAAGAACGTGGTCGTGCTGTTCACCATCCTGGTGCTGCTGGTCAATCTCCTGGTCGACCTCGCCTATGCGGCGCTCGATCCGCGGCCGCGCGTCGGCACATGAATAGCTTCCTCGCCCGCGCTCGCCGACATGTCGGCTTCCAGCTGGGCGCCGTGCTGGTCGCGATCTTCGTCGCCACGGCGCTGGTCTCGCTCGTCTGGACTCCCCATCCGGTCGACGATCTGCAGATGCGCGACAAGCTCCTGCCGCCCTCGGCCGATTTCCTGCTCGGCACCGACCATCTGGGCCGCGATGTGCTGTCGCGCATCATGGTCGGCGCGCAGGTGTCGATCTCGGTCGGCCTGATCGCTGTCGTCCTCGGCCTGTCGGCCGGCGTCATGCTCGGCGCCTGGGCGGCCGCCTATGGCGGCTGGGTCGACGAGGCCCTGAGCCGCGTCTCGGACCTGATCTTCGCCTTTCCCGCGGTGCTGATCGCCATCCTGATCACCTCGGTTCTGGGCGCCAGCGCCGAGAACGCCATCCTTGCCATCGCGCTGTTCAATGTGCCGGTATTCGCCCGGGTGACGCGCGGCGCCGCCCTTGCCATGTGGGGCCGAGACTTCGTGCGGGCGGCGACGGCCATGGGCCAGGGCCCGCTCGGCATCACGCTGCGCCACGTGCTGCCCAACATCGCGAGCGTGCTGATCGTACAGGCGACCATCCAATTCGCCGTAGCGATCCTGGCCGAAGCCGGGCTATCCTACCTGGGACTCGGCGCGCAGCCTCCGACGCCGTCGTGGGGCGGCATGTTGCGCGACGCCCAGACCTATATCTTCCAGGCGCCCGTGCTTGCGCTGTGGCCGGGCTTGGCCGTGGCTTTGGCGGTGCTCGGCCTCAACATGCTGGGCGACGGCCTGCGTGATCTGCTCGATCCAAGATTGCGAGTGCTGCGGATCGGGTAGAGCAGCGCCCGATTGCACGGAACCGCGTGCGGTTCGGTGCAATCGGGGGAAGCTGCTCTAGATTCAAAGGATTCGGGAGCACGACCTCCCGCCCGACTGATTTCAGTCGGGCGGGACGTGCTCTCACGCATCCCCCTCCGCGCT
>JBPYDO010000173.1:0-3244 GCA_051985755.1 Reyranella sp. | reverse complement strand
TCGAGCCACGCCGGCGGCATCGAGGGCTGGCCGGTGCCCGAGGCGCGCGCCTTCCTGCGCGATCTCACCGAGCACGCCACGCAGCGCAAGTTCGTGTACGCCCATACATGGGAGCCGCATGACCTCGTGATGTGGGACAACCGGGTCACCATGCACCGCGCCCGCCGCTACGATCACACCCAGGTCCGCGACATGCGGCGCACCACGCTGACCAACGAAGTGTCGAGCCTCCAACAGGCGCCTTAGCCTCTCGCATGCGCCTGCAGTTCCTGGGCTCCGGCGACGCCTTCGGCAGCGGTGGGCGTTTCAATACCTGCTTCCATCTCGAGCGGTCGGCGCACGGCAATGTGCTGGTCGACTGCGGCGCCTCGTCGATGATCGCCATCCGCAAGTGGGGGGTCGATCCCAACGCCATCTCGACCATACTGGTGAGCCACCTGCATGGCGATCACTTTGGCGGCCTGCCCTTCTTCCTGATCGATGCTCAGCTGATCAGCCGCCGCACCGCGCCGCTCCTGATCGCCGGCCCGCCGGGCCTCAGCGAGCGGCTCGCGATCGTGATGGAGGCGATGTTCGCCGGCTCGACCAAGATCCAGCAGAAATACGCCTACGAAATCCGCGAGCTTGAGTTGCACCGGCGCGCCGAGCTGAACAGCCTCGCCGTCACGCCTTATCTGATGAAGCACTACAGCGGCGCACCGTCCTATGCGCTGCGCATCGAAACGGAAGGCAAGGTGCTGACCTATTCAGGCGACACCGAATGGGTCGAGGAGCTAATCCCCGCCGGCCGCGATGCCGACCTCTTCATCTGCGAGGCCTACTTCTTCGACAAGGTGATGAAGTACCACATCAACTACACCACGCTCGCCAAGCACCTGCCCGAGATTGCGCCCAAGCGCACCATCGTCACCCACATGAGCGCCGAGCTCCTGGGCCGTCAGAAGGAGATCGCGCTCGAGGCCGCGCATGACGGCCTCGTCGTCGAGTTCTAGCCCCTCGGCACCCACACCTCGAGGCGGATGTTCGTCGCCGGGTCGAGCACTCGCGTCTCGCTGAGCGCGAACCCGCTCTTGGTAAGGACATCCTCGGGCGTGACGCCGTTCATGCCGACGCCGGGAAAGACCGGCCGGCCCTTCGGAACGCTGGCATCGGTGCGCGTGAGATAAATGGCGTCGTAGCCGATCGCGAGGAACAGGCCGAACACGTCAGTACCGCCCACCACCGCCAGCGTTCCGCCATCGAGGTGCAGGCCGAGCCAGGCTTCCTCGAAGGGCGCCGAGCCCGGGTTCCACAGCACCCCATGCGGATAGTGCGGATGGGGTGCTACGCCATTTATTCGGCGCGTCAGCACGATGCGGTGCCTTTCGTGTTCCTTTTCGCCACCCTCCGCCGAGTGCCGGCCATTGGCCACGGCGGAGGCGCGGTCGAGCGCAGCATGATAAAAAACCTGATCGGCCGGAATCTTGAGCGCCTCGGGAAAGCCGCCGTCGCTGTCGGCGATCATTCCCTCCTGCGAGACGACGGCATAACCCTCGATGCGCGGCCGCTTGGCCACCTACAGACCCATGGCGCCGATCACGGCGCCCTGGATCACAAGCACGCCCAGCCAGTGAATGCTGTCGATCACCGACAGCGCGTACTTGCGGCCGGGATAAGCGTTGCTGACGAACACCGTGGTGACCACGAAGCCCAGCCAGACGAACAGCCCGGAGATAATGCCGTTCTTGGTCGTCACCTGGCCTGCCCCGAGATGACCGAGCGTGCCGGCCAGCACCCAGCCCATCACCAGCAAGGCGATGAAAGTGATGATGAAAGGCGCGAGCGACCTCCTCATCTCGGTCATGCCCACGGCCGCCAGCCACTGTTTGGACAAGGTCATGTAGTACGCGGCCCCCCACGCGAAGCCCGCGATGGCGGCAATCAGGACGGCGACGTAGTTGATGCCGGAGAATGTCATGCCCGGTCTCCCTGAAGATTTGATCGCCGGAAGTCTAGCCAGACTCGCGGCGGGCGGCGATCCGTGGCAGGGTCACGTCGAAGTGAGGCGGTGATGCGTCCAGGAACGCTTCTTCTGGTCTCGATCGTACTCGCCGGCGCCCTGACCGGCGAGGCAACGGCCGGCGTGCCGGACGAGCAGGCATCGGTCACGGTGCTGCGCGGCAGCAGCGCGCCACCGCCCGAGCCTGCGCCACCGAGCGTCATAGTGGTGCCTCAGGTCGTCTATCAGCCGGTCCCTTATCCCTACTACACGGGCTACGTCGTTCCGTCGTTCTTCGGCGGGTCCTTCTTCCGGCATCCGCCAGTCCCGACGTTTACCCCGAAGCCGCTACCCAACGGTTGGCCGCTGCTCGGCGTCCACGCACCGATGCGCTGATATCGCGAGCTTTTCTCCGCACGGCGGAACAAAGGCTTGCTGGGCGGCGCGCCCCGGGATTGCTAAGACGGGCCGAATTCACGGCTCTCCATCCAGGGAAGGACACGCCATGTCGGAAGCAGTGCTCCGCTCCACCCAAGGCCGCATCGGCATCCTCACCGTCAACAATCCGCCGGTGAATGCGCTCGCCGCCGCCGTGCGCGACGGCATCAAGGAAGGCATCGACGCCTTCGCCAAGGACGGCAACGTCGACGCCATCATCCTGATCGGCTCCGGCCGCACCTTCATCGCCGGCGCCGACATCCGCGAATTCGGCAAGCCACCCAAGGGCGCCAACCTCAACGAGGTCATCGCCACCATGGAGAACTGCCCGAAGCTGATCGTGGCGGCGCTGCACGGCACGCCGCTCGGCGGCGGGCTCGAGACGGCATTGGGCGCGCACTATCGCGTCGCGCTGCCCTCGACGCGCGTCGGCCTGCCCGAGGTGCATCTCGGCATCCTGCCCGGCGCGGGCGGCACGCAGCGCCTGCCCAGGCTCACCGGCGCCAAGTATGCGCTGGACGCCATCATCTCGGGTCGCCACATCCCCGCGCCTGAGGCCAAGTCCAAGGGCATCATCGACGCCCTGGTCGAGGGCGACGATCTCCTGAAGGGCGCGGTCGCCTATACTCAGTTGCTTTTGGCGCAGAAGGCGCCCCGGCGGCGCGTGCGCGATCTGAGGGCGACGCTCGAATCGCCCGACCTCTTCAAGGAGACCGAAAAGGCGATCGCCCGCCGGGCGCGCGGCTTCAAGGCGCCGTGGAACATCATCAAGTGCGTGCAGGCCGCCTGTGAGCTGCCGTTCGACGAGGGGCTGAAGCGCGAGCGCGA
>JBPYDO010000172.1:0-2546 GCA_051985755.1 Reyranella sp. | reverse complement strand
GGCGGCGATGAAATAGATGTCCTGCACCGGCATCTGTTCGAGATGCGTGCGGTCGACCAGCAGGATGTCGGCCTTCTTGCCGACCTCCAGGCTGCCGATCTCCTTGTCGATGCCGAGCGCCCGCGCGCCGCCCATGGTCGCGACCTTGAGGATCTCCTCGCTCGGCATGACGTTGCGGAAGGCAAAGCCGGTGCCGGCCACCGCCTGCTGGCCGACGCGGGCGGCATGCGCCACCTGGAAGATGTCGAGCGAGCCCCACGAAGCGGCGCCGTCGGTGCCGAGCCCGATATCGATGCCGCGCCGCCACATCTGCAGCAGTCGGTGCGGGCCGATATGGTAGTTGTTGAAGGCGCAGTGGCAGGCTGACGGCCTGTGCTTGACGAAGAGGTCGAGCTCGTTCTCCGACAGCAGCACCGAGTGGGCGCAGTGCATGTGGCGATCGAGCGCGCCCAGGCCGAGCAGATACTCGGTCGGCCGCTTGCCGAACTTCTCCAGCGCATAGTCGATCTCGTAGACGCCCTCGCAGAGATGGGTGTGGATCTTGACACCGAGCGAGCGCGCCGCCTCGGCCATCGCCTCGATCAGCTCGGGCGAGCAGACGATGATCTGGCGCAAGGACAGCCAGGCCTGCACGCGGTCGCTGCCGCCCGCCGTGCCGCGCCAGCGCTTCACCAGGGCGACGTTGCGGTCGTAACACTGCTTGGTCGAGGAGATCATGGTCCTGGGCAGCCCCGCGCCCTGGTCGCAGGTGTTGAGCGAGACGAAGCCCCTTATGCCGATATCGAGCGCGGCGCGCGCCATGGCGTCGGGGTGCGGGCCGCCCGCCTCGGCAAAGCATGTCGTGCCGACCGAGATCATGTTGGCGTAGCACAGCAGGCCCGAGAGATAGACGTCGTCGTCGCTCAGCATGCCCTCGAAGGGGATGTAGTAGTTGCGCCACACCGGGATCTTGACCGGCCGCCGCCGGTCGATCTCGGCGATCTTGCCGCGCAGCAGCGTCTGCGCCGTGTGCACGTGGGCGTCGATCAGGCCCGGCATGGCGATCTGGCCGGCGCCGTCGATCGTCGATTTCGGCTGAACGTGGCGCCGCGCCGCCGAGGCCTTGCCGATCCAGGCGATCCTGTTGCCCTTGACCGCGACCGCGCCGTTCTCGATCACCTGGTTCTTGCCGTCCAAGGTGACCACGTCGCAGCCGCTCAGCAGCAGGTCGACTTTCTGCGGTGCCGCCATCGATCAGCCTTTCATTGGAGCACGGAATCCGAAGCAGAAGGCGATGCGCTGGGGGCGCGCCACTCCAGTGGCGCGATCTTCTGTGCGATCAACAAAGACGCGCGACTGGAGTCGCGCGCCCCCAGCGCGCCTCCTGCGGCATCGACAGTTCGCCTCACGCTCAAGGCTTCTTCAGGCTGTCGTGCACTTCCTGCATCAGCGAGAAGTCGCACAGCCGGTCGACGTCGGGCAGGTTGGTGCGGTTCGAGGCCTTGGCGGCCTCCATCATCGGGCCGGCGACCGTGTCGCGGTCGAGCATCAAGAGCGGCTGGTCGGGCCTGGTCGGGTTCCTGAGCATGGCGTACTGCAGCTCGTTCTGGCGCGTCTGCTGCTTGAGGTCGAGGCCGAGATCGGCGCCGTACTTGGTGACGGCGAGCTTGGCCGCCACCGCGGGATCCTTGAGATCGTCCATCCAGCCGCGCGTCAGCGCGCGCAGGAACTTCACCAGGGTGGGCCGCTCGGCCAGCAGGTAGCCGCGGCTGGTGAAGATCATGCTGGCATAGGAGCGGTAGCCCATCGAATCGAACGAGGTGAAGAAGAAGTCCTTGCCGCGCACCATGTTCATCTTCAATTCCAGGGTGACCGCCTGGTTGGTGCCGAAGGCGGTGTAGCCGTCGCCCTGCTTGGAGAGCAGCGGCTCGGGCGAGAAGCCGGCCGGCACGAACTGCCACTGCCTGGGCAGCTTGTTCAGCGCCAGGGTGGCGTCGATCGCGGTGCGCTCGTTGGGGCCCTGCGCCAGGATCTTCTTGCCGACGATGTCGGCCGCCTTGAGGATCGGATTGCCCTTGAGCGAGATGATGCCGAGCGGCGACACCGGGAAGGTGCCGGCGACCAGCACGAAATCGTTGCCGCGCGCCACGGCGTCGAGGAAGGGCAGCCAGGTCGTGTAGCCGAGCTCGGCCTTGCCCGACGCCACGGTGACCGGCGCCGACGGCGCATTCGGCCCGCCCGGCAGGGTCTTCACCTCGAGCCCCTCGGCGTGGAAGTAGCCGTTCTCCATGGCGAGCCAGACGCCGGCATATTCGACGTTGTTGATCCAGGCGAGCGCCACGCGCACCAGCTCGCCGTCGGCCCGCGCCGCCACGGGAGCCGCCGCTGCGATGGCTGACGCGCCCAGCAAAAAGTGCCTACGTTGCAAGTTCGCCTCCTATCTCCCGGCCCACTATCTCCCAGGCCACCGTACTCCCCCGTGCAAGCCGCGGGCCAGTGCGTAACCTCTACGCACGCTCACGGCCCCGCACTCTATCTTCCTCCTCTCCCCCGCTAGGGGGAGAGGC
>JBPYDO010000171.1:0-5544 GCA_051985755.1 Reyranella sp. | reverse complement strand
CCGATCCTGATCCGCTACGACGGCGCCTGGTATTTACCGATCTTCCGCGACTACCCGGAGACGACGTTCGGCGGCGACCTGCCGACCAACGCTGTCTACACGGATGCCGAGCTCCAGCGGTCGATCGAGGCCAAGGGCTGGATGCTGTGGCCGCCAATCCCCTACAGCTACGACACGATGGTCACGGGCGAGGACCGCAACGCCCTGCTGCCACCCTCGCTCAAGCATCCGCTCGGCACCGACGACCTGGCGCGCGACGTGTTGGCCCGACTTCTCTACGGTTTTCGCATTTCAGTGCTGTTCGGCTTCATCCTGACCATCCTGAGCTCGATCGTCGGCATCGCGGCCGGCGCGGTGCAAGGCTACTTCGGCGGCTGGACCGACCTTTCCTTCCAGCGTTTTCTCGAGATCTGGTCGAGCATGCCTACGATCTATCTGCTGATCATCCTGGCAAGCTTCGTGCAGCCCGGATTCTGGATGCTGCTCGGCATCATGCTGCTGTTCAGCTGGATGGAGCTCGTGGGCTACGTGCGGGCCGAGTTCCTGCGCGGCCGCAATTTCGACTATGTCCGCGCCGCCCGCGCGCTCGGCATGCTGGACGTGCGCATCATGATGCGGCACATCCTGCCCAACGCCATGACCGCGAGCCTGACTTTCCTGCCCTTCATCCTGGCCGGTTCGGTGACGACGCTGACGGCGCTCGACTTCCTGGGCTTCGGCCTGCCGCCGGGCTCGCCGTCGCTGGGCGAGCTGGTGCTGCAGGGCAAGAACAACCTCAATGCGCCATGGCTCGCCTTCACCGCCTTTTTCACCATCGCCCTGATGCTGACCCTGCTGGTGTTCATCGGCGAAGCCGTGCGCGACGCCTTCAACCCGCGAAAGGTCGTGGCATGAGTGAGACCCTGCTGCAGGTCCGCGACCTTGCCGTCACCTTCGGCGGCAACAGCAATGCCGTCGCAGCCGTGAAAGGCGTGAGCTTCGACATCGGCCGCGGCGAGACCGTGGCGCTGGTGGGCGAGTCGGGCTCCGGCAAGTCGGTGACGGCGCTCTCCATCCTGCAACTGCTGCCCTATCCGATGGCCCGCCATCCCAGGGGCTCGATCCGCTTCCAGGGGCGTGAGCTGGTGGGCGCGCCGGCGCGCGAGCTCTTGAGCGTGCGCGGCAATCGCGTGTCGATGATCTTCCAGGAGCCGATGACATCGCTCAACCCGCTGCACACGATCGAGCGGCAGGTGAACGAGGTGCTGATCCTGCACAAGGGCCTCAACCGCGAGGCCGCCCGCCGGCGCACGCTCGAGCTTTTGGAGCAGGTCGGCATCCCGGAGGCCGCCAAGCGGCTCGACGCCTATCCGCACCAGCTGTCCGGCGGCCAGCGCCAGCGTGTCATGATCGCCATGGCGCTCGCCAACGAGCCCGACCTCCTGATCGCAGACGAGCCCACCACGGCGCTCGACGTCACCATCCAGGCGCAGATCCTGCAGCTCCTGAAGAGCCTGCAGGCGCGCTACGGCATGGCTCTGCTCTTCATCACACACGATCTCGGCATCGTCGGCAAGATCGCCGACCGCGTCTGCGTCATGACCGAAGGCCTGATCGTCGAGCAGGGACCGGTCGCCGAGATTTTCGAGCGGCCACAGCATGCCTACACCAAGCACCTGCTCTCCGCCGAACCGAAGGGCCGGCCGGCGGCGGCCGATCCGGCCGCGCCCGAGCTGGTGCGGCTCGACGACTTGAAAGTGCACTTCCCGATCAAGCGCGGCGTGCTGCGCCACACCGTGGGTTACGTGAAGGCGGTCGACGGCGTCAGCATTGCGCTCCGGCAAGGCCACACGATCGGCCTGGTAGGCGAGTCGGGTTCCGGCAAGACCACTCTCGGACTGGCGCTGCTGCGGCTCGAGCGGAGCCAGGGTGGCATCCGCTTCGATGCGCAGGATCTGCAGGCGCTCAACCAGCGAGACATAAGGCCGCTCCGGCGCCAGATGCAGATCGTCTTCCAGGATCCGTTCAGCTCGCTCAGCCCGCGCATGACGGTGGCCGAGATCGTCGGCGAAGGGCTGGAGGTGCATGCCATCGGCTCGCCACCCGAACGCGCGGCCATGATCGATGCCGCCCTGCGCGAGGTCGGGCTCGATCCGGCCCAGAATCCGGGACTGCGCGACCGCTATCCGCACGAGTTCTCCGGCGGCCAGCGCCAGCGCATCGCCATCGCCCGGGCGCTGGTCCTGAAGCCGCGCTTCATCGTGCTGGACGAGCCGACTTCGGCGCTCGACATGAGCGTGCAGGCGCAAATCGTCGACCTGCTGCGCGACCTGCAGGCCCGCCACAAGCTCGCCTATCTGTTCATCAGCCACGACCTCAAGGTCGTGCGGGCGCTCGCCGACGAGGTCGTGGTGCTGCGCGAGGGTAAGGTGGTCGAGCGCGGACCCGCCGAGCAGGTCTTCACCCGGCCGCAAACGCCCTACACCAAGGCGCTGATCGCTGCCGCGTTCGACCTCGAGACAGTTGCGTAGCGGAGAAGCAATGGCAAGGGCAATCGCGTATGTCAGCCGCGACACCGACGGTGTGCTCTGGAAGAAAGCGCTGGAGGCGGGGCTGGGGCCGATCGACTTCCGCACCCTCGACGCGCTGGGTGACACCGCCGACATCGAAGTGGCGCTGGCCTGGAAGCCCGACCGCGGACTGATCGCCTCGTTCAAGAACGTGAAGCTGATCGTGTCGCTGGGCATGGGCGTCGACCATCTGCTCGCCGACGACCGGCTGCCCGAGGGCGTGCCCATCGTGCGCATCATGGACGAAGGCCTGATCGGCCAGATGAGCGAGTACGCCATCCACTGGGCGCTGCGCCATCATCGCGAGATCGACCAGTATGCCGAGAGTCAGCGCGCCCGGCGCTGGCAGCCGCGCGATCTCTTCGACACCATCCATCGCCGGATCGGCGTGATGGGACTCGGCACCATCGGCCAGGACATGGCCGCCAAGTTCGCGAGCCTCGGCTTCCCGACCGCCGGCTGGAGCCGCTCGCCCAAGACCTTGCCCGGCGTCGAGACCTTCCATGGCGTCGCGGGCTTTGCGAAGTTCCTGGCGAGGAGCGACATCCTGGTCGACGTGCTGCCGCTCACGCGCGACACGCGCGGGCTGCTCGATGCCAAGGCCTTCGCGCGGCTGCCCCGCGGCGCCTATTTCATCAACATCGCGCGCGGCGGCCACGTCGTCGACGACGACCTGCTGGCCGCCCTCGACTCAGGGCACCTGAGCGGCGCCACGCTCGACGTGTTCAACCAGGAACCGCTACCAAGCGACCATCCCTATTGGACGCACCCCAAGGTGCATGTGACGCCGCACGTCGCCGGCGCCACCAACCCGCGCACCGCCACGCCCGGCATCATCGAGAACATCAAGCGCCGGCGCGCCGGCCAGCCGCTGATCCACCGGGTCGACCCGAAGACGGGGTACTGACTCTCTCTATTTCGTCACGCGCTTCTCGATCGCGGCGAAGATCGCCCGCGCGGCCTGCGCCTCGCCGCCTTCGGGGCGGCCGGGGCGGGTGCTGTTGTTCCAGGCCATCATGTCAAAATGCGCCCACGGCACGTCGTCGGGCACGAATTCCTTGAGGTAGAGCGCGGCGGTGATGGCGCCGCCGAAGCCGCCGCTCGACACGTTGTTGATGTCGGCGACCTTGCTGTCGAGCAGACGGCGGTAGCCCGCAAACAGCGGCAGGCGCCACATCGGATCGGACACTTGCTTGCCGGCAGCAAGCAAGTCGTCGGCCAGGCCATCGTCGTTGCAGAACAACGCCGGCAGGTCGGTGCCGAGCGCCACGCGAGCCGCACCCGTGAGCGTCGCGCAATCGACCATCAGGGCAGGCTTCTCCGACGCGCCCTCGTGCAGGGCATCGCACAGGATCAGCCGGCCCTCGGCGTCGGTGTTGCCGATCTCGACGCTGATACCCTTGCGCGTCGGCACGATGTCGAGCGGGCGGAAGGCGTTGCCCGACACGCTGTTCTCGACCGCCGGCACCAGAAGCCGCAAGCGCACCGGAAGCTTGGCCGCCATGACCATCGCCGCCACCGCCGTCATCGTGGCGGCGCCGCCCATGTCCTTCTTCATGTTGAGCATGCCGCTCGCTGGCTTGAGGTCGAGCCCGCCGGTGTCGAAGCACACGCCCTTGCCGACCAGGGTCACCTTGGGATCGCTGGCATTGCCCCAGGTGAGATCGATCAGGCGCGGCGCGCGGCTCGAGGCGCGGCCGACGGCATGGATCATGGGATAGTTCTGCTTCAGCAGATCGTCGCCGACGATCACCCGGCAACGCGCCTTGTGTTGCTTGGCGAGCACCTGGATGGCGGCTGCCAACTCGGCGGGGCCCATGTCCGACGAGGGAGTCGTGATGAGATCGCGCGCCATCGATACTGCTTCGATTGTGGCCGTGGCGCGCGTCTTGTCGGCGCCGCGCGGCCAGACGATGCGCGGCCCGGCCTTGGCCTTCTTGGCGCGATAGCGCTCGAAGCGCCAGGCGCCGAGCCCGATCGCCACCGCGGCGTCGGTCGGCGACACCGGGGCGGTGTCGCCGAGTTGCCAGGTGCCGGCCGGCAGCCTGGTGCTGAGCGTGCCGAAATCCCACAGGACGGGCTTGGCGGACAGCACCAGCACCGCACCTGCCGCCTTGCCGTCGCGGGCCGGAAGGACGGCGAGGTCGCCGGCATTGCCGGCGATGCCGAGCGAGTCGAGCCAGCCTCTGCGCGCGGCGCTCTGCTCCCTCAACCAGCTGCGCCAGCGCGGCTGGAGGACAAACTGCACAGGCAGCGCAGCGGCGGATCGATCGACAAAAGGCAGCGGCATGGACAGGCTCATGAAACTGTAGTGCAACAGTTAACATTGCCGGCCAAACTCGGGCGCTGGCAAGAGAGGGGACCCGGGAAACGATGGCCGAGTTCACGCTGGTAGTCGGCAACAAGAACTACTCGTCGTGGTCGCTGCGCGGCTGGCTGATGGCCCGCATCGCCGGCATCGAGTTCGACGAGATCGTGGTGCCGCTCGACCTGCCGGAAACGCAGCCCACCATCCGCAAGCACTCGCCATCGGGCCGCGTGCCGGTTCTGCTGCACCGCGGACTGGCGGTTTGGGAGTCGCTTGCCATCGCCGAATACCTCAACGATCTCAGGCCCGAGGCCGGGCTGTGGCCGCCGTCGGCCGCGGCGCGTGCCCACGCCCGCGCCATCTCCGCCGAAATGCACGCCGGCTTCAACGACCTGCGCGACAACATGCCGATGAATATCCGCGCGTCCTTTCCCGGCAAGGGCATGACGCAGGCGGTGCGCGCCGATATCGAGCGCATCACCAGCCTGTGGCGCGACTGCCGCAAGCGGTTCGCCGGGGCGTTTCCCGGCGACCAAGGCTTCCTGTTCGGCAGGTTCGGCGCCGCCGACGCCATGTATGCGCCCGTCGTGACGCGGCTGCGCACCTACGACGTGCCGGTCGACTCCGACACCAACGCCTACTGCGAGGCGATCCTCGGCCACCCGGCCATGAAGGAATGGGTCGACG
>JBPYDO010000170.1:0-16558 GCA_051985755.1 Reyranella sp. | reverse complement strand
GTCGAACGGCGTTACCTCGTAGGTGACAGTGCCGCACAGGCAGCTTCCCTTCATGCCCTCCTCCGTCAGATCTGCGAGTAGCCGCTGCCGACCGTATCGATGCCGCGACCGACGCCCTTCTCGATCCAGCCGAACTCTTTCAGGATCTGTTGGCTGTAGGTGACGCGGCCGTTCACCTTGTCGGCCGGCTCGCTCGCCAGCAGGAGCACGGCGCGCGCCATCATATCGGGCGGCTCGCCGCGCGGATCATCGAGACCGGTGACCAGCTTGTGGTGGACCGTGCCCGGCGTCGGCACGACGCGCGACGGCGACACGCAGCTGATGGCGATGCCGGCATGGCTCGAAACCTCCTGGGCGAGGCCCTGGGTGAAGCGCTCCAGCGCCGCCTTGGTGGCGCCGTACATCACGCCGCCGCGCACCGCGTGGTCGCTGTAGGGGCCTCGGCCCGGGCCGATGGCGGCGCCCGAGCCGATATTGACGATGGCGCCACGGCGGCCCGCGATCATGTCGGGCAACACCGCCTTGGCCAGGATGAACGGCGCGTGCACGTTGACCGCGAAGGACTTTACCCAGCGGTTGGTCGGATAATCGACGGTCGGGATATAATAGTTGAGCGCGGCGTTGTTCACCAAAGTGTCGATCCGACCGTAAGCCGAACGCGCCGCCGTCACGAGCTTCTGGCACTCGTCCTCCGAGGAGATGTCGGCGGCGACCGCCGTCGCCTCGCCACCCGCGGCGCGAATTTGGGCGACGGTGCTCGCCAACGCGCCTTTGAAGATGTGATCGCCCTCGTTCAGGGTGCGCGCCACGCACACGACCTTGGCGCCTTCGCCGGCGAGCAGCTCGGCGATCGCCTGGCCGATGCCGCGGCTGGCTCCGGTCACGATCGCTACCCGTCCCTCCATCTTGCCCACCGTCGCCTCCCTTTGACTGTCGAAACTCGCCGGATACCGGCCCCTTGCTGCTACCCGGCCTCGCGCGCACAATTCGCCCCATAGAGGAGCGCCCCATGCAATACAATCGCATTTCGGCCGACTGCCATCTCGATCTTCCCTGGATGCCGCCCGACCTATTCACGTCGATGGCGTCCAGCGAGATGAAGGAGCGCATGCCCTACGTCGTAAACACCGACGAGGGGCCGAAATGGACCGCAAAGAACGGCGCCAATTTCGGATTCAAGAACGGCGTCGGCCCGGGTGGTGCGAAGTACGTCAAGGGCAAGCATCTGCGCGTCGACGTGATGGCCGAGACAGGCCTCTACGAGGACGGCGCCAAGGATATCCGCCGCGTCTCCGATCCGCATCTCCGGATCAAGGACCTCGAGCGCGACGGCGTCGATGCCGAAGTGATCTACGGCATCCTGGGCGCCTCCAGCCGGCTCAATGACCGCGACGCATCCAACGAGATGCTGCGCATCTATAACGACTGGCTGAAGGGCTTCTGCAGCCACTATCCCGACCGGCATATTGGGCTCGCCTGCCTGCCCTATGGCGACATCGACGCGGCGGTGCAGGAAGTCTACCGCGTCGCCAAGATGGGCCTGCGGGGCCTCGAGCTCAGCTGCTCGTGGGACATGGAGCCGATGTGGCATCCCATGTGGGAGCCGCTCTGGAAGGCGGTGAACGACGTGCAACTGCCGCTGCACTTCCACACCTTCCCCACCGTGCCCAACGACCTGATCAGCCGGCACCCCGGCCGGGTCGGTCGCTCGGTGTTCTTCTCGGTCGTGTCCAGCTTCCAGATGAACCTGATCAACATCCTGGCCGCGGTGATGGCCGCCAACGTGTTCGAGCGCTACCCGCACCTGCGCATCGCCTTCGGCGAATCGGGTTGCGGCTGGATCCCCTATGCGCTCGACCGCATGGACTTCGAATGGGAGGATCGTTTCACCGACCTCGGCCTCAAGATGAAGCCGTCCGAATATTGGCGGCGGCAGTGCAAGGCTACCTTCCAGTTCGACCGCATCGGCGCCAAGCTGATCGACGACATGGGGGCGGAGAGCCTGATGTGGGGCTCCGACTACCCGCACGGCGACGGCGTGTGGCCGAACTCGACGCAGTACATCAAGGAGCAGTTCGCCGCCGTGTCGCCCGAGGTGACCAGGATGATCACCTGCACCAACGCCGGGAAGTTCTACGGCCTGATCAACTGATCGGCGGGCAGCAATCGCAAAGGAGCGCGCCGCTCAGACGGCGCGCTTTTTCTTTAGGTAAAGGCCTTGAAGGTGATCAGCGTAAAAGTGTCCTTCACGCCAGGCAGCGTCTGGATCTGGCTGGTGACGAAGTGGCCGATGTCGAGCTTGTCGTCGAGATAGCACTTCATCAGCAGGTCGTACTGGCCGGAGGTCGAGTAGACCTCGGAGACGTGCTCGACCGCGACCGCCTCGTCGGCGACCTGGTAGGCCTTGCCGAGGTCGCACTTCACCATGACGAAAATGGTCTGCATGGTCCCGCCTGAATCGCCTGCTGGGCGGGCGCTACTTTAGCCATCCTTCGCTGCTTTTGCAGCTTCGGAGGCTCAAGTTGCCACTCCAACTTCAACCCTCCGAAGCTCCGCAGGAGCGAAGGAGAGTTAGCGCGACGAACGTCCGAGGAAAGCCGGCACGTGATCGCCCAGCCCCTGCGGCGAGCCCTCGTCGCGATGCGGGCGCTTGCCGTGGCCGTGCGGACGCTCGGTGCGATGCTCGCGGTGCGGGCGCTCGGCATGATGCCGCTCGGCATGATGGCGCTCGCCGCGATGGTGCTCGGTGCGAGGCTTGTGTTCGCCGGGCTTGTGCTCGGCATGTTCCGAACGAGGCTTTGCCGCTTTCGGGCGCCGGTGTTCGTGCGGCGCGGACGCATGGTCGCGGCGCTCGCGCGGTTTGTCGCCGTGCGGCCGCACGCTGCGACCGCGGCCGCGGCGCCGCTGCCGGCCATCACCCGCTTCCAGCGAAGCGGTTTCGATGCCAGGCACCTCGACGCGCGGGATGGCGTTGCCGATCAGCTTCTCGATGGCCTCGACCAGGCCGCCCTCGGCCGGCGAGGCCAAGGTGAAGGAATGGCCGGTCCGGCCGGCGCGGCCGGTACGGCCGATGCGGTGCACGTAGTCCTCGGGCGAGAACGGCACGTCGAAATTGAAGACATGGCTCATCTCGACGATGTCGAGGCCGCGCGCCGCGACGTCGGACGCCACCAGAATCTGGATCTCGCCCTGCTTGAACCTGTCGAGCGTCTCCATGCGGGCGGGTTGGCTCATGTCGCCATGCAGCGCGCCGGCATTGAAGCCGTGCTTCTTGAGCGAGGCATGCAGGATGGCGACGTCGCGCTTGCGATTGCAGAACACCAGGGCGTTCTTGACGTCCTGGCTCTTGATCAGCCGGCGCAGCGCCTCGCGCTTGTCCTCCTCGGCAACGACGGCCAGGCCTTGCACGATGCTGGCGGCGGTCGAGGCGGGCGGCGAGACGGCGACTTCCTTCGGGTTGGTGAGGAAGCGATCGGCCAGCCGCCTGATCTCGGGCGGCATGGTGGCGGAGAAGAACAGGGTCTGCCGCAGCGGCGGCAGGAGGCTGACGATGCGCTCGACATCGGGGATGAAGCCCATGTCGAGCATGCGATCGGCTTCGTCGATCACCAGCACCTTGACGTCGTTCAGGAGCACCTTGCCGCGCTCGAAATGGTCGAGCAGCCGGCCGGGTGTGGCGATCAGCACGTCGACGCCCTTCTCGAGCGCGCGCTCCTGGTCCTCGAAGCTCACGCCGCCGATCAACAGCGCCATGTTGAGCTTGTTGTGCTTGCCGTACATCTCGAAGTTCTCGGCCACCTGGGCGGCCAGTTCACGCGTCGGCTCCAGGATCAGCGAACGCGGCATGCGCATCTTGGCGCGGCCCTCGGCCAGGATATCGATCATGGGGAGGACGAAGGAGGCGGTCTTGCCGGTGCCCGTCTGGGCGCATCCGAGGACATCGCGGCCCATCAAGACGATGGGGATGGCCTTTTCCTGGATCGGGGTGGGCGTCGTATAGCCCTTTTCAGCGACTGCCTGCAGTACCGGGGCGCTCAGCCCCAAACTCTCAAAACTCATTTAGTTTCCGTTACTTGGCCCACATCCGATGGGCTCCGGTGAGCGGTCTCATAAAGGCGCCAGAAGTGCGCCGGACCGTCGGCGGCCCTGATATGAGGCTTGCCCCAGTTGAAGTCAATGCGGGCTACGTGCGCGTTTTGTCAGCCCTTTAGCTCGACCTCCACGAAGACGAATTCGAAGTCGTTGGGGTTGATAACGTCGTGCTCGACGCCGGTCAGGCGGGCATAAGGCACGCCGGCGCGCAGCGGCGCAGGCACCGTCGTGTTGCCGTCATAGACATGCAACTCGCCGGTCGTCACCGGCACCATGACGTAGTCGTGCTGGTGCTTGTGCCAGCCGGTGTGGGCGCCGGGCGCAAAGCGCCATTGCGTGACGATCACGCGATCGTTGTCGATCTGCACCGTGGGCCTGGCCAGGGGGCGGTCGTCATGCGGGCGTTTCTCATCGGTCATGGCGAAAAGCTAATGCGAAGCGCCTCTTTTGTCAGGTGACAGCCGGTACCATCTTGATAGCGTGCATATGCACTGATTACCCCATCCCTGCCTAGGAGTCGCGTGGTGTCCCACCCCCTGCTGACCGCGCCGGTCGGGCGCAGCCTGTGGCGCCTCGCCGGCCCCACCACCGCGGTCATGATCGTGCAGACCTTCGTGTCCGTCGCCGAGACCTACTTCTTCGGCCGACTGGGCACCGAGGCGCTGGCGGGCTTTGCGCTGGTCTTCCCCTTCATGATGCTGATGCAGATGATGGCGGCGGGCGGCATGGGAGGCGGCGTGGCAGCGGCCATGGCGCGCGCCATGGGTGCACAACGCACCGGCGACGCCCGCGCGCTTATCCTGCACGCCCTCGTGCTCGGCATTGCCCTGGCGGCGCTATTCACCCTGCTCGCCTGGACAGTGGCGCCGACCTTCTTCCGTTTGCTGGGCGGTCACGGCCAGGCGCTCGCCAATGCCGAGGCCTACGCCCACGTGCTGTTCAGTGGCGCTATCGTGGTGTGGGCCAACTTCTTCCTCGCGGCCCTGCTGCGCGGCGGCGGCGATGCCGCGACTCCCGGCCGGTACATGCTGATCTTCTCGATCGCCCAGGTGCCGCTGTCGGGTGTTCTGGCGCTGGGCATCGGCAGCTGGCCGGGACTCGGCGTGGCGGGTCCCGCCGTCTCCTCGCTCACAACCTCGACCTGTGCGGCCCTCCTGCAGGCGCGCGCGCTGTGGCGCGGCAAGCTGGGCTTCGTGCCGACGTTTAGCGGCATCAGGCTCGAAGGTCGCCTGTTCTGGGAGATCCTCAAGGTCGGCATCATCTCGTCCTTGTCGGCGCTGACGGCCAACATCACCGCCATGCTGGTGACCGGCCTGGTCGGCCGCTTTGGCGTCACGGCGCTGGCCGGCTACGGCATCGGCGTGCGGCTGGAATTCATGCTGGTGCCGCTCGCCTTCGGCATCGGATCCGGGCTCACCACTTTGGTCGGTGTTGCGGCTGGCGCCCACGACTGGAAGCGCGCTGTGCGCGTCGCCTGGATCGGCGGCCTGATCGCCTTTGCGTCGATCGGCACGTTCGGCTGGGCGGTCGCACTGTGGGCCGAGGGCTGGGCGAGGCTCTTTACCGGCGAGCCGCAGGTGATCGCGGCCACGGTGGCCTACATAACCCACGTCGCGCCCTTCTATTGCCTGTTCGGGCTCGGCATGACCTTGAACTTCGCAAGCCAGGGCGCCGGCCGCATGACCGCCCCCTTCCTCGCCGGCCTCGCGCGCATGGCGGTGGCGACGGCCGGCGGCTGGTACGCGGTGGAGAAGCTCGGCCTCGGACTCGATGGTGTGTTCACCGCCATCGCCGTCGGCATGATCGTCTTTGGCGTGCTGATCGCCGGCCCCTTGCTGATCACGCCCTGGGGGCCGAAACGCGCGCACAGGCATGCTAAGCTCGCCTTCCCCTCGGGAGGAAGCGATGGCGCATTCTCCGGTCCGTCCCTCGACGATCGCCACCTGGAACCGCAACCCCGCTGACGAAGAGACGATGGGCGCCGCCCATGCGCCGATCTGGCGGCGCATGATCGACGTCTCCGTGCCGCACGATCTCAGCCAGTCGACCGTGCTCGACTATGGCTGCAACCAGGGCGGTTTCCTGCGGCTGCTCTACGACCGCCATCCCTTCAAGGGCGCGGTCGGCATCGACATCGCCCGCGAATCGGTGGCACGCGCCGAGCTCCTGAAGGGCCATCGGCCCATCGAGTATCGCGTGAGCGATTCGGCGGCGGCGGTCGGCCGGAGCTTCGACTTCGCCTTCAGCCACGAGGTCATCTACCTGCTGCCGGATCCGGCGGCGCACGCGCGCGATATCCGCTCGGCGCTCAGGCCAGGCGGCGCCTACGTCGCGGCCATGGGCTGTCACACCGATTCCACCGTCTGGCCGCGCTGGCGCAGGCTGATCGCCGAAAGCTCGTCGATCCCGATCTACGACCATTCTCTGGAAGAGGTCTCGCAGGCGTTCGCGCAAACGGGCTTCAGCGTCAGCGTGCGGCCGCTCGCGCTCGATGCCTTCATGCCGGTGACGACCGGCAGCGCCTACTTTCCCAAGATCACCGACCAGCTGCGCTACTACACCGAGGACAAGGTGCTGTTCAGGTTCGTGCTGCAGCCTTGAGCACGGGCTCGAGGTTCGCGTCGAGCTTGGGATAGCCGTTGGCGTCCGACTCCCGGTCGAGATAGGTCGATATGCGGGTCGGGCTCGAATGGATGCCGAGCAGCCGCATTGGCTTGTCGCCGACCACGCGGAAGCTGTGCGGGATGCCGGGCGGCAGGGCGACGCAATCGCCAGCCTTCAGGGAATGCGGCTTGTCCTCCTCACCCTGCAGCCAGACCTCGGCCTCGCCGTCGATGATGAACAGCAGCTCGGTGTACGGATGGAAATGCATCGGCGCTTCGTAGCCCGGCGCCGAGGTCTGGATGCCGGTGCGCACCGGCGTGTCGCCGTCGGCGACCAGCGGATGGTAGAAGGCGAGCGGCCCGAACTCGACGCGCGAGGCCTTGTCGAGCTTGGCGATCTTGAGCGGATGCGTGGTCATGGCGCCCTCCGTTGCGGAGGCGCTCAGCTTAGGACCGCGCCCCGATCCTGCGCAATGACCGATCGATCCAGAGGGCGCCCAGCTTTTCCTGCACGCTGTTCTGCTTCAGCCGCTGATGCAGGCAGGCGAAATCGACCTGGTCGAGCGGCTGGTCCTGGTTGAAGCAGGAGAACACCACACGCGCCTTGCCGGTCTGCGGATCGTGCTGCAGCTGCAGGCACTGGGCGCAGATCTCCTTCATCATGCATTGCATCGGCGAGTTGATCGATGCCAGCGAGCGATGTCCCGCCTTCAGATAGGGTTTCAGAACGAGGTGCCGTGCCAGCCGCACCGCGTTCATCATGCGGTCCGAGCCGATCGCGATCAGCCGGTCGCAATCCTTGAGGGCGATCGGCTGGCGGCCCAACCCGTCCGACGCGTACTGCCGCATCGCCTCGACAATGTTGGCCACCACGGCCTTGTCCTGCGGCCGACGCGGCGCGAAGCCTGGCCCCTCATCGCAGCACCACACGACGACGTCGGCCGCTGCCTCGATCTCCTCGACCTTGTAGCGGTCGGCCATCTTCTTGTAGCCCGCGAAGTAGAGAACCTTGCTGCCAGCGCGGCGGAACGCCTGGCCGATCGAGAACAGCACCGCGTTGCCGAGCCCGCCGCCCGCCAGCACCACCGTCTCGCCGCTCTCGATCTCGGTCGGCGTGCCGGTCGGGCCCATGACGATCACCGGCTCGCCAGGCTCGAGCAGCGCGCAGAGGTCGGACGAGCCTCCCATTTCGAGGGCGATCAGCGACAGCAGGCCCTTGTCCTTGTCGACCCAGGCGCCGGTCAGAGCGAGCCCCTCCATGGTGAGCAGCGTGCCTTCGACGCGCCGCGAGTGAAATTCGTAGTTCTGCAGGCGGTAGAACTGGCCCGGCTCGAAACTGCGGGCGGCGGCCGGGGCCTCGACCACGACCTCGACGATGGTGGGCGTCAGCCGATCGACGCGCACCACGCGCGCGCGCCACAGCCGATTGGCCTCCGCCAGGATCTCCCCGGCCGAGCGCTCGGGCCGCGGCAGCGCGGCCATGGCGCGGGTCAGCACTGGATAGCCCTGCTTGGTGCCGCCCATCGCCTTCACCACGTTGCCGGCAAACGACGGGTGCAGGTCGCCGAAGAACGACATGAAGCGCCCGTCGGCATGACGATACATCAGCACGCGCACGTCGGCGGGCTTGGCGACGCGCTCGGGCGTCACCGGGTTGCCCGCCTCGTCCAGGGCGCGGAAATATTTGCCGTCGATGAAAGCGTGCGTGGCATCCTCGCGCGCCAGCACCGTGTTGGGTTGGGTACCGGCCGCCACCAGGATGGTGCGCGCCGGCAGGCTGGCCGAGATCTTCTCGCTCCCCTGCTGGCCCTCGACCTTGAGCGCCTTGGCGTGGCCGTGGTCGTCGATCTCGACCGCAACGGGCGACAGGCCCTCGGCGAAGCGAATGTCCTCCTCCAGCGCCTTCAGCACTTCCTCGTGGTTGAGCGTGTAGGAAGGCGAATCGATCAGCCGCCGGCGGTAGGCGATGGTGACGCCGCCCCAGCCGTTCACCAGCTTGGCGATTTCCGGCACGCGCCCCTCGCGCGCCGCGGCCCTGCGCTCCTCGCGGATCGCCTCGGCGTGGGCGATGAACTCCTCGGCGATCTCGCGTTCTTCCTCGTTCCAATCGGCGACGACCGTTGCCTCGCCCCGTTCGGCGACCAGGGCCTCATGCCGCGCCAAAAATTTCTCGACTTGCAGCGGATAGTAGGCGAGCGACTCGGTCGCGGTGTCGATCGCCGTCAGGCCGCCGCCCACCACCACCACCGGCAGGCGCACCTGCAGGTTGGCGATCGACTCCTTCTTGGCGGCCCCGGTGAGCTGCAGCGCCATAAGGAAGTCGGAAGCAGCACGCACGCCACGCGCCAATCCATGCGGCATGTCGAGCACCGTGGGCTTGCCCGCGCCGGCGCAGAGCGCCACGTGGTCGAACCCCATGGCGAAGGCGTCGTCGACCGTGACAGTGCCGCCGAAGCGCACGCCGCCGAACATCGAGAACTGGGCCCGGCGCTCGATCAAGAGCCGCACCAGCTTCAGGAAATTCTTGTCCCAGCGAACGGTGATGCCGTATTCGGCGACGCCTCCGAAGCCCGCCATGGCGCGCTCGCTGAGATCCTCGCGCAGGCTCATCACGTCCTTCACCGCGGCGAAGGGCACGCGCGCGCCGTCGGCTTCGACGCCTGACTGCTGGGCCGGCAGCGGCTCGATCTTGAGTCCGTCGATGCCGACGACCGTGTGCCCGTCGTTCATCAGGTGATGGGCGAGATTGAAGCCGGCCGGCCCCAGCCCGACGATCAGCACGCTGCGCCCGGTCGCTGGCCGCGGGAGCGGGCGGGCGAGATTGAGCGGGTTCCAGCGCGTCAGCAGGGAATAGATCTCGAATCCCCATGGCAGGCCGAGCACGTCCTTCAAGGTGCGGGTCTCGATCTGCGGGATGTCGACCGGCTCCTGGCGCTGATAGATGCAGGCCTTCATGCAGTCGTTGCAGATGCGGTGCCCGGTCGCCGCCACCAGCGGGTTGTCGACGGCGGCGATGGCCAGCGCGCCGATCGAGAAGCCCTCGCTCTTGAGGAGATTCATCTCCGAGATCTTTTCCTCGAGCGGGCAACCGGCCAGGGTCACGCCGAACGGCGACTTCTGGAACGCGCCGCTCTTACGGTCCTTCAGGCCGCGCGAGCAGCTGTCCTTGCCCTGGTTGTGGCACCAGATGCAGTAGTTGGCGTGGTCGAGGGCGCGCACCAGATCGAAGCCGTGGTCAGTGAGCGCGAAGCCCTCGCGATGGCGCAGCATGGGCCGCGGCAGTCGGAGCCGCGTGACGCCGTCGACCACTTCGGTCTCAACCGGCACCAGATGCTCGAAATCGAGCTTGTGCGGCACCTTGAAGAGCGGCCCGTTGCGATGGCGGCGCTTGCCCTCGGCGCTGTGCAGCGCCCAGGCGGCGTAGCGGCTCAGCGCCTCGATGGCTGGCGTCGGCTTTTCCACCTTGAACTCGGCGCCGAGCTCGCCCTGAACGGCGATCGCGAAAGCGAGCTCCCATCGCTCCAGGTCATCCTCGATCTTCACCGGCAGCTGCACGGCGGCCGTGACATCGGCACCCTTCAGCGACGCGGCTTCCTCGGCCTTGATCGCGCGCGCGACGTAGCGCTGAACGAACAGCCGCTTGCAGTCATAGAGCGGCGCGAACTCACTGTGGCGGTGGCGCAAAGCCGCTGCCTCGGCCGCAACGCCGAACAGTTCGGCGATGAAGTCTTCAAGCGGACGCGCCAGCTCGATCAGCAGGTTCGATTCGTCTTTTGCCGCGAGCTTCTCGGGCGCGGCGCGGGCAGCGAGAAGGCGGGCGCGCAACTCTGGATGGGCGCTTGCCAGCCAGTCGACGAACGCCGCATCCAGCCGGACCAGCCCCTCGCGCTCGTAGAGGTCTCCGAAGCTCAGCCCGTGAGCGAGCGGGGGGCTGAGCCGAGGCGCAGTCATTGTCGAAATATCCAACTAAACCGAGGGGTGATTCGTTCGTAGGCGAACCGATTAACCAAGGCGACTGCCGAGCGCAAGCAGCGCCCCGGCTTTCGCGACACTAATGCCAGATGACGGAATGCGGCCCTTGCCGCATGGTCCGGCGCCCGTGCAAGTCACCATGCAACCCGCCTCCGCCCCGGTGCGCAACTGGCTGTTCGTCGTGGCCGCCATGATTTTTTTCATGATCGTGCTGGGTGCGCTCACGCGACTGACCGAGTCCGGCCTGTCGATCGTCGAATGGCGGCCGATCACGGGCTGGCTGCCGCCAATCGGCGAGCCGGCATGGCAGGCAGAGCTGCAGAATTATCTTTCCTCGCCGCAGGGCAGATTGGCGAATCATGGTTTCACCGTCGCCGACTTCCAGCAGATCTACTGGTTGGAGTACCTGCACCGCCTGTGGGGTCGGCTGATCGGCATCGTCGTCGCCGTGCCGCTCGCCTGGTTCTGGCTCCGGGGACGACTTGCCGCGCCGTTGAAGCCGCGGCTGTTGGCGCTTTTGGTTCTGGGAGGCCTGCAAGGCGCGCTTGGCTGGGCGATGGTCGCCTCAGGCCTGGTCGATCGGCCGTCGGTCAGCCACTACCGGCTGGCCGCCCATCTGCTGTTCGCGGTGGCGCTCTACGCTTACACGCTCTGGCTCGCGCTCGAACTCGGTCCGCAATCCCACCGGCGCGACGCACCCGGCGTGCGACGCTTCGCCGGCGTGCTGATCGGCTTCGTCTTCGTCGTTATGGGTTTCGGCGCCCTGATGGCCGGCCTGCGCGCCGGCCTCATGCACAACACCTTTCCGACCATGTCGGGCTACTGGATCCCGCCCGGCCTGTTCGATCTCGATCCGTGGTGGATCAACCCCTTCGACAACGGCACAACGGTGCAATTCATCCATCGCTGGCTGGCGAAGCTCCTGGTGCTTTGCGTGCTGGTGCTGGCCTGGCGAGACCGTCACCAGGCCGGCGCGCTGGCCGCGGCGATGGCCGCGGTGCAGCTCTGCCTCGGCATCGCCACCATCCTGAGCGGCGTCAATATCGCGCTCGCCACGCTGCACCAGGCGGGTGCGGTGCTGCTGCTGACCAGCCTTCTTGTCGTGCGCCATCGCGCGAGCGCTTCTCGCCGCGTGGTGCTCTCGGCTATTGTCGCCGCATGAGCGACACGCCGCAGCGCTCTTCCTCAAGCCGCCCGCTGCTGCCCAATCTCCTGGTCGGGGCGCTCATTCTCGTCGTGGTCGCGGCGGTGCTCGTCGCCTCCTTCACGATCGATCCCGCGCCGCGTCATGCCAAGGCGCCCGGCGCCTTCACACCGCGTCCGCCTTCCACCGGACAGGCGTCAGCGACCGCAACGACGCCCGCGCCGGCCTTCGCCGACGATCTCAGCCTGCCGCCGGCCGATGCGCCGGCCGGTCCGACCTCGTCCGACGTCGCGGCCGCCGATCAAGGTTCGGCCGACGACTCGCCGCCGGCCGACTGGAAGACGCTGCCGATCGACAAGCTCCGGGCGCGCGCCAATGCCAACCAAGGGCCCGCCATGGAGGAGCTGGCGCGCCGGCTGTTCGACGGCAACGGCATTGCGCCGGACCCGCCGGCGGCGGCGGGCTGGATGATGCGTGCCGCAGAGCTCGGCTCGCCGCAGGCTGAGTTCAGCGTCGGGGTCATGTATGAGCGCGGCGTCGTCGTCGAGCGCAACTCCACGCGCGCCGCCCAGTGGTACGGCCGCGCCGCCGACACAGGGCTGGCCGTCGCCAAGCACAACCTCGCCCTGCTGCTGCGCGAAGGCAAAGGCGTGCCGCGTAACGGGGCACGGGCGATTGAGCTGCTGCGATCGGCGGCGCGTCAGGGCATGGCGGCTTCCATGTTCAGCCTTGGCGATATCTACGAGCAGGGCGATGCGGCGCCCAAGGACCTGGCGGCGGCGCTCGCCTGGTTCGCGATCACCGAAGAATTGGAGCGTCAGGTCAATCACGGCACCGAAACGACCCTGATGAAGACCGCGGCGCAACGTGTGCAGTCGCTCAAGCGCACGCTGACGCCGGCGGAGCTGCAGCGCGCCGAGGAGTTGGGACAAAAGGAGTTCCACCAGATCGTGCTCGCCCTCGCGACGCACAAGCAGGCCACGCCCAAGCCTCAGCCGGCGCAGGCTGCGCCCGCCGCCGCGGGGACACCGCCCGCAACCGCCGCTTCGCAGCCGGCCGAAGACCGGTCAGGCTGGCCGAAAGATACCGCGGGCCAGGTGCGCGCGATCCAGCAGCTCCTGGTCGAGCTGAAATTGCTGCACGACAAGCCAGACGGGTTGCTGGGGCCGATGACGCGTAATGCCCTGCGCGAGTTCCAGCGCCGCGCCGGCCTCGCCGCCTCGGGCGAGCCCAGCAAGGAAATCTATCTGGCCCTGCGGGAGAAGCTGGCGGCGCAGGCGACGGCGAAGGGCTGGTCGCTGCCGCCCCCACAATCCGCAGCGGCAGCCAATAAGACGCCGCCGGCGCCGGCGACCATCGATCTCGGCAAGACCGAGCCGCCCCCGCCGCCACCCAGCTCGGCCGAAATCGCCCGGTCATCGCCCAAGCCTGCACCGGTTGAACCAACGGTCGAACCGGTGATCGAACTCGCCAAGAACGAGCCGCCGGCGCCGCCGACTTCGGCTGAAATCGCCGCGACGCCGCCATTGCTGCCTCCTAAGCCGATCGATCCGCCGCCACCTCCCCTGAAAGTCGATGTCAGCAAGCCTGCCGCGCTCGCCCCGCCGGCCACCCTGCCTGACAAGCCGCGCACGGCTTCGATCGAGCCGCCAAAGGCCGTGACGCCGGCCGGCACATGGCCGAAGAACCTGCTGGACCAGACCAAGGCGATCCAGCAATTGCTGGGCGAGCTTCGCTTCTTTCACGGGACGCCGACCGGACGCGTCGATGCGGCGACACGCACGGCGATCCGCGAGTACCAGCGCATGGCGGGACTGAAAGAGACCGGCGAGCCGAGCAAGGCGTTGTTCGAATCGCTCAAGGAAATGCGCGCCATGATGGCGCCCAAGCAGGACTAAAGCAGCTTAGCCTTCCATCAGTCGCCCGGCGTGCCGCCACCAGCCGCCGGGAACCTTTGCGGCGGCGCGCTGCGCGCTCGGCAGATCATCGTAGAGCGCAAAGCAGGTGGCGCCGCTTCCGGTCATGGCGACATGCCGGGCGCCGGCGCTTGCTTCCAGGAAAGCCAGCACGTCGGCGATCGCCGGCTGCAACGAGATGGCGGCTTGGCTGAGATCGTTGCCGCGCCGGGCGAGATCGGCGGCGAGGCTGGCGAGATCGGCCCAGCCGGACGGGACAGGCTGCTCGATCGAAAACGCGCCACGACGGTGGGCGAAGACCTGTGCGGTCGGCAGCGCAACGCCCGGATTGACCAGCAGGATGGCGCAGGCCGGAAGCGCCGGAGCAGCCCGCAGCTGCTCGCCCACACCCGAGGCGATGGCGGTCTGGCCGAACAGGCACATTGGCACGTCGGCTCCGAGCCTTGTCGACACCGCGATGAGATCGGCCTCGGGCAGCGACAGCTTCCAAAGATCACTCAACTCCTTGAGCGCAGCCGCCGCGTCGGCCGAACCGCCGCCCAGGCCGGCGGCCACCGGGATCCGCTTGGTGAGGCGCAGCGCCGCGCCGGGCGCGATGCCGGCCCGATCGGCAAGAAGCCGCGCCGCCTTCAGCACGAGATTGTCCTGGTCTCCGGCCAGACCAGCGGCTTGCGGGCCGTCGACAGACAAGGTGAGGCGATCGGCCGGCGCAACCTCGAGCGAATCGGCGAGATCGCAGAAGGCCACCAGCGAGTGCAGCAAATGGTAGCCGTCGCGGCGGCCGACGACGCTCAGCCAGAGATTGACCTTGGCGCGCGCCGGACGCACCGCTCGTCCCGCCTGCGCCCGTGGTCGATCAGCCGCCGGTCTTCTTCTTGTCGTCGGCCGGCTTTTCGTAGACCGTCGGCTTGTCGTTGGCAGCGCTCAGCCCGTTGGCGAGCTTGTCCTTGATCACCGGCAGGCGATCCTTCTCCGGCTTCTGGTTGAGCGCGCGCTGCCATTCGAAGCGCGCCTCGCGGAAACGGCCGACATGCCAGTAGGCGTCGCCGAGGTGCTCGACGATGGTGGCATCGTCGCCCTTCTGCTCGGTTGCGCGCTCGAGCCATTCGACCGCCTTGCCGTACTGACCGAGCCGGTAGTGGGCCCAGCCGACCGAGTCGGTGATCGCGCCGTCGTCGGGCCTGAGCTCGGTGGCACGCTTGAGCATGGCCATGCCCTCATCGAGGTTCTTGCCCTGGTCGATCCAGCTGTAGCCCAGATAGTTCAGGACGTAGGGCTGCTCAGGCGACAATTTGAGCGCCTTCTTCATGTCGGCCTCGGCGCGCGGCCATTGCTTGAGGCGCTCGAGTACGATGCCACGCCCGAAGAAGACCGGCCAGTCGGCCTCCTTGACGTCCTTCAACCGCGACACGGCGGTGTTGTACGCCGTGAGCGCGTCGCTGTAGCGCTCCTTGGTGCGCAGCAGGTCGGCGAGCGTCACAGCCGCGTCGATGCGCTCCGGCTTCTCGGCGACCAGCGCCTGCAGCCGGCGAACCGCCTGGTCGAGATGATCGCCCTGGGCGTCGAGCGCCGCGATGCGCAGGCGCGCTTGCCAGTAGAGCGGCGAGGCCTGGCCGATCTTGCCGAGCGCCTCTATGGCCTTGGATGGCTGCTGGAACTGCTCATACAGGCCGGCGATGGTGAGCCAGGCGAAATCGAAGTCGGGCTTCAGCTCCACCGCGAACTCTTCGAAGATGAGCGCGAGGTCGGCGCGCTCGTTGCGCGGGTCGTTGCTCATGATGCCGCCGATGTCGAACATGATCTCGGCGATGCCGCTCGCCGGCGACGGCGGCTTGGGCGTCGTCGAGGTGGCGGCGATCAGCCCGTCCACCACCACGGCATCGGCGTGCTTCTCGCCATATGTTTTGAGCAGGTTGCGCGCATCAGCCACCTTGCCCAGTCGCTGCAAGCCTTCGGCCACCGACACCGCGATGCGCAGCCCGTTGGTATCGAGCTGGGCGGCGCGACGGTATTTGGCTTCGGCGGCGGCGCGGTCGCCCGCCAATTCGTCGATTTGTGCCTGGACGACGAGCGCCGGCGCCTCGGCACGATCGCCGGCCGCCGGCTTCAGCTTGTCGAGGATGGAGCGCGCGGCGGCGAAATCCTTTTCGCCCGCCTTCAGCCAGGCGACGACGAAATCGCGTAGCGGTCC
Source organism: Reyranella sp. (assembly GCA_051985755.1). GTDB lineage: Bacteria > Pseudomonadota > Alphaproteobacteria > Reyranellales > Reyranellaceae > Reyranella. Next base: position 640 of record JBPYDO010000170.1, on the reverse strand, counting down.
CAGCTGGTTCTCATTGCCGATCCGGGAGAGCTGCGTCTCGGCCGCGCGATAGTTGCCGTGCTTGACCTCCTGGATCGCGGTCACGAGGTTGGCAAGGCCGTCGCCCGGCTTCTTGGCCAGGATCGCCGAGGCGAGCAACGCCGCCCCGTCGAAGCGGCCGGCATACATGCGCATGCGGAACGCGGCGTAGGTCAGATCGAAGTCGTTCTGCGACTGGGCGAGCGCATAGTCGAGTTGCGCGGCACCGGCATCGTAGTCGTGGTCGGCTTCGGCGATGCGGGCGGCGAGATAGCGGCCCGCCGGCGTGATCGCCGCCAGCTTGCCCGAGACATCCAGCTGCAACGCCGACTGGCCGGTCTTGGAGTTGCCCCCTTCGCTCGCAGGCGCCGCCGCGGCGACTGTGGAGAGGGCGAGCACAAATGCTGCCGAGAGCGGTGCAATGAAGGAAACGGCAAGGGGTATTCGTCGCATGGCCTTCACATATTGGGATAGTTGGGACCGCCGCCGCCTTCGGGCACAGTCCAGTCGATGTTCTGCGCCGGATCCTTGATATCGCAGGTCTTGCAGTGCACGCAGTTCTGCGCGTTGATCTGGAACCGGGGCTGGCCGTTGTCGGCGGTAACGATCTCGTAGACTCCGG
>JBPYDO010000169.1:0-11622 GCA_051985755.1 Reyranella sp. | reverse complement strand
CGAAGAATTCCAGCGCATCGCCGACCATCGCCGCGAAGATGATCTTCTTCTGGTTACCCGTGAGACGCGTCTGCCGATCGAGGACGTCGAACATGGCGTTTCCTTCCGGTGCTTCTTGTGAGCGCCTCAGGAAACGCTACGCTTGGGCAGGCGCCAGCGGCAAGTGCCCACCGCGAGTGGGGGTTTGCCCATCGAAACGCTGAAACGCCGCAGAATAAGGGAGAAACGCCATGCACTGGACCGACCGCCGCCGCCGCTTCCGAGCCATCCTGACCGGCGGCGCTTGCGTCCATCCCGGCTCGGTGTTCGACCCGATCTCGGCGCGCATCGCCGAGGATCTCGGCTTCGAGGTCGGCATGTTCGCGGGCTCGACCGCCTCGCTCGCCGTGCTGGGCGCGCCCGACCTGATCGTGCTGACCTTGAGCGAGTTCGCGGGCCAGGCCTACCGCATCAACCGCGCCGGCAACCTGGCGCTCCTGGTCGATGCCGACCACGGCTACGGCAACGCGCTCAACGCCAAGCGCACGGTGGAGGAGCTCGAGACCGCGGGCGTCGCCTGCCTCTCGATCGAGGACACCGAGCTGCCGGCGCCGTTCGGCGCGCCGAAGCCCCGGCTCATCTCGATCGCCGAGGGCGTCGGCAAGATGAAGGCGGCGGTCGCCGGCCGGCAGGATCCGCTGCTTTGCATCGCCGGCCGCACCGGCGCCACCCAGATCAGCGGCCTCGACGACGCCATCGCGCGCGCCAGGGCCTACGAGGCGGCCGGCGTCGACGCGCTCTTCATGGTGGGCGTGCGGACGCGGGCCGAGCTCGACGCGATCGCGGCCGCCACCCGGCTGCCGCTGATCCTGGGCGGCGGCACGCCCGAGCTTTCCGACAAGGACTATCTGGCGAGCCGCCGCGTGCGCGTGGCGCTGCAGGGCCATGCGCCGTTCGCCGCGGCGGTGAAGGCGGTGCACGACACGCTGAAGGCCCTGCGCGACGGCACGCCGCCCGGCAAGCTCACCGGCATCGCCGATGCCGAACTGATGAAGCGCGTTACCCGCGGCGCCGACTATGCGTCGTGGACGAAGGCATTCCTGAGTGAATAGGCCGGCGCCGGCCGACGGTACTCGCGTGCCGATTGTGCAAGGATCGCGCAGAGCCGTTGGCGGTAGTGAACGGTGGTGTTAGCCTCGGCACGCTTTCGCCGGTTCCCCGGCGGGAGCGCAGGTGGGTGGAGATCATCATGAACAAATTCCTGGGCGCGCTATGCGCCGGGCTCGTCGTGTGCGTTGGCGTTGCGTCTGGCCACGCGCAGACCCTGTCCGGTCAGTGGAGCGGAACGGTCCATCAAACTGGCCCGCGCAACGCGTCGGAAAGCTATCCGGCAACCATGAAACTGAATGGCGCGAGCGGTACCATGGACTACCCGTCGCTCGGCTGCGGCGGGTCGCTCACCTTCATGAACAAGAACGGCAATATCTACTACTACCGCGAGAACATCACCTACGGCGCCAACAGGTGCACGAATGGCGGGATGGTCGCGGTGCAGCCGGGCGGCAACGGGGTGACTTGGGCCTGGAATTTATCCGGCATGACGGCGGCCGGCCAGTTGTCCGGCACCACCACGGTCGCCGGCAAGAGCTGCTCGAACTGGCTGCGCCAGGCCGACGGCAGCAACTTCAGGGTTTGCGTCGGTGACGACGGGCGCAACTACTGCGAACAGACCAGCGGTGCCGGCCCGATATCGCGGGTGCAATGCCGTTGACGGCCTACGCAGGGCCTCGTCGTCACGGCACCGCAGTGGCGGCGCTCAGCCGCTCAGCAAGGATAGTGCAAAGTGAAAGAAGAGCCTTGCCTCTCCTGAATCGGCGCCATCTTCTCCAGGGCCTCGTCGGTGATGGGGTCGCCCTCTTCGGCCTCGACCGTCACGTGGCTGTCGTTCATGGCATGCCCCCTCGTCTTGGGTTGAACATCACCACAACGCAGCCAGCGGCACTGGCCATGCTCAGCAGCCCCACGTACATATGAAAGGCGAGGACGTCAGCGTGGTGTCCCTCATCGAGGCCATCTGTTCCAGGGCCTCGTCGCTGACGAGATCGGCCTCTTCGGCTTCAGGCGTCATGTCAATGTCGTTCATTCCTGCCCCATAGCTCTGCCTAGAGCCTCAAATGTATCGTCAAGCCCGGCCGATTTCAAACTGAGGCAAGTGCTGCAGGGCCACGCGCCGTTCGCCGCGGCGGTGAAGGCCGTGCATGACACGAGCCGATGAAGCGCGTTAGCCGCCGCGCCGACTGTGCGACGTGGACGAGGAATTTCCCGGGCGACTGGCCCCGTTCTTCAGCCGGGACCTGGCCGCAGAGACCTTTGCCGTTTTCGCCGGCCCGCGTGGCGGATAATGGACCGCCATCGAAATGATGCGGCGCACTGCTGCGTCACGTCCTGGATTGAGCTTGTCAGGCTTTTCCATGGCAGCTCCCCGTTTGCGGCGTGGAAGCGTGTTCTATAGCGCAGGTCGCGGCGTTTGTGGAAGCCCGCCGGCTTACTCGGCCGGTACCAGGGTGACGGCGACGCCGTAGGTGTGCTGCTCGCCGCCCAGGATGACGCCGCGCAGCGGGCTCACGTCGGAAAAATCGCGGCCCCAGGCGACGGCGACATGGTCCTCGTGAGCAACCAGGTCGTTGGTCGGATCTAGATGGACCCAGCCCGCCTCATCGCCGCACCACACCGCGACCCAGGCGTGGCTGGCGTCGGCGCCGCGGAGCACGATCTCTTCCTTGGTATGGACCGTGCGGATATAGCCCGAGACATAGGCCGCGGCGACGCCGTGGGCGCGACAGGCGGCGATCATCAGATGGGCGAAGTCCTGGCAGACGCCCGACTTGCCCTCGAACACTTGGTGCAGCGGCGTCGAAATGTCGGTGGCGCCCGGCTGGTACTGGAAGTCGGCCTTGATGCGCGTGGTGAGCTCGCGCGCCGCATCGAACAACGGGCGGCCCGGCGTGAAGGACTGCGCGCCATAGGCCGCGAGCGCCTCGTCGAACGGCACCAGCGGTGAATCGTAGACGAACTCCGACGCTTCGAACGCCTTGGGGAAGCCGTTGCCCAGGAGCCCAGCGCGCATGTCCTCCCAGGTGATCGCCTTGGCCGCGGCTGGCGGCTCGGGGAACTTGACCTCGATCGCGGCCCGCACCTCGATGTCGAAGCGCTGATGCGGCTGGTCGAGGCGGTAGATGTCGATCAGGTTGCCGAAATAGTCGCGGTGCTGCATGGCGAGCGCCGGCTGTGGATCGGTGACGATGCTGACGTCGCTCACCTGCTGGCCGGGAAAGGCGCGGGCGCGCAGATGGGCGATGTGGTGCGCGGCATCGACGCTGCTTGCGTACGAGTAGGACGTGCGGTGCGAGAGCTGGTAGCGCATGGCGCGGCCTTCAGCCCGCAGCCATCCAGCCGACGGTCTGTGCCGCGCGGACATGGCTGAAATAGGCGCGCGTGATCGCCTCGGAGAGATCCTCCAGGCGGCGCTCGCCGTCTTCCGCGATCTGGCGCAGGGCCGCCAGCGCCTGGCCGCCATCGCGCCAGGCCTTCTCCTCGCCGGTGAACAGCTGCACCACGCGTTGCAATTCGTCAGGCAGCGAGGCCAGCCGGTCCTCGACCCGCGTGCCCGAGATGTGGCCCAGGCGATCGAGATGGTCCTGGATGGTGTCGAGCTGGAAGCCGAGCGCCCTCGGGTTGCTTTCGTCCAGCACCACGAGGTCGAGCACCGGCGCGGGCTGCAGCTGGCCGAGATAGCGCCAGCGGTAGGAAATGGTGCTGTCGCAGAGCTCGAGCGCCAGCCGCATGGCGGCGTCCCAGTCGATCGGGGAGGCCTGGAACGGCCCGAGCGCGGCGCTCACCACGAACTGGGCGCGCTCGATGCGGCGGCCGAGATCGAGGAACAGCCAGCCCCGGCCTCGTGTCATGTTCTCCTGGGCGAGGCCCGACAGCGTGGCGCAGAAGCTGACGACGTCGTCGAGCGCGGCAAGCAGCGGATCGAGATGGCCGCCCGATTCGACCAGGCGCTGGCGCACTTCGGCGAGCACCGGTCCGACCGCCATGGTCATGTCGGCCGAGAAGCGGTCGCGCAGGGTGCCGGTCAGCCGGTGGATGGCGTCGAGCACGGCGACCAGCCCGCCTCGCTCGGAGCCGACCATCGCCAGGCCCTGCTGGAAGGCGGCGCTCTCGGGCAAGGAGAGGGCGGCCGAGGTCAGCATCAGGCCGGCGCGGTCGAGCAGCCGGCCGAGCTGGCGCAGCTCGGCCGAATCACGCGGCCCGATGACGCCCTGGGCGACGCGGCTCGCCGTCGTGCGCAACAGCCGTGCACCGTTGTCGAGGCGCTCGATGTAGCGGCCGAGCCAGTAGAGGTTGTCGGCGACGCGGCTCTGCAGGTCGGCGCCGCCGCGATCGACGCCGAGCTGATGGAAGCGCCGCGACGGCGGCAGCTGCACGTCGGCCGCGTCCTCGGCCAGCACCCAGACGTCCTTCAGCGTGCCGTTCAGGCGGCCGAGCGCGTGCAGCGGCGTATCGCCGGCCGGCTCGCGCGCGAGGCCGCCGGGCAGCACGCGGTAGCCCTTGCCGGCCGCAGGATCCGCGATCAGGAAGCAGCGCAGCACGACGGCGGACGGCTGCAGGGAGTCGTTGTCCCACTTGGGGCTGAGCGAGGGCGCGACCGGATACTGCGCCACGAACTGGCCGGGCTCGCGCGCCAGGCGCTTGTCGAGCGCCGCACGCTGGTCGTGGTCGAGCATGCCGACGATGATCGGCTCGCGGTCCTGGCCGAGGCAGGGCCGCACGATCATCGACTCGAGATGCGCCATGGCGAAGGCATACGCGGTGGGCTCGCCCAGCCACCAGACGTCGAGCGACGGCAGCTCCAGCGGCTGGTCGAGCAGGCGCTTGCAGAGCCGCTCGAGGAAGGGCATCAGCGCCGGCGTCTCGACCAGCCCCGAGCCCAGCGCATTGGCGAGCGCGATCTTGCCGCTGCGCGTCGCTTCGACGAGGCCGGTGACGCCGAGCGTCGAATCGGCGCGCAGCTCCAGGGGATCGGCGAACGAGCTGTCGAGGCGGCGCAGCAGCATGTGCACCGGGCTGAGGCCGCCCAGCGTCTTGATCGATACGTCGCCGGCGCCGGCCACCAGGTCGCCGCCTTCGACCAGCGGCACGCCGAGCGCGCGCGCGAGATAGACGTGCTCGAAGTAGGTGGCCGACAGCGAGCCCGGCGTCAGCAGGGCGATGTTGGGCTGCCCACCCGACTCGTGCGGAGCCAGCGCCGCCAGCGAATCGTGCCAGCGGTCGACGAAAGGCCGCAGGTGGCGCACGGGGATCGAGCGGAACGCCTCGGGCAGGCTGCGCGCCTGCACGCGGCGGATTTCCAGGGCATAGCCCAGGCCGGCCGGCACCTCGGTATGGTCAGCCAGCACGTGCCAGCGCCCGTCGCCCAGCCGCACGAGGTCGACGGCATATTGCGCGAGGTAGCGCGGCGGGGCGGCGCCGTCGGTCACTTGGCAGGGCCGCAGGAAATGCCGGTTGGCGTGCACCAGCATGGGCGGCACCAGGCCCTCCTGCAGGAGCTTGCGCGGGCCGTAGAGGTCGGCCAGCAGCGCGTCAAGCAGGCTGGCGCGCTGGATCAGGCCGGATTCGATGGCCTGCCATTCGTCGGGATTGAGCACGAAGGGCAAGGGATCGAAGGTCCAGCTGGGGCCGCCGCGATCGTCCAGCAGGTTGACGGTGGCGCCCGATTCCGCGAGCTGGCGGCGGGCGCTTTCCATGCGCTCGCTCAAGCCGCCGCCGGGCAGGGCGCGGATGACGCTCAGGATGCCCTGCCAATGGTAGCGGATCGACTTCTGGCCGGTGACCAGTTCGTCGTAGGCGCTTGCCGGCGAAGAGGCGAGGCCGGGCAACGAGTCCATGGGTCCGCGGAAAAAGGTGAGCCTTACGAAGGGGTTAGGATTGCATGAGCCCGCGGCGCGGTCTACCGCGCGCCCGGCGTGTTTGCCGTCGCTTCATATTCCTCAGGCGCGTCTTAAGTCGAGGGTCAGCGGGTGCTCGGGATTGTCGAGGGCGCGTGGCTCGGGCAGGGGCGCGTTGGCCTCGGCGCCGCTGTGGCCGAACGGGAAGAAGCGGACGCGGCGGCGCGCTTCGGCTTCGTTGGCATTGACCGGCATGCGGTCGTAGCTGCGGCCGCCGGGGTGGGCGACGTGATAGGTGCAGCCGCCGAGCGCGCGGCCATTCCACGTGTCGTGGATGTCGAAGGTGAGCGGCACGTGCACGCCGATCGTGGGATGCAGCGCGTTGGCCGGCTGCCAGGCGCGGTAGCGCACGCCCGCCACGTACTCGCCGGCGACGCCGGTCGCATGCAGCGGCAGGCGCCAGCCGTTGCAGGCCACGACATGGCGCGCGTCGTTCAGCCCGGCGACCTTGACCTGCAGGCGTTCGACCGAGCTGTCGACATAGCGGACCGTGGTGCCGCCGCCCGGCTCCTCGCCCAGCACGTGCCAGGGCTCCAGCGCATGGCGCAGCTCGAGCTCGATGCCGCGGCGGGCGATCTCGCCGATCTTGGGGAAGCGGAACTCGAAGTGCGGCGCAAACCACCCGGCGTCGAAGCGGTAACCCGCCGCGGCGACGTCGTCGAGCACGTCGCCGAAATCCTGCCAGACGAAGTGCGGCAGCATGAAGTCGTCGTGCAGGCGCGTTCCCCAGCGACTGAGCCGCTTCTCGTAGGGCCGCTCCCAGAAGGCCGAGACCAGGCCGCGCAGCAGCGCCTGCTGCGCGACGCTCATGCGCCAGTGCGGCGGCATCTCGAAGGCGCGCATCTCGAGCAGGCCGCGCCGGCCGGCGGCGGAGTCGGGCGCGAACAGCTTGTCGATGCAGAACTCGGCGCGATGGGTGTTGCCCGTGGCATCGACCAGCAGGTTGCGGAAGATGCGGTCGACTAACCAAGGCGGCGCCTGATGTCCCGGCACGATCTGGCGAAAGGCGATCTCGAGCTCGTGCAAGGCGTCGTTGCGCGCCTCGTCGACCCGGGGATGCTGGCTGGTCGGACCGAGGAACAGGCCGGAGAAGAGGTACGAGAGCGACGGATGGTTGAGCCAGTAACCCAGCAGGCTCTTCAGCAGGTCGGGCCGGCGCAGCAGCGGCGAGTCGGCGGCCGACGGCCCGCCCAGGGTGACGTGGTTGCCGCCGCCGGTGCCGGTATGTTGGCCGTCGATCATGAACTTCTGGGTGCTGAGCCGCGCCTGGCGCGCCTCTTCGTAAATGATCTCGGTCTTGGCTACGACATCGCGCCACTCGGCCGAGGGATGGATGTTCACCTCGATCACGCCGGGATCGGGCGTGATGCTGAAATTGAGCAGCCGCGAATCGCCCAGCGGCGGCAGATAGCCCTCGATGAAGACCGGATGGCCCAGCTCCTCGGCCGTGTCCTCGATCGCCGCGACCAGCTCGAGATAGTCCTCGGTGCGCTCGACCGGCGGCATGAAGACATGCAGGTGTCCGTCGCGCGGCTCGAAGGCGATCGCCGTGCGCACGATCCAGTCCGGCGACGAGCCGACAATGGGCTTCGGGTGATCGGGCGCCAGCGCACGCTTCCAGGCTTCGCGGCGCGCCGCATCGCCATCGCCATTGGCTTTTGCCGAGCGGACCGGCTCCTGTCGGCGCAACACGGGCGCCCGGCGGAAGGTGTCGAGCGGCGGCAGCGCCGGATGGCGGACCATGGGATCGGGCTCGGCCACGAACCCCATGTCCATGGGCGAAGCCCAGGGCAGGGAGTCGAGCGGCAGGCGGTAGCCCAGGGGTGAATCGCCCGGGATCAGGTAGCACTTCTCCGAGCGCAGGAACCACGGCCCGCTCTTCCAGCGGCCGCGGCCGTTGTAGGCGCGCTGGATCGGCAGCACCGTGCCGACCGGGCTCTCAAGCCCCTGCTCGAAAATGCGGGCGAGCCGCGCGCGCTCGAGCTCGTCCTTCGCCTTCGATTGCTCGACCGTGACGTTGCCCGGCAGCCGCCGCTCGCGCCACAGGTAGTACCAGGTGTCCTCGAAGGCCTGGAAGAGATAGTCGGGATCGAGCTGCAGCCTCTGCGCGACGGCGGCGGCGAAGCGCTCGGCGAGGCCTGCGTCGGCGCCCGAGGGCTTGGCTTCGAGCGCCGTCAGCGCCGGGTCGCGCCAGATCGGCTCGCCGTCCTTGCGCCAATGGCAGCCCAGCGCCCAGCGCGGCAGCTGCTCGCCGGGATACCACTTGCCCTGGCCGAAATGCAGCAATGGCCCGGCGGCGAAGCGATCGGCGAGCCGGCGGAACAGCACGCCCGCCAGCCGGCGCTTCTCCGGCCCGAGCGCCAGCGTGTTCCATTCCGCACCGTCCATGTCGTCGGCCGACACGAACGTGGGCTCGCCGCCCATGGTGAGCTTGATGCCCGACTTGACGATATCGCGCTCGATCGTCTCGCCGACGCCCAGGAGCGCGTTCCACTCGGCCTCGCTGTAGGGCTTGGTGACGCGCGGCGTCTCGCGTACGCGCCTCACCGACATGTCGTAGCTGAACTGCACCTCGCTCTCTTCGACACCGCCTTCGATCGGCGCCGCGCTCGACGGCTCGGGCGTGCAGGCGAGCGGTATGTGGCCTTCACCGGTCAGCAGGCCCGAGGTCGGATCGAGGCCGATCCAGCCGGCGCCCGGCAGGTACACCTCGCACCAGGCATGCAGGTCGGTGAAGTCATGGGTCGGACCCTCGGGTCCTTCGAGCGGCTTCTCGTCGGGGACGAGCTGGATCAGGTAGCCCGAGGCGAAGCGGGCGGCGAAGCCCAGATGGCGCAGGATGGTGACCAGTAGCCAGCCGGTATCGCGGCACGAGCCCTTGCTCAGCGCGAGCGTCTCCTCGCAGCTCTGCACGCCGGGCTCCATGCGGATGACGTAGCCGATCTCCTTCTGCAGGCGGGCGTTGAGGCCGACGATGAAATCGATAGTGCGCTGCTTCTTGCGTTCGACCTTGTCGAGCCACCGCTGCAGCAGAGGCCCCAAGGGCTCGAGCTTGCGAAACGGCGCGATCTCCTCGGCGAGGCCCGGATGGTAGGCGAAGGGCCAATGCTCGGCTTCGGGTTCGAGGAAGAAGTCGAAGGGATTGATGACGGCCAGGTCGGCGATCAGGTCGACCGTGACCTCGAAGAGGTCGGTCTTCTCCGGGAAGACCAGCCGCGCCAGGTAGTTGCCCTGCGGATCCTGCTGCCAGTTGATGAAGTGGCCCTTGGGTTCGACCTTGAGCGCGTAGGACACCACCGGCGTGCGGCTGTGCGGCGCCGGCCGCAGCCGCAGGATCTGCGGACCGAGCGTCACCGGCCGGTCGTAGCGGTAGGTCGTGCGATGATGCAGCGCGACCTCGATGGTCATGGAAGTGCTCCCTGCCGCGCCCCGCGTTTCGCGCAACAATACACTTAGCAAGTGACATGCCAGCGTCAAACGTCTTGAGTCGCCGGCATGACCGATCTGTTCGATCTTGGCGGCAAAGTCGCCCTGGTGGCCGGCGGCAGCCGCGGGCTCGGCTACCAGATGGTGAAGGCCTTCGCCGCCCACGGCGCGGATATCTTCATCACCAGCCGCAAGATCGAGGCCTGCGAGAGGGCGGCCGCCGAGGTGCGGGCGCTGGGCCGCAAGGCCCATGCCCATGCCTGCAACGTCGCCAACTGGAGCGAGCTCGACGGGCTGGTGGACGCCGCCTACGCAGCCTTCGGCAAGGTCGACATCCTGGTCAACAACGCCGGCTCCTCGCCGCTCGCCCCCTCGTCGCTGGAGACGCCCGAGCAGCTGTTCGATCGCATCGTGTCGCTGAACTTCAAGGGTCCCTTCCGGCTGATGTCCCTGGTCGGCTCGCGCATGGCGAAGGGCGACGGCGGCTCGATCATCAACATCTCCAGCGCCGGCGCGCTCCGGCCCCGGCCGCAGATTGCGCCCTATGCCGGCGCCAAGGCGGCGCTCAATGCCATCACCGAGGCCTTCGCCTTCGAGTACGGACCGAAGGTGCGGGTCAACACCATCTCGCCCGGCCGCTTCCTCACCGATGTCAGCAAAGCCTGGCCCGAGGAGCACAAGAAGAACGCCACGGCGGCGCTCCGGCGCAGCGGCCGGCCGGAAGAGATCGTGACGGCGGCGCTCTATCTCGCCTCGCCCCAATCAAGCTTCACTACCGGGTCGGTGGTGCGTGTCGACGGAGGGATTGCATGAAGATGAAGGCTGCCGTGCTCACGGTCTGCGGCGCGCCGCGGCCGTTCGCGAAGAGCAAACCCATCCAGGTGCTGAACGTCGATCTCGATCCGCCCGGCGAAGGCGAGGTGCTGGTGAAGGTGGGCGGCGGCGGGCTTTGCCATTCCGACCTGTCACTGTTGAACGGCGACAGGCCGCGGCCGACGCCGATGGTGCTGGGCCATGAAGGCGCCGGCGAGATCGTCGAGGTCGGCGCGGGCGTGCACGACGTCAGGCCGGGCGACCACATCTGCTTCACTTTCAATGTGAGCTGCGGCCGCTGCCGGCGCTGCCTGGAAGGGCGGCCCTACATCTGCGAGCGCTCGGTGGCGCCGCGCGCCGCCGGCCAGCTGCTGTCCGGCCAGCACCGGCTGCACTACCAGGGCAAGCCGGTGAACCATCAGTCGGGCGTGTCGTGCTACGCCGAATATGCCGTGGTCGATCGCGGTTCGGTGGTGGTGATCGACCGCAACCTGCCGCTCGACATCGCCGCCCTGTTCGGCTGCGCCGTCGTCACGGGCGTGGGCGCCGTGGTGAACACCGCGCAGATCCGGCCCGGCAGCACGGTGGCGATCGTCGGCCTGGGCGGTGTCGGCCTCTCCGGCCTGCTCGGCGCGGTGCTGGGCGGTGCCGGCCGCATCGTCGCGATCGACCTGTCCGACGACAAGCTCGGGCTCGCCCGCCAGCTCGGCGCCACCGACACGGTGAACGCCAAGGACGCCGATCACGTGAAGCAGGTGCGCGATCTCACCAATGGAGGCGTCGACTATGCCTTCGACCTCGCCGGCACCATCAAGGCGATGGAGACCGCCTATCTCGTGACGCGCTGGGGCGGCACCACCGTGACCGCCGGCCTGTCGCCGCTCGATGCCACTTTCTCCTTCAAGCAGGCGATCCTGGTCAGCGAGGAGAAGACCATCAAGGGCTCGTACATGGGAAGCTGCGTGCCGGTGCGCGACATCCCGCGCTTCATCGGCCTCTACCAACAGGGCAAGCTGCCGGTCGACCGCATGATGAGCAGGCGCATCGGCTTTAGCGAGCTGAACGAGGGCTTCGACCGCCTGCAGGAAGTCGCCACCGTGCGCCAGGTGCTGGTCCCGCACGGATGACAGCAAAACGGCGGACACTATTCGCCCGCCGCTTGCCAGTCTCCCAGTTACGCAGCCTATGGAATGTGGACGTTCAGGTTGATGCCGGGTTCGGCGCCGTAGACCACCAGCGGCGCCGCGTAACCGTAGTTGTACGGCGCGCTATAGACCACCGGCGGCGGCTCGTAGTGATAGCCATAGGTGCGGTTGCGTCGATCGTCATGGTGCCAGCGGTCGTCGTCGTGCCAGCGCCCGTCGCCCCACCAGCGCGCGCTCGCGGGCTGGGC
>JBPYDO010000168.1:0-4455 GCA_051985755.1 Reyranella sp. | reverse complement strand
AGCCCATGATGATCGCCACCGAGAGCACGATCGCGACGAGGAAGTTCTTGTTGTCCATGTGTCAGCGAACTTGTCAGCGAACTTTGGCCGGCGTGCAGACGAGCGAGGTGGTCGGTTTGGCCTTGGTTGGCACCGGGTCGTAGCCGCTGCCGCCCCACGGCGCGCAGCGGCAGAAGCGGTGGGCCGCCAGCCACGTCCCGCGCAGCGCGCCGTGCTCCGCCACCGCCTCCGCGGCATAGGCCGAGCAAGAAGGTTCGTAGCGGCAGGAGCCGACGACGAAGTAGGCCAGGGTCAGTTGGTAGAGGCGGATGGCGCCGCGCAACAGCCAGACGACTAGCCGGGAAGGCAGGCTTTGCAGCATCGGACCGGGAAACTGGCGACTAAGGAGGGCGGGCGCAAGGCGGGGAGTGCAGGTCATGGCGTCGCGACACCGAGTGCGCTGAGCCTTTTCAGCGCCTCGATCAGCTCCTGGCGCAGGACGGCGAAATCGCGGCTGAGGGCGGCCTGCCGGCCGACCAGCACATAGTCGTAATCGGGCCGGGCGAGGGCCGGAATCACCTGCCGCGCCACCTCGCGCAGGCGCCGACGCACCCGGTTGCGCTCGACCGCATTGCCGACCCGGCGGCTGACCGTGAAACCCACTCTGACCGCGCCGGACTTGAGCTCGGCGGGCTGGGCGGCGGCTTGCAGCACGAAGCCCGGCATGGCGCAGCGAGTTCCGGCCTGGACCCGGAGGAAATCGCGGCGATTGGGAAGACGCCCGGGACGGGGCCCCATGGAAGCCGAGGGGGCCACGGGAAGCCGGGAGCTAGGCCGAGAGGCGCTTGCGGCCCGAGCGGCGGCGGTTGGCAACGACCTTGCGGCCGCCCACCGTAGACATCCGGGACCGAAAGCCGTGCCGGCGCTTGCGCACGAGCTTGCTCGGCTGATAAGTGCGTTTCGGCAAGCAACTCCTCCAAACACAAGGCCCCCGCTGAACAGGGCGGGGGCTGAATCCCGAGGCGGAGGGTCATAAGGGCAGGGCAGGTTTAAGTCAACGAGCCGCTAAAATCGCCCCATGTCCTTGATCCTGCACGGCTATCGCTACAGCGTCTATCTCCGCATCGCCCGCCTGGCGCTGGCCGAAAAGGGCGTCACCTACGAGCGGGTCGAAGTCAATCCCTTCGCACCCGACGTGCCAGCGTCCTATCTCGCCCTCAATCCTTTCGGCCGGGTGCCGACCCTGGTCCATGACGGCTTCGTGCTCTACGAGACCGCCGCCATCACCCGCTACATCGACCGCGCCTTTCCGGGACCGAGCCTGCAGCCCAGTGACGCCAAGGCGCTGGCGCGCATGGACCAGATCATCGCCATCGTCGATGCCTATGCCTACTGGCCGCTGGTGCGGCAGGTCTTCTCCCACGCCGTGTTCGGGCCGCGCCTCGGCCGGCCGAGCAATCGCGAGGAGATCGCCCGCGGCCTCGCCGCGGCGCCCAAGGTGCTGGGCGCGCTCGACGCCTTGGCATCGAACGACGCCTTCCTGGTTGGCCCGTCGCTCAGCCTCGCCGACCTGCATCTCGGCGCCATGATCGCCTATTTCGCGCAGGCGCCTGAAGCGCATGCGCTCCTTCAGCAGCAGCCGCGACTGAGCCCCTGGTGGCAGCGACTGGCTAAGCGCCCGAGCTTCGCCGCCACCGATCCGGGGTTGCCCGAGAGGCCATAGAGCGGGCGCATCGATCTCATAGGGACTCGATATTTCAGCTGCACAAGCCGGCGCGGCAGGGTGCGGCCGCCCGCAAGGGACGATCATCGACCAAGGAGATCCGTCATGAAGACCCCGATTGCCGTTGCCGTCGCCCTGAGCGCCGGCCTGCTCTTTGCCAACGCGGTTCCCGCCCAGGTGCCTCAGACCGAGAAGTGCTTCGGCATCGCCAAGGCCGGCAAGAACGACTGCCAGACCAAGCACTCGTCGTGCGCCGCCACATCGCACAAGGATGCCCAGACCGACGCGTGGCTCAGCGTGCCGAAGGGCACTTGCCAGAAGATCGTCGGTGGTTCGTTGGTCGACTCCAACAAGAGCTGATCCCGACCCACCCAACGACGAGACCGGCCGCCGCGCCTGCCCATCTTGGACCGGCGCTCCCCCGCCCCCGCCTAAATGCCGGTTGGGTGCGGCGGCCGAACCAATTCGAAAGGATATTGCCATGACTTCCACCATTGCTGGTCCCGTGCTGGCTGAGAGCCGGCTCATGCAGCATCTCAACATGCTGCGCACCACCGCCCGACGCTTCCCTCTGTCGATCCTTGAATTCGGTATGCGCTTGGCCGTAGGCGCCACGTTCTTTCGCTCTGGCATGCTGAAATACCAGAGCTTCGACAGCGCGATCACGCTGTTCCGCGACGAGTATCGCCTGCCGCTGCTGCCGCCCGAACTGGCCGCCTACTTGGGCACGACCATCGAACTCACGGCGCCGGTGCTGCTGGTGCTGGGCCTTGGCGCCCGTCTAGGGGCTGCTGCTCTCCTGGTGATGACGCTAACCATCCAGTTCCTCGTCTACCCCGAGAATTGGCCCGAGCACTTGATGTGGGCCTCGATTCTGGCTTACGTGCTGAGCCGCGGCGCGGGAGCACTGTCGGTCGATCGGATCATTGCGCTTAAGCTCTTCGCTCGCGCCTAGCCTCGGGAGGCCTGCCATGGCCCGGCCGCACATCGTCATTGTCGGTGCCGGCTTTGGCGGCCTCAGCGCCGCCGTGCATCTTGCGGGCGCCGCTGCCGATGTGACGATCATCGACCGTCGCAACTACCATCTTTTCCAGCCGCTGCTTTACCAGGTGGCGACCGCCGGCCTGTCGCCGGCGCAGATCGCCTCGCCGATCCGCGCCATCCTGCGCCGGGCGCCCAATGTGCGCGTTATCCTGGGAAGAGTGACCGGCATCGACACGCATCGCCGCCGGGTGAAGGTCGAGGATCGTGAGGTCACCTACGACTACCTCGTGCTGGCAACGGGTGCTCGGCACTCCTATTTCGGCCGCGACGACTGGGAAGGCGTGGCGCCCGGTCTGAAGAAGATCGACGATGCCACCGGCATCCGCCGCCGCATTCTCACCGCCTTCGAGAGCGCCGAGGCCACCGAGAGCGTCGACAAGCGCCGACGCCTGCTCACCTTCGCCGTGGTCGGCGGTGGGCCAACCGGCGTGGAGATGGCCGGCGCCATAGCCGAGCTGGCACGGGTGGCGCTGCGCCACGACTTCCGCAACATCGACCCGCGCGAGGCGCGTGTCGTGCTGATTGAAGGGGGGCCTCGCGTGCTTGCGACCTTTCCCCCTAAGCTCAGTCAGGCGGCGCGCAAGTCGCTCGAGCGGTTGGGCGTCGAGGTGCGGCTGGGTACGCCGGTGACGCAATGCGACGCCGACGGTGTAACGATCGGCAGCGAGCGACTGGATAGCGCCACGATCATCTGGGCCGCGGGCGTCACCGCCTCCTCGGCGGCGCAATGGCTGGGCACGGAGAAGGATCGCATCGGCCGCGTCATGGTCGGGCCCGACCTGTCGCTGCCGGGTCATCCCGAGATCTTCGTGATCGGCGACACCGCCCATGTCCTGGGTCGCGACGGAAGGCCGTTGCCCGGATTGGCGCCGGTCGCCAAGCAGCAGGGTGCCTACGTCGCGCGCCTCTTGCGCACGCGCCTGGCTGGCCGGCCGTCACCCGTGCCTTTCCGCTACCGCAACTGGGGCACCCTGGCGACCATCGGCCGCCGCGCCGCAGTCGCCGACTTCGGTTGGCTGAAGCTCGACGGCACTCTCGCCTGGCTGCTGTGGGGCGCAGTGCACATCTCGTTCCTGATCGGATTTCGCAACCGCCTGGTCGTGATCCTCGACTGGCTGTGGTCTTACGTGACCTTCCAGTCAGGCGCGCGCCTGATCACCGGACCAGGCGCGCACTAATCGTTTTCATTCGGCCGATTGATGACGACGATGCCGGCCAATGGATCGACCGGGCTTTCCCAGGGCCTCTCGGCGACGGCCCTGCTTGCATGCTCGAAGCCCGCCTTCCAGCGCCTCTCGATGCCTGCGCGCGTGAAGTCGATGTCCTTGGTGTGGTCCTCGCCCTCGAGGCGGGGCGACAACAGGCGGACGAGATGCATGAGTGTGCCGCAACCATATTCCGCCAGATCCTGCACCACGGGGTCGGTCTGCTGCTCGGTCGGCAGGCGCCTCGCAAGTTCCCGCACGACGTGGCGCAAACGATGGAGTTGTGCCTGACGAGCGACATGGGTCTTGCTCCGGCTTGCGAACTGTATGTCCTTGTGGCGGGTCATCGCCTGCTGGATGGTCGTCGGGTGGTTACCCGTCGGCTGCCAGACATCGATCGAAAAGATGAGCGAGTCGCGCCGTGGAACGTCCTCGAGCACGACCTCGATCGGCGTGTTCGAGAAAATGCCGCCGTCCCAATAGGAGTCGCCATCGATTTCTACC
>JBPYDO010000167.1:0-15625 GCA_051985755.1 Reyranella sp. | reverse complement strand
GCCGTGCTGCTGTCCTGAAAGGTGGTCGTGCCGTTGTTGATGATGGTGGCGGCGCTGGCGCTGCTCGTGATGAAGAAGTTCAGATTGGAACCGAAGCTGTTTGTGATCGTCGCGCTGCCGGCCGTGGCGGAGTTGCAGAAACACAGCGTGCCGCCGCCGGTGTTGGTGATGGTCGAGCTGGCCGCCGTGGCGTTGTCGTCGAATGTCACCGTTCCGCCGGAATTGGAAATCGTGGAGACGGCGGCGGTGCTGGTGTCGAAGAAATTCAGATTGCCGCCGGAACTTACCGAGAAGGTGGCGCTCGCCCCCGTCGAGGAATTGCTGAAGGTCACGGTGCCGGCGCCGACATTGATGGTGGTGTTCGCGGCGCTACCGCCATTGAACAGAAGGCTGCCGTTGGTGCTGGTCGAGAGTGTCTCGACGTTGCTCGCGTTGTTCGTAATGCCGTTGGTCAGTGCCAGGGTCTGAGCACCGACGCCCAGCGTGAACGCCGACGCGCCCGAATTGAAGAGCAGCGAGTTGACCGTCGTGGTTGTGGCGCTGAAGCTGAGGCTGGTCGTATTGCTCACACCAAAAGTGGCCGTGCCGGTTGGCACCGACGCTGGCGACCAGTTGCCGTTGGTGTTGAAGTCGGCGCTGCCGGGATTGAGCAGCCAGGTCGCGTTCTGCGCTCCCGCGCCAAGCGGCGCCAGGCAGAGGCCGGCCAACAGAACTCGTGAAAGCCACGTCGCCCTCCGGCGACGCGGCCGCAGCCGATGGCAGCTACTGATTTGCGCCCCCCAATGCCACCCTACTCTCGGCTGATTTCTCCCCGCAAATTCAGTGTCTTAGACAGCCAGCCGAGTGCGATGCGCTAATTTTATACCAGTTCGGGTGTCGATGTCAGTCTCATGGCGCGGGTGCGGGCGGGACCTTGCGGGAAAAAATCGCGGCGGCGGCAAAGCCCAAGGCGGCGACCAGCATGATCGCGGTGAGCCCCCACAGCACAGGTGTGTAGTTGCCGAACACGCTCCAGGCGAAGGCCGCCAGCAGCGGGCCGGCCGCGCGCATGACGTTGGTCGGCATGGTGAGCGCGCCTGAAACGATGCCGTAACCCTCCGGACCGATGAACTCCGGCACCGCCATGCCGCGCAGGATGGTGAGCAGGCCGTTAGCCACGCCATAGAGGATGGCGAACAGGATCAGCCCGTACACGTCGCTGATGCCGAGCGCCAGCATGGCCATCGTGATTGGAAATGCGAAGTAGATGCCGGCGCCCAGTTGGATCGTGGTGACGTGGCGCTGGCCCGCCATCAGAAGGACGCGGCCCACCACCTGCATCGGGCCGATCAGGGCGATGATCGCCATCACCACGCCGATCTGCACGCCGCGCTCGGCCAGCAGCGGGATCAGGTGGAAGCTCATCGCCGAGAAGGCGAGCCCATAGCCCGCGAAGGCCACGACCAGGCCCCAGAACGCCGGCACGCGGATCGCGGCGGCGAGCGGGTTCTTCTTTGGCCGGTTCGCTACAACTTTCGGCGCCTCGCCGATCGGCACCGGCTTCTCCTTCGGCCCCGGCACGAACAGCCAATGGATGAACAGCGCCACGCCCAGGATGATGGCAGCCATCACCTCGAGGGTGGGGCGCCAAGAGATGCGCTCGATCAGGAGCTGGGCGAAGGGAATGCCGAAGGTGCTAGCGAGCCCGCCCAGGAAAGTCATGACCAGAATGGCCTGCCTGTAGCGCGGACCATAGACGCGGGTCAGGACGGCGAAGGCGGGTTCGTAGAGCGTCACCGACTGGCAGGCGCCCAACCCCAGCCACACGACGTAGAACACGGGCAGGCTGTGGGTCTGCGACCACAAGAAGAGCAGCGCCGCCGCCAGCACCGAGCCGCCTGTCATCAGCAACCGGGCGTGGCCGCGGTCGATCCAGGCGCCGACCGGGATCGAGCACAGGCCGGCTACCAGCAGCCCCGACGACAGGGCGCCGTAGAGCTGGTCGCACGACCAGGCGAGCTCCTTTTCCATCGGCGCGATGAACAAGGGAAAGGTGTAGTAGACCAGGCCCCAGGTGATCAGCTGGCCGAGCGAAAGGACCCAAAGGATCGTGGACGGGCGCTTTCGCCACGGTCCGCTCGTGCCGGCCGTCGCCATATTGAAGCTGGCTTCGTCGCGCGCCATTGTAACCGTAGCGTAACGCGCGGCCATCGCGGAGGACAGTCGCATGACCGAGCGCAAACGCATCAATCTCGCCCTGCAAGGCGGCGGCTCGCACGGCGCCTTCACCTGGGGGGTGCTCGACGCCCTTCTCGAGGATGGTCGTCTCGACATCGAGGCGCTGAGCGGCACGAGCGCTGGCGCCATGAACGCCGCGATCATGCTGCAGGGATGGAGCCTGGGCGGAGCCGAGGGCGCGCGCAAGGCGCTTGCATCCTTCTGGGGCGAACTTGGCACGATGGCGATCGCGAGCCCAATCCACCGCACGCCCCTCGACCGCCTTCAAGGAAACTGGAACCTCGACGAGTCGCCAGGCGCCTTGTGGGCCGACCTCATCCAGCGAACGCTTTCGCCGGCACAGCTCAACCCGCTCAAATTCGATCCCCTGCGCGAGCTACTGCGCCGCCACTTCGACTCCAAGGCCATCCGCGCCTGCCACGACGTCAAGATCTTCGTGGCGGCCACCAACGTGCAGACGGGCAAGGTGCGCATCTTCACGCGCGAGGAGCTGACGATCGACGCCATGCTCGCCTCGGCCTGCCTGCCCAACGTCCATGACGCGGTGGTAATCGACGGCGTGCCCTACTGGGACGGCGGCTTCCGCGGCAACCCGCCGATCTTCCCCTTCATTTACAATTCTGAGAGCCGCGACGTGGTCATTGTCGAGCTTGACCCCTCGGTCCGACTGGGCGTTCCACATACCAACGCCGAGATCGCCGATCGCCTGAACGAGATCACCTTCGGCGGTGCCCTGATGGCCGAGATGCGGGCCATCGCCTTCGTGCAGAACCTGATCGACCAGGGGGCGATCACCGGCGAGTTCAGCCAGCGCCTTAAGATGATCCATATCCATTCGATCAACGACGAGGCCGCGCTGGCGCCGCTGGGCGCCGTCAGCAAGTACAATATCGAACCGGACTTCCTCGACTACCTCTTCAAGTTGGGTCGCGCCGCAGCAACGCGATGGCTGGAATCGACGTTCGAGTTGATCGGCGTCAAAACCAGCATCGACATTCGCGCCCGCTTCCTATGAACTGCCGTTGATGCGCATCGGTATCGACCTCGGCGGCACCAAGATCGAGGGCCTGGTGCTGGACGATGTGGGCGCCGAGCGTGCCCGTTTGCGCGTGCCGACGCCCGCCCATTCCTACGAAGAGGAGGTCGAGGCGATCGTCGACCTGGTGGCCGAGCTGGAGCGCCGGGCGGGCGCGCGCTGCTCGGTCGGCATCGCGCATCCGGGCGCCGTCTCGCCGGCGACCGGCCTCATCAAGAATGCCAACTCGACGCGGCTGAACGACCGGCCGCTGCATGCCGACCTCGAACGGGCGCTCGGCCGCGAGGTCAAGATGGCCAACGACGCCAACTGCTTTGCCGTGTCGGAAGCGACCGATGGGGCGGCCAAAGGTTGCGGCATCGTATTCGGCGTCATCCTGGGGACCGGCGTCGGGGGCGGCGTCGTGATCGACGGCCGGCCGCTCGCCGGCGCGCAGGCGATCGCCGGCGAGTGGGGCCACAATGCCCTGCCGCTGCCGACCGACGAGGAGAGGCCGGGGCCGAGCTGCTACTGCGGGCGAAAGGGCTGCGTCGAAACCTGGCTGAGCGGTCCGAGCCTGCAGCGGCAATTCCGCGACCGGACCGGACGCGACCTGCGCGCGACCGAGATCGCCGAGGCCGCACTGCACGGCGACGCCCAAGCGGCGGCCCAGATGGAGCTCTATTGCGACCGGCTGGCCCGCGCCCTGTCGGTCGTGGTCAACATCGTCGATCCGCACGCCATCGTCCTGGGCGGCGGCCTGTCGCGCATGAAGCAGCTCTATCGCCGCGTCCCGGAATTGTGGCAGCGCGGAGTGTTCTCCGAACCCAATCACATCGCCACGAAACTGCTGCCGCCCCGCTTCGGCGATTCGAGCGGCGTGCGCGGCGCGGCCTGGCTTTGGCCGACTAAGGCGGACCGACCCTAGTCGCAGTGCGGCTTGGGCAGCGCCTCCAACCGCGTCACCCGGTACTCGATCCCGCCGTCGCCCTCTTCGTGCGTGCCGTAAAGCTCGATGCCGTTGTCCAGCACCAGGCTGCTCATTTCGAAGGCGGCCCGTTCGCCCTTCCCCTTCGCATCGTCATCGAAGAAGCCGCCGCGGTAGTAGTAGCGGGGATGGCCTTCGACCAGGGCCTTGGCCTCGGCGGGGATCTGCAGGTCGGCCAGGCGCTTGGGCACCCGGCCCATCACGACGTTCACCGCCTGTGGCGGCTTGACCTTCTCGCCGAAGAAGAACAGCGCGTCGAAACCGGCATCGCCCGCCTTGGCGTGCCGCACTGTGGCGCGCGAGATCGCGATGGGAAACATCGTCCCGGCCGGCAGGGCGACCGATTGGCCGGCCGGCTCGCTGAAGCGCGCCTCGCCCTTGCCGTCCTGGTCGAGCGTAGCTTCGCCCTTCATCAAGCTCGCCGTGCGGCCGTTCGTTGTCGAGCGATGCTCGAATGTCAACCGCCGGCCATCGCGGCTCTCCGTCATTTGCGACTGCTGCTCGCTCACGATCGTGGCGCGGCTGCCGTCGATCTCCATGCGCAGGAGTTGATTGACGATGTAGCCAGTGCAGGTGGCCTTCAGCTCGAAGGCGTAGGTACCTGACGTGGCGGCGCTCGGCTTGCCGTGCTCGAGCATCGACACGGCATAGGCGGCCCGATGCGGCTGCACGTCCTGCGCCCATGCCCCGGCACTTGCGGCTGGCAAACAACTCGCAGCGGCGATCCCAGCGAAGATCCAACGGAGGCTCAACATTTCGGCCTCGGCACGGCCTGCAATTGCACGAGATGGGCGTCGACCGCGAAATCGCCGTAGTCGAGCAACATGGACCGCGCGATGCCGTTGGCCAGCAGGTCGAGCGCGAGCTCGTACTCCGGCTGCGCCCCTTGGTCGCCGCTGGCGAAGAAGGCAAAACGCACGCCCCAGGCCTGCTGGTTGCGCAGCAACCCGACATCGCCATGCACCGGCGGCGTGCCGGCGACGGGCCGCGGCGGCTTGCCGATCACCGCGTTGACCTGGAACGCGCCATCCAGCCGCGCCCCGTCGAACACCTTGTAGGACACCGATTTGTCGCCTTCGCGGGCGTGCTTGATGACACGCATCAGGTGGGTAGTGGGGAACAGCGTGCCGACAGGCAAGTCGAAGCTGCGCGGCTCCGGCAGAGTAAAGCTCGCCCGTCCCTTGCCGCCGAGCCCCTCGAGGTCGGCACGGCCACGCAGCTCTTCCTCGACTTCGTCGTTCTGCGCGTTGCGTACGCTGAACCGCAGTTCCAGTCCGTCCTTCGACTCGTAGCTGGTGAAGCTCGAATCGGTCTCGAACTCCTCGCCGTCGTTGCGCAGGAAGGTGAGCTTGATGCGTTGCTTGATTTCCCAACCGTCACAGGAATCGACGGTCTCGAGCACCATGTTGCCATTGACCTCGACGATACCGCTGTTTGCGCGCGCTACCGAGAGCTTCATGTCATAGGTCGCACGGTGCGGCACCAGCACGACCTCGAGATCCTTCGGATCCCCTTGCTGCTGTGCGTGCGCCCGATCGCTTATCCACAAGACCAGCAAGAGGACGGCGGCGACAGCGGCGATCGAGGCCGCAGCTTGGACGCGAGAATGGCGAAAACTATACGTGGGCAACGGGCGATTGGCTGGGGGACTAGGCCTTGTAGCCGGACAGCCAAGCGTAATATCCATGCGCGCGGAATACCAGAATCATCGACTGCGGCGAGGCTGCACAGGGGAGGAGTTCGCTCATGACCGACCGCAAACCGAGAGTGTTCGCGACGCGGCATTTTCCACCCGACGTGGAGGCGCGGCTGGCCGCCAATTTCGACGCCCGGCTCAATCCCGAGGACCGACTGTTCAATGGTCCGGCCCTTGCCAGGGAGACCGAGGGTTTCGACGGCATCATGTGCGCCGCCGGCGACCCTTTCACGGCCGAAACGCTAGGCAAGTTGCCGCCGTCCGTCAGGATGATCGCCACCTTCTCGGTGGGCTACGAGCACATCGACGTCGCAGCGGCTGCCAAGCGCAATATCCTGGTCAGCAACACGCCGGATGTGCTGACCGACGCCACGGCCGATATCGCCATGCTCTGCCTGCTGGGCGCCGCCCGGCGGGCGCATGAGGGGACGACCATGCTGCGTGCCCACGGTTGGGTCGGCTGGACGCCGACCCAGCTCATGGGCGTGCAGGTGACCGGCAAGCGCCTCGGCATCCTCGGCATGGGGCGGATAGGCCAGGCCATGGCCGAGCGTGCCCGCGCCTTCCGTATGGTCCTCCATTACAGCAATCGCACGCGCCTCTCGCCCGCCCTAGAGAACGGCGCTGTCTTCCACGCCGATGCCGATGCCATGCTGCCGCAGTGCGATTTTCTGTCGATCAACGCGCCGCTGACGCCCGAGACCCGCAAATGGCTGAACGCGGCGCGCATCGCCCGCCTGCCGCGCGGGGCCATCGTGGTCAACACGGCGCGCGGCGGCGTCGTCGACGACGAGGCGCTGATCGCCGCCCTCAAGAGCGGTCACCTCGCCTCGGCAGGACTCGATGTTTTCGACGGCGAGCCCAAGCTCAACCCTGGCTACTACGACCTCGCCAATGCGTTTCTGCTGCCGCACATGGGATCGGCCACGGTGGAAACCCGCAATGCCATGGGCTTCAAAGCGCTCGACAATCTCGAGGCCTTTCTGCTCAAGGGGAAGGCGCCGCCGGACTTGGTGCGGGCTGCTTGACCGGCTTTTTCTTGATGTGGCGCGGGTGCGCAGCCTTCGCCTTCTTGGTCTTCGCGTGCCTGGCCTTTGCCGGTTTGGCCTTGGCCGGAGCCGGAGCCGGCGCGACCTCGGGAGGCGGCGCGGCTTCGGGTTGAACCGCGGCAGGCTCGGCCTGCGCCGTCGCCGCTGCCGCTGCCGGCTGAGAAGCCGGAGTCTGCGGCGGAGCCGGGTAAGCCGCGCTGTCCCAGCTTGCCGGTGGAGCATCGGCGGGTGAATGCGGCGCCGGCGCATACTCGACGCCGCCTTCGCTCACCTGCCGAAAGGGTTCGTCATAGTTCACGTTGTAGGGGTTGGGATCGCCCTCCCGCTTGCGGCAGATGTCCTGGTTGCGGAACATGCGCCACAGCGCGCAGTCCTGCTTGGAGACGATCGAGATGAAATGGTCCGACGTGGTCTTGCCGCTGCCCACCAACGAAGCGGCGTCAGTGCCATAGCTTGCTCCGGCCACGACCGGAGCGGCGCAGCCGCCTGCCAAAAGCGGCACACCGAGAACCACGGGAAGCACGAGAACGACGAGCCGGGGAAAGCTCATGTCACTTCTTAAGTATTTATTATAACATTCTGTATATACGTGCTTTTCCCCTTTCGGTCAATGTCGGTGCACAGGCCGGAGGCGCGGTCTACTCCTTCTTCGGCTGCGGCAGGCGGAGCGCGAGGTGCAGTTCGCGCAGCCGCTCCAGCGGCACTTCGGTCGGCGCCTCCATCATGAGATCGACCGCCTGCTGGTTCATCGGGAAGGTGATGACCTCACGGATGTTTGGCTCGTCGGCGAGCAGCATGACGATGCGATCGACGCCGGGCGCCGCGCCACCGTGCGGCGGCGCACCGTAGCGGAACGCGTTCAGCATGCCGGCGAAGCGCTTTTCGACGTCCTCGCGGCTGTAGCCCGCGATGCCGAAGGCCTTGTACATGATGTCAGGCCGATGGTTGCGGATGGCGCCCGAGCACAGCTCGATGCCGTTGCACACGATGTCGTACTGCCAGGCCTTGACCGTCAACGGGTCCTGGGTCTCGAGCGCCTCGAGCCCCCCTTGCGGCATCGAGAAGGGGTTGTGACTGAAGTCGATCTTCTTGGCGGTCTCGTCGTACTCGAACATCGGGAAGTCGACGATCCAGCAGAACGCGAATTCGCTCTCGGCGACCAGGCGCATTTCCTGGCCGATCTTGGTGCGTGCCTGGCCGGCGAACTTCCACGCGGGTTCCGGCTTGTCGGCGACAAAGAAGACCGCATCGCCGTCCTGGGCGCCGGTGAGCGCCTTGAGCTTGGCAAGCCTCTGGTCGGCCACGAACTTGGCGATCGGGCCCTTCCCTGCCCCGCCTTCGAGGACGATGTAGCCCAGGCCGGGCTTGCCCTCGCCCTGCGCCCAGCTGTTGAGCTTGTCGAAGAAGCTGCGGGGCTGCGCCGCGGCCCCAGGTGCGGCGATGGCGCGCACCACGCCGCCCTGCGCCACGATGCCGGCGAAGACCTTGAAGTCGGAGCCGGCAAACACCTCGCCGACGTCGAAGATCCGCAGCGGATTGCGCAGGTCAGGCTTGTCGGTGCCATAGGTCAGCAGCGCTTCGGCATAGGGAATGCGCGGGAACGGCAGCGCCGTCACCTTGTGTGCCGTCTCGCGGCCGAACGAGGCGAATTCCTCGAACACGCCGTGCAGGACCGGCTCGATGGCGGCAAACACGTCCTCCTGGGTGACGAAGCTCATCTCGAAATCGAGCTGATAGAACTCGCCCGGCGCTCGGTCGGCGCGCGCATCTTCGTCGCGAAAGCACGGCGCGATCTGGAAGTAGCGGTCGAAGCCCGACACCATCAGGAGCTGCTTGAACATCTGCGGCGCCTGCGGCAGCGCGTAGAACTTTCCAGGATGGAGCCGGCTCGGCACCAGGTAGGAGCGCGCGCCCTCCGGGCTGTCGGCAGTGAGGATCGGCGTCTGAAACTCCGTGAAGCCCTGGGCGATCATGCGCCGGCGCAGCGAGGCAATCACATGGCTGCGCAACATGATGTTGCGATGCAGCTTGTCCTTGCGCAGGTCGAGAAAGCGGTATTTCAGCCGCAGCTCTTCCGGCGTGGTGTCGTTTTCGATGTAGACCGGAATCGGCAGCGGCTCGGCCATCGACTGGACGGTCATCTCCTGGGCGTCGAGTTCGACCTCGCCGGTCGCGAGCCGCGGATTGACCGTCGTCTTGTCCCGGGCCACGACCTTGCCACTCACCGTGACCACACTCTCGTTGCGTACCGCCTCAGCCGTCCTGAACACCGGGCTGGCCACATCGACGACGATCTGGGTCACGCCGTAGTGATCGCGCAGGTCGATGAACAGCAGGTTACCGTGATCGCGCTTGCGCTGGACCCAGCCGGACAGCCGCGCCCCCTGGCCGACATGTTCCGGACGCAATTGGCCGCACGTGTGGGTTCGGTAGACGGAAGACATCGCGCATTTTCCGGGTTTGGACGGCCGGGAAAAGGCACGGATTGTCCGGTCAAGTCAAGCGAACGGCCCTATTTCCGCTGCGGCAACCTTGCCCGAACCGCAGCGCCCGCTATAGATCACATGCAATGAAGCTCATAACGACGACTGACGAACTGGCGGCCTTCTGCAAGCCCCTGGCAGGCGCCGAATTCGTCGCGGTCGACACCGAGTTCATGCGGGAGCGAACCTACTGGCCCAAGCTCTGCCTGGCCCAGGTGGCGGGACCCGACGAGGCGGCGGCGATCGATGCGTTGGCCGACGGCATCGACCTCGCGCCGCTCGACGAATTGATGGCCAATCCGAAGGTCCTGAAGGTCTTCCACGCCGCCCGCCAGGACCTGGAAATCTTCTTCCTGCGTTCGGGCAAGGTGCCCAAGCCGCTGTTCGACACCCAGGTGGCGGCCATGGTGTGCGGTCACGGCGAGGCCGCATCCTACGAGTCCCTCGCGACCAAGCTCGCCAAGGCGCGCATCGACAAGTCCAGCCGCTTCACCGACTGGAGCCGCCGGCCGCTCAGCGAACGCCAGATCACCTATGCGCTGTCCGACGTGACGCACCTACGGATCGTCTACGAGAAGCTGCATCGGCAGCTCGCCAAGACCGGTCGCATTTCGTGGATTTCCGAGGAGATGGCGGTCCTGAACGATCCCGCGACCTACCGGGCCGATCCCGAGATGGCCTGGCGGCGGCTGAAGCCGCGCGGCGCCTCGCCGCGCCTGCTGGGTACGCTCAAGGAGGTCGCCGCCTGGCGCGAGCGCACGGCTCAGCGCATCGACATTCCGCGGCAGCGGCTGCTGCGCGACGAGCAGCTCCTCGAAATCGCCAGCCATGCGCCCAAGAACGCCGAGGAACTCGCCCTCACCCGCGGTCTCGGCCGGGGTTTTGCCGAAGGCTGGCAGGGCCGTGAGCTCCTGGAGGCGATCGACAAGGCGCGCAAGCTGCCCGAGTCGGACCTGCCGTCGCGCGACAAGCCACCCGAACAGCTGCGTGCACCCGGCGCGGTCGTCGACCTGCTGCGTACCCTGCTGCGACTCAAGGCCGAGCAGGCTGGGGTGGCGGCGCGCCTGGTCGCCAGCGGCGACGAACTCGATCGACTGGCCGCCGGCAAGCGCGACGTTCATGCTCTCACCGGCTGGCGCAAGGAGATCTTCGGCACCGACGCCGTCGACCTGATCGAGGGCAAGCTGGCGCTGGCGCTGGAAGGCGAGCATGCCAAGCTGCTGCCCGTCAGCCCCAAGAAGTAGCGCGGCCGACCGAGCACCGCCTCGAGCGATCAGCCGGGCGCGATCACCGATTTCAGGTCGAAGGCTTCGGCCGCGCTTTCGAGGCGGCGCGCCGTGACATCGCCCAGGGCGCGTTTGAGATCGTCCGGCACCACCAGTCTGAGGTCGCGCTCGGTTCGGCGCAGCTGGATCCTCGGCAGGAAGCCCGGAGCTCCACCCGAGAGGTTGTAGGCGAGCCGCAGGCAGGCGCCCAGCCGGCGCGCGAACGCCCTTCCCTTGCCATCGGACAGGCGCAGCGCGGTTTCGAGCATCGCCGACTTCGGGTCGCTCTTGTACCGATAGGTCAGCGTCATGGCGAGCACGGCCCGGTCGCGATGGCTCAAGCCAGGGGCCGGAAGATGCAGGACCCGGACATAGGCCTGCTCGGCGCGGTAGTCGGGATGGTCGTTCCACGATATGTCGCTCAGATGGCAAGCGGCGGTGCGCAGGATGCGCTCCTGCTCGCTTTCGCCGGCGAATACCGGCGTCAGCCAGTCGAAGATCTCGATGGGCGACAGATCGAAGCGCCGCCAGTCGGCGCCCTGCTCCTCGGCGAAGGCAATCAACGGATGGCGCGCCCGTTCATTGTCGCTCAGGCGGGAATAATAGAAACCTTCGCGCAAGCCGAAAGCCGAGAACACCACATTGCGCGGCTTCAGCGCCGCGAGAAGCCGGTCGAGCGCCAGACAGGCGAGCGGCAGCGTGTCGACGCGACGCCGGGATACGCCGGGCATTTTCTCCAGCGACTTGGCGCTCTGCACGGCGATCAGGCGCGCCACGGCGCGCGCTTCGTCGGCGGCGATGTCGTAGTGATGGATGATGTGCAGGGGGTATCCCGCCTGTTCCATGTGCAGGCGCGCAAAGGATCGCCAGGCGCCGCCGACGGCATAGAA
The DNA here is from genome assembly GCA_051985755.1 of Reyranella sp. Classification (GTDB taxonomy): domain Bacteria; phylum Pseudomonadota; class Alphaproteobacteria; order Reyranellales; family Reyranellaceae; genus Reyranella. The sequence continues at coordinate 4,022 of JBPYDO010000167.1, read as the reverse complement.
CGTCTTGCCGGTCTCCTCGCGCAGCCAGCGGACGTCCTCGATGGCATCGATCACGGCACGCTTGGGGTCGCCCTTGCCCGAGGACATCAGCCTCAATGGGCCGACTGGGAGGGTGCTCGAGGAGCCGATCCTGCCGCGGCCGATCGCCACCAGCTCCAGGCTGCCGCCGCCCAGGTCGCCCATCACGCCGGAGGCGTCGGGCATTCCGCACAAGACGCCATAGCCGGAATAACGCGCTTCGTCCTGACCGCTCACAATGTGGGCCGCGATGCCCGGCCGCCGCGCCAGTTCCTTCATGAACTCGGGCCCATCGGCGGCGTCGCGCACGGCCGCTGTCGCCAGCAAATCGAGCGACGTCACCTTCATGTTGTGGGCAAGCGCGGCGAAGCGGTCGATGTTGGCCAGGGCCATGTCGACGCCCGCCTGGTTGAGCCGGCCCGTGGCATCGAGCCCGCGCGCCAGGCCGCACAGCACCTTCTCGTTGAAGACGGGCAGCGGCGCCCGGCTCGCCCGCTCATAGACGACCAGACGGATCGAGTTGGAGCCGACGTCGATGATCCCGACGCGCCCCTTCGAGCCGCGGCCCCTTTCGACGGGGGCCTGATCGATCCGGCCTTGTGCGGTCCGTTCGCCGTCCATGCGCGCTTCCCTCTAGCCGAAACGGGACGGAATTGCAGCGACAATTCCGGCGCGACGTGACGCCGCTAGACCCCTCAGGAGCTCAGAACGAGCCTCGGAACCGCGCCACTCAGCCGGACGGCACTGCCCCGTCCCGAGAGCGAGGGGTTAGTCATGAAATAGTGGTGGGCGATGAAAGGTTCCTTGCCGGACCGGCAGCGCACGTAGCTGCCGTCAGCCCGCATGGTCCAGCTCTGGCCATCGTCCTTGAGGTTGGCCACCATGATCTGGTCGAGGACCTGCTCGTGCACCGTGGGGTTCTCGACCGGGCAGAGAAGCTCGACCCGCCGGTCGAGGTTGCGCGGCATCCAGTCGGCCGAGGAGATGAATACCTTGGCGTGGATGGACGGCAGGGCGTACCCGCCGCCGAAGCAGACGATGCGGGCGTGCTCGAGAAAGCGGCCGATCATGCTCTTGACGCGAATATTCTCGCTGAGGCCGGGCACGCCCGGCCGCAGGCAGCAGATGCCGCGCACCACGAGGTCGATCTGCACGCCGGCCTGCGAGGCGGCATAAAGCCGGTCGATCAGCTCCGAATCGACCAGGGAATTGAGCTTGGCCCAGATCGCCGCCGGCTTGCCAGCCTTGGCCTTTACGATCTCCGCGTCGATCAGCGCATAGAGGGTCGGCCTCAGCGTCACCGGCGCAAAGGCGATCTTCTCCATCTTTTCCGGCCGCGCATAGCCGGTCATGAAATTGAACAGGCGAGCCGCATCGCGACCCATTGCCGGCTCACAGGTGAAGAAAGAGAGGTCGGTGTAGCTGCGGGCCGTGATCGGATGATAGTTGCCGGTGCCGAAGTGCACGTAGGTGCGGATCACCGACGCCTCGCGGCGCACCACCATCGAAACCTTCGCGTGGGTCTTGAGGTCGATGAAGCCGTAGACCACCTGCACGCCGGCACGCTCTAGGTCACGGGCCCAGCGGATATTGGCTTCCTCGTCGAAACGCGCCTTCAGTTCGACCAGCGCCGTCACCGTCTTGCCGGCCTCGGCGGCGGCGATCAGCTCCTTGACGATCGGCGAGTCCGCCGACGTGCGATAGAGCGTCTGCTTGATCGCCACCACTGCAGGATCGCGCGCCGCCTGGCGCAGGAACTGCACCACCACGTCGAAGCTCTCGTACGGGTGATGGACCACGATGTCCTTGGCGCGGATGGCGGCGAAGCAGTCACCACCGAAGTCTCGGATGCGTTCGGGAAAGCGGGCGTTGTAGGGCACGAACTTGAGGTCGGCGCGATCATCGACGATGACGGCCTTCACGTCCTCGATGTTGAGCATGCTCTCCAGCTCGAAGACATGCACGGTCTGGCTCGATCCCGTGACAGCCAGCTGGTCGAACAGGAAGTCGCGCAGCTCGGCCGGCATCGCGGTGTCGACCGCGATGGAGATCAGGTCGCCGCGGCGGCGGCGCTTCAGCGCGCTTTCATAGAGCAGGACGAGATCTTCGGCCTCCTCGTTGATCTCGACGTCGCTGTCGCGGATCAGGCGGAAAAAGCCGCGCGCGAGCACCTCGTAGCCGGGGAACAGTCGCGGCAGGAAGATCGAAATCAGTTCTTCCAGGGGCAGGAAGCGGATGGCCGCCCCCGGCAGGCGCACGAACCGATCGACCTGCGGCGGCAGCGGCAGCAAGGCCATCAGCGGGCGCTTGTCGTCCTTGCGTTGCAGCTTGAGCAGCGCCGAGAACCCGCCATTGGGAATGAAGGGAAACGGATGCGCCGGGTCGATGGCGAGCGGAGTCAGGATCGGAAATATCTGATCGATGAAGTACTGCTCGAGCCAGGCGCGCTCGCTGTCGGCCAATTCCGATCCGCCGAGAACGCTGATGCCGGCCTCGCGAAGCTCCTCCTGCAGGGTCGCCCAGACGCGCTGCTGCTCGGCCATCAGGATTGAGGCGCGGTCGCGGATGGCGGCCAGCTGTTCGGCGGGCGTGAGGCCGTCGTCGCTGAGCATTGTCGAGCGATTGGGCAGCATGTCGACCAAGCCCGCCACGCGCACCATGTAGAACTCGTCGAGGTTGGCGGCGGAGATCGACAGGAAGCGAACGCGCTCCAGCAAGGGGTGGCGCCGGTTGCTGGCTTCCTCCAGAACGCGCGTATTGAAGGCAAGCCAGGACAGTTCGCGATTGATAAACCGCCGAGGGCTGTTAGCCGAGATGGCTGCCGGCGCCAGATCAACGGGCGCGCGCGTACTGAGGGCGTCCATGGTCGCCCCCGAGGGGGCCACTCCTTTGAAATTGTTCACAGAAACGGTAGCGTCTCTGCATGACGATGTCATGGGAATTCACTAAACAGTTGATTTAAAAGGATTTCACGAAAGGCAAGGATGAAGAACATCCTTCTGCTGCGGCACGCCAAATCGTCCTGGGGTGACGCCCGGCTGGGCGACCATGAAAGACCGTTGAGTGGTCGGGGAGAACGTTCGGCCGACGCGATGGCCCGCCACATCACCAAGAAAGCGCCGCGTCCCGATCTGATCCTGTGCTCGACCGCCGTGCGCGCCCGCCAAACCTTGGCGCCTCTGGTACCCCTGCTGAAACCGCCCGCCCCACCGATCGCCCTTGAGAGGGGCCTCTATCTGGCTGGGGAGGAGGCGCTGCTCCAGCGGCTGCGGGCGCTGTCGGACGAGGTCGGCACCGTGCTGCTGATCGGACACAACGAAGGGCTCTGGCATTTTGCCGTGGAACTTGCGGGCCAAGGCAAGGCCGGGTTGCTGTCGGCCCTGCAGGCCAAGCTGCCGACCGGCGCGCTCGTCTCCCTGCGCGCTCCCATCGAGCGTTGGCGGGCGCTGGCGCCCGCCTCCACCGCTCTTGTGGCCTTCGTCAGGCCGCGCGACCTGCCAGATGACTGAGCTCAGTAGGTGCCGGGATACTGGCCGCCGTCCATCAGGAGATTCTGGCCGGTGATGTAGCCGGCGTGCACGCTGCACAGGAAGGCGCAGGCGGCACCGAACTCCTCTGGCGTGCCAAAGCGGCCCGCCGGGTGCGCCTTCTCGCCCGCTTTGTATTCCTCCTCGTAGCTCTTGCCGCTCTTCGACGCTCTGGTCCTGTAGGTGCTGCGCAGCCGGTCCGTCGCGAAGGGTCCCGGCAACAGGCCGTTTATGGTCACCCCGTGCTTCACCGTGACCCGCGCGACCCCGGCGACGAAGCCGGTGAGGCCGCTGCGCGCTCCGTTGCTTAGACCCAGGATGTCGATCGGCGCCTTCACCGAACTCGAGGTGATGTTCACGATGCGCCCAAAGCCGCGTTTCATCATGCCGTCGACGCTCGCTTTGATGAACTCGATCGGTGTCAACATGTTGGCGTCGATCGCCTTGATCCAGTCGTCGCGCTTCCAATCGCGAAAA